>JAITIQ010000037.1 GCA_031279425.1 Accumulibacter sp.
TGTGCGCTCTTGGAAAAGAGCAAACTCTCATATATGAGGAGAACATCGTTCGCCACACCCAGGCGATCAACGAGAAGCGCCATCCACCGGTGACGTGGAAATATTATCAGTGGCTCACCCTGTTATTCGTCGAGATTTACCTGGATCGCTTCTTCGGCAATCGCGAGGGCTTGCTGGACGACCTCAACACGTTCGTTGGACGATTCAACAGCCATTGGGACGGCTACGCCGACGTGCCGCCCTACGACGAGGATGATCTGAACAAGCTTTGCCTGCAGAACGCCACTGGCAGCGGCAAGACGCTGCTGATGCACGTCAACCTGCTGCAATACCGGCACCATGCCGCAAAGCACGGGAAGGACAAAGAACTTTCCCGTGTCATCCTGCTGACGCCCAGCGAGCGTTTGTCCGAGCAGCACCTTGCCGAGTTCCGGGAAAGCGGTATCCCGGCAGGCAGCTACCTGCAATCCCGTGGCGGACTGTTCGGTTTTGCCCAGGGCCTTGGGCGCGTGGATGTGCTGGAAATTACCAAGCTGGCCGATCAGGAAGGGCCGAACACCATCGCCACGCGAAGCCTTGGCGATCAGAACCTGCTTCTGGTGGATGAAGGCCATCGCGGCATGAGTGGCAAGGAGGAAGGCGCCTGGTTTACTCGGCGGTCCGAACTTTGCGCCAGGGGTTTCACCTTCGAGTATTCGGCCACCTTCGAGCAGGCTGTTCAGGCCTCGGGCAACCCGGACTTCGAGAACAGCTACGCCAAGGCGGTCGTTTTCGATTATTCCTATCGCTGGTTCTACGAGGACGGCTTCGGCAAGGATTACCGGATTCTGAACCTGCCGGAATCCTTCCAGGAGACACGGTCTGTCTATATGACCGCCTGCCTGCTGAAGTTTTATCAGCAGATCCGTATCTACGAGGAGAAAGCCCGGGATTTCGAGCCGTTCAATCTGGAAAAGCCGTTGTGGGTCTTTGTCGGCAGCACGGTTTCCTCCGGCAAGATGAGCAAGGATGAACAGATCGTGGCCACGGATGTGGCGCTCATCATCCAGTTCATCGCCGACTTCCTCGGCAACCGGCAGGCGGCGACGCGACGCCTGCACGAGATCCTCACCGGCAAGGGCCGGGATACCGGCCTGCTGGACAAGGATGGAAACGACATCTTCGCCGGGGCCTTCGCCTATCTGGCCCAAGCCATGAATGGTGGCGAAACCGTTGATGCCATCTACCGGGATATACTTGCCAGATTGTTCAACCATGCCGCCGGCGGTCGTTTGTCGCTGGAGCGCATCAAGGGCGAGTCCGGCGAATTGGCCTTGCGCGCGGGCACGAGCGGGACGCCCTTCGGTCTGATCAACGTCGGTGATGCCAGGAGCCTGTGCGATCACGTGGTCGAAGTGGCGGCGCAGAACGGCATCCGCCTGACTGTGAAGGACAGCGACTTTACCGAGGCCATGTTCGCTTCCGTGAAGGATTCCGCATCGCCCGTCAAGCTGCTCATCGGTTCCAAGAAATTCGTCGAAGGCTGGGACTGCTGGCGCGTCGGTACCATGGGCCTGATGCATGTCGGGCGCTCGGAGGGCTCTCAGATCATTCAGCTCTTCGGACGCGGTGTCCGCCTGAAGGGCTACGAGTGGAGCCTGAAGCGCAGCGGCCATTCCCATGCGCCGGTCCGGCCGGCCTTCATTGAGGAATTGGAAACCCTCAACGTGTTCGGCATCGAAGCCGACTTCATGGAGAGGTTCCGCGAGTTTCTCAGGGAAGAAGGTCTTCCCGGCAACGAGCGGCGCAAGATCATCACCATTCCGCTGAATGTCACCCATGATTTCGGCAGGAAGCTCAAAATCCTCCGTCCGAAGCGGAAGGCCGCTGACGGCAAGGAATACGATTTCAAAAAGGACGCGCCGGCGCCTGCTGTCGGGGAAATCCCGGATTACCTGACGCACAACACGGTAGTCGCCGACTGGTACCCGCGCATTGCCGCCATGCGCTCTCGTGATACGAATCTCCCGGAGACCACCCGGAAAGACAGGGTGGCGTTACGCGAACAGCACCTGGCCCTGCTCGATTACGACATGCTCTTTTTCGAGTTGGAGCAGTTCAAGCGCGAGCGAAGCTGGTACAACCTGAACATCACCAAGGACGGCATCAGAAATCTGCTCGAAAACCCGAACTGGTACACCCTCCATCTGCCAGAAACCCGCCTTGATCCGATAACTTTTGATGGCGTGCTCCTGTTGCAGCAGGTGGCATCCGAGCTGCTGAAGCGGTACTGCGATCACTACTACAACTATCGCCAGCGGGAGTACATCGAGCCGCGCCTGGAACTGCGCGACCTGACTCCGGAGGATGACAATATCCCGCAGGAGGCGTTCTACCAGCTTATCGTGGACGGCGAAGAGGAACAGCTCATCCAGGGAATCCAGCAGATTAAAAAAGAACTGGAGCGGAAGAAGGACGAGTTGCTGACGGTGGGCGATCTGAAAGCCTGCAATTTCGGCAAGCACCTGTTCCAGCCGCTCTTTCACGTCCGGCGTGGAGGGAAAATCACCGTCCTGCCTGTCACTCTCAATGACAGCGAATATCAGTTTGTCATCGACCTGAAGACCTGGCGCAACGGCAACAAATCGGATGAAATGGAACTCTTTCTGCTCAGGAACATGAGCAGAGGCAAAGGCGTGGGATTCTTCGAGGCGGGCAATTTTCACCCCGATTTCATTCTGTGGATGCTCGTTGGCGGGAAACAGTACGTCACCTTCATCGAGCCGCACGGCCTTTTGCAGGAGGGCCCCGCCAGCGAGAAAGTTCTGTTCCACAAACGGATCAAGGATATCGAGCAACGCTTGAAGGACCCGACCGTGATCCTTGACAGCTTCATCCTTTCCTGGACACGGTACCCGCAACTGAAATGGGGCAAATCCCAAAACGAACTTGAGGAAATGCATGTACTGTTCATGACGGACGACCGGGACAGATACATCGACAAGCTGTTTGCCAGATTGGGGGCATTTTGCCTCGAGGGTACTGCGCCCGTCGAGGCGAAACACCTGGATGACGGACAAAGACCGGAATCTGACGAGATTTCTTGAATGCCTGGACCGACCAAGAATTTCAACTTTATTTGCCTCCGCGTACCGGATCGCCACGGCGCTTTGCGCCTCGCGATGACGGGCAAAAAAACTGCCGTATTGACGTTCGGAAGGAGATCGATATCGGATTCGTGACGGATTTCATCTGGGCGAACTGGCAGGTACTCGATTTCCTGCTGGTGATGCTGGGTCTCGTGGTTTATGTTTCGATTTCGCAGACCCTGAACCAGCGCCGCCATCCTTCGGCGGCGATCGCCTGGGTGCTCGGCATTCTGCTGGTGCCCTATCTCGCCTTGCCGCTCTACCTGGCTTTCGGCACTCGCAAGGTGGCGGCTTCGCGAACGCCGCCGGCGGCGCATCAGGTTTCGGTCTCGGTCGCGGCTTCCTATCCGACGATGCTGCGCTCGCTGCAACTGGGCGCCGCCATGGGAATTCCCGACCCCGTTTCCTACGACTCCCTCAATATTCACACGGACGGCACCGACGCATTGAACGCCCTGCGCCGCGTCATTTCCGGCGCCGTCATCAGTCTCGAGGTATCGACCTTTCTCATCGGCCGGGACGCGCTCGGCGGCGAAATCCTGAAATTGCTGGAACAGCGGGCCTGCGCCGGAGTCCGGGTGCGCCTGCTGATCGACGGCATCGGCATCTACCTGGGCGGCTATCTCGATCTGAAAAGACTGAAGGACGCCGGCATCGAGGTCCTCCGTTTCGTGCCTCCGTTTTCCTCCCCCAAACGCGGACGGACCAATCTGCGCAACCATCGCAAGATGGTCGTTGCGGACGGGAAGTACCTGTGGTGCGGCGGCAGGAACTTGGCGGCCGAGTATTTCGAAGGTGGGCCCCGGGCCTTTTTCTGGCGGCGCGCCCCGTGGATCGATCTCTCCTTCGATCTTTCCGGAGAACTGGTCGCCCAGGCCTATGGACAGTTCGAGCGGGACTGGGCGTTCGCCAGCGAAAGAGAGGAACCACCTCTCGCCGCTGCGACGACCCGGGGGGTGGCGGGCGCTTCGTCCGCCCTGGCGCAGTTGGTCGACAGCGGGCCGGACCGCCCGGACGATACCATCTTCACGCTGCTGGTCTCGGCCTGTTTCACCTCGCGGCAGCGCATTCTCGCCATCACGCCGTATTTCGTCCCCGATTCGACCTTGTTGAACGCGCTGGCGCTGGCGGCCCGGCGCGGCATCAGCGTCGATCTGGTGATTCCCGCGCGCTCGAATCACAAGCTGGCCGATTTCGCACGCCATCGCTCCTTGCGCGACCTGACCGCCGCGGGCGCGCGCGTCTTCATCCATCCCCGCATGGTGCATGCCAAGGCCGTGCTGGTCGACGACGAACTGGCGCTGGTCGGCTCGGCCAACCTCGACGGGCGCAGCCTCTTCCTCAACTACGAGATGATGATCGCTTTCTACGATCGGCAAGCCGTCGCGGATTTCGCGCGCTGGGTCGAATCACGACGTGAAGAATGCGCGCCCTACCTCTCTCGACGTCCGGGGCTGGCGCGGGAGATCGCGGAAGGTCTGCTGCTGTGGCTGGCGTTCCAGCTTTGATCCTGAATCTCTTCGGGCGCATTCCCCGCTGCTTGCGGCGTATCAACAACATACCATGGCTACTCGATACCCGACCGCGCCCGTCCGGCCCGTTTATTCGTCGCCACAAACGTATTCATGATCCTGGAAACCACGGTTTCCAGGATCATGCGTGCAGGGTTCGGGATTGACTGCCGGCCTCCATCCGCCTATCCTCATCCGCCAACTTTATTGGCAGTCGAGGCGAGGAAGGCGCGGCGGGAAAGCGGGCATTTCCGCCAACCAGGGGTTTCCTGCCGGAAATGATCGTGGCGCGATTCTTGCTGGCGATAGCGGCGGCACTCGATGATTGTTCGCTTCATCGGGTTTGGGCCGGGGGCATGGGAGTTTCCCCGGCGGGAGCGGGAGGACGACGAAGAGACACGGCGATGGCGGATTTTGGCATACAGCAGGCGGGCGTCTCCCCGAACAGGAACGTGGCCGACGCGCAACTGTCGGCGCGTTCGGGCGGGGAGGCCGTGGGCAGCCTGGCGGGCTATCAGGTGAAGGTCTCCGACGATCCGCTCGCTTCGCTTGCCGACGCCGCCGAGGAACTCACTTTCGGCGTCGACAACACGAAAGAACTCACGTTGAAGGAACGCAAGGCCAGGACGGACCAGGCCGCGAGCTTCCTGGAAAAGGTGGAAAAATACCAGGCGCTGATGGAAAAGGCCGCCGGGCGGGACCAGCTGGAAAGCCTTTACGCCTTCCTGAAAAACAACCGCGACCCGCGGGCCGCCCTGGCGAAGGCGAAGGAATGGGCGGGCAACGACCCCGCCCTGGCCTGGGCCGCGCTCAGGGAAGCGCGCGAGGCGCTGAAGGACGAAGCGCCCGCCGTCGCGCTGGAGGCCATCGACGCGGCGCTGAAGATGCACGAAAAGGACGATGGCCCCGCCATTCGCGCCGGCATCCAGGGGGCGCTGGAAGCGGAAAACCATCCCGCGCTGGGCGAGCCTTTCGTCTTGGGCGCGACGTATCGGCAGGCGGTCTGCGATTTTCATGAAAACCTGGACGATCTTTTTTCATTCGTGCTGGAAAAATACGGCGAGGAAGGTTTCGAGGCGGCCCTGGATTTTCTCTTTCGCAGCCTGGCCTGCGACCTGGAGAGCGACCAGAGGAGTCACGACAGGGCGCATCTCGAATCGGTCGGCGCGAATCTGGGCAGGGCGCGCGTCCTGAACGGCGCGCATGCGCTGATCGGCCGCTTCCTGGAACGCTGCCGGAGCGTGCATGGCATGGACTGCGCATGGACGACGCCCATGAGCTTTCTGAAGGACGTGCTGGCCCTGAAGAAAAACCGCTTTCTCGCGGCGCGGGACATCGATGGCCTGCTCGAAAAGGTCAGGGCACCCGACATCGAGCGCGAAGTGCTGTTCTTTCAGGAATTGCTGTCGACCTCCCGGAATTTCAGCACCCTGCTCTTCGAAAGCGCCGAGGAACGAATAAAATTCATCGGCGCGGTGCAGGAATCGGTCGACGCGGCCATCGTGCGGGAGGACGAGGCGCTGGCCCTGTCGTCGGAAAAGGACGGGCAGTAATGGAAAATCATGAAGCGGAAAGCCACAGGGCCATCGTGGAGGAATTCATGAATCGAATCGGCATGAAGGATACGGCGAACGCCCGGGCGAATCCGGCGGTTTTCGACCTGCATGGCCTGGGACAACTGTCGCTGGAAACCGTGGCGGAGGACGGCGATCTGGTGATGTCGCTGGCGGTGCCGCTACCGCCTTACGAGGACGAGCGCCTGCTTGCCGCCCTGCGCCTGTGCCACCCGGATCGCGTGCCGCCATTTCCGCTGCTTTGCGGTCTCCATCACGACCACCTGATTTTCTCGAGCCGGCAGGACCGCGCTTCACTCACGGCGGCCTCGTTGGAAAACCAGGCGATGTTCCTGATCGACAGCGCCAAGGCGGCGGGATTCTGAGCCGCCGATCCGGGAAGAAAACGGGAGAAACGCCATGAGCATGGAAGCCCGCGACATCATGAACCACCAGGTCGGGGTGCAGGGCGTGCTGGATGCCGAGCCGTTCGAATTCCGCCTGCCGTCGGCGCGCCCGCTGGCGACCGACGTCTCCGCGGAGACGAGGCTGGCCGACCTGTATCGCCTGGCCGATTTCCAGAGCCGCATTCTCGCGGGTTTGCAGCCGCGGGTCGGCGATGAGGCGCTGCTGCGCCCCGACATGCTCGGGAAAAACCTCCGGGAAAGCCTGAAGCGTCTGCGAGGGAACAAAAACCCGCAGGTCCGGCGCTTCCTGCGCGACGATCTGGAGCCGCTGATGGAAAACGAACAGCTCCTGCGCGATTACATCAACATGCTGGTGAGCGCCTGATCCATGGAAAACCTGGATCGGGAGCACCTCATCAGCCTGCGGGTGCTGGGCTTTCTTTATCTGCGCCTGGGCTTTGCCGATCGGGCGGCGCGTCTTTTCCAGGCGCTTCTCGCCCTCCTCCCCGAAGACGGCGAAGCGACCTTGAGCCTGGTGGCCGCGCTCCTGGAAAACGACAACGCCGAAGCGGCCCTGAACCTGCTGGAAGCGCCGCTCTCCGCCGCCGAATCCGCCAATTCCACCGGCTCCGCCGACCCGGTCCGCCTGCTCCTCAAGGCCAGGGCGCTCTGGCGGCTGCAAAGGAACGAGGAAGCCTTTCTGGTGATGGATCGCTATCTCGCTGCCGCCGGAGCGGCGCGATGAACGCCGCGCTTCTGGCCAACGCCCGCCGGACGGTGGGCGTGATCACCCGCCATACCGACCTCCTCCTGGTCGCGCTCACGGTCGCCGTCATCACCCTGATGATCGTGCCGCTGCCCACGGCGATGATCGACACTCTGATCGGCGCCAACATGGCGCTCTCCTTCGTCATGCTGATGATGAGCATGTACGTGAAGGGGCCGCTGCATTTCTCCTCCTTTCCCACCATGCTGCTGTTCACCACGCTCTTCCGCGTGGGGCTCAATATCGCCACCACGCGGCTCATCCTGCTCCAGGCCGACGCCGGGGAAATCATCTTCACCTTCGGCGAGTTCGCGGTGGGCGGCAATTTCATCGTCGGCGCGGTGGTGTTCATCATCCTCACCATCATCCAGTTCCTGGTGGTCGCCAAGGGCGCCGAGCGGGTTTCCGAAGTCGGCGCGCGCTTCACCCTGGACGCCATGCCCGGCAAGCAGATGTCCATCGACGCCGATCTCCGGGCGGGCACCATCGACATGGAAGAAGCCCAGCGCCGCCGTCAGGAGGTCGCCCAGGAAAGCCAGATGTTCGGGGCGATGGACGGGGCGATGAAATTCGTCAAGGGCGACAGCATCGCGGGCATCATCGTGGCGGTGGTAAACATTCTGGGCGGCACCCTGATCGGCGTCACGCAGAACGGCATCAGCGCGGGCGAGGCGCTGCAACTCTACGGCATCCTGACCATCGGCGACGGGCTGGTTTCCCAGATTCCCTCGCTCCTGGTCGCCATTTCCGCCGGCATCCTGGTGACCCGCTCCGGCTCGGACGCGGGCAACGTGGGCGCGCAGATCGGCGGGCAGATTTTCGCCCAGCCCAAGGCGCTCCTGGTCGCCTCCTGTCTGATTTTTCTCTTTGCCATGATTCCCGGCTTTCCGAAGGCGCAGCTTTTCGCGCTGGCGTTCTTTCTGGGCGGCATCGGCTACACCTTGAAGCATCTGCAGGAAGTCAAGGAAGCGCCCGATTACCGGCAGGAACTCGCCAAGGCCATGAAACCGGCGGCGGGCAGGCAGCAGGCGGCCCGGCCCGGCGCGCCGCGCGAGGAATTCTCGCCCGTCGTGCCCATCATTCTGGACACTTCGCCGCAACTCATCGAGAGCCTGGATTACGAGGTGCTCAACGACGAACTCTCCGCCCTGCGCCGCGCGCTCTATTTCGATCTGGGCGTTCCCTTTCCCGGCATCAACATCCGGCCCAATCCCGGTCTTGCGGAATTGTCCTATCACCTGCTGTTGAACGAGATTCCCGTCTCCCGGGGGCGCTTCGAGCCGGGCATGGTGATGGTCGGCGAAAATCGGGAAAACCTCCAGATGCTGCGCCTTGCGCCGCAGGAAGGGCATGCCTTCTTGCCGAATACGCCGTCCCTGTGGCTGCCGGAGAGCGACGCGGAACTCCTCTCCCGCGCCGGATTGAGCTACATGACCCATCCGCGCCTCCTGGCCTGGCATCTCTCGCTCGTGCTTTCCCGGCACGCGCCGAGCTTCATCGGTTTGCAGGAGACCAAGTTCCTTCTCGACAAAATGGAAGAGCGCGCGCCCGACCTGGTGCGGGAAGCCACCCGGCTGATGCCCATCCAGCGCCTCTCCGACATCTTCCAGCGCCTCGTTTCCGAGCAGATTTCCATCCGCGACCTGCGCGGCATCCTGGAAGCCGTCATCGAATGGGCGCCCAGGGAAAAGGACGTGATCATGCTCGTGGAATACGTTCGCGGCGCGCTGAAACGCCAGATCAGTTATCGCCACACCAGCGGCCAGAACATCCTTTCCGCCTTCCTGCTGGATCCGCAGCTCGAAGAGGCCATCCGCAAATCCATCCGCCAGACTTCCGTGGGCGCCTTCCTTTCCCTGCCGCCGGAGACCTCGCGCCGCCTCCTCGACGCGGTGGGCGCGGCGCTGGGAAAATTTGCCAAGGGACAGGGGCCAAAGCCCGTGCTGCTGGCTTCCATCGATATTCGCCGCTACCTGCGCCGTCTGGTGGAAACGGAATACTATGAACTGGCCGTGCTTTCTTTCCAGGAACTGACGCCGGAAATCTCCGTTCAGCCGGTCGACAAGATTCTGCTTTGAGGGGGATTCATGGATGAACCCCTCCCCCGGCCTTCGGCCACCCTCTCCCCCAAGGAGGCGGGGGAAAAGATAGGGCCTTCGACCGTAAAGGAAAACACCTGGCGAAGAAATGAAGAGAAGGACATGATACGACTGGCCGAGCTGAAGCACATTGACACGGAAGCCGTCGCGCGGGCGATCGAGGCTGACGCCGGTGAACCGGTGTCGGGAATCCGGGAGGCGCTGACGGACGCCAGAGCCGGGCGTTTTGCGCGCGTCACCACGCCCGCGCAAATGCTCATGCGCGAGGCGCGACGCAAAACCGGGCTGACCCGGCAGGAATTTGCCCGCGTCATCGAACCCCCGTCTCCACGCTGCGCGACTGGGAGCCGGGCCGCTTCGATCCGCCGGGCGGGGTGCTTTTCCTGATGCGCCCGATCGCCCGGCACCCCGATCTGGCCAGCGAAGTGGCGGCGTAATCAGGACAGAGGACAAAAATTCGTGTGCCCGCAATTTCTGAAAAAGGAAACCTCGATGAAACTCGACAAAATCCTCATCACCCGGCAAGAAGCCATTGCGCCGGAGCATGTGGAGCATGGCGATATCATTTACGACAAGCGCCTCGTCGTGTCCAAGACGGACAATCAATGCACGGTCGCCTTCATGGAAATTTCTCCGGGCAGATCGGCGTATCCGCGCCACTATCATTTTGACATCACCGAGGTGTTTTATGTCATCTCCGGGAAAGGCAGGGTGGAAACGCCGGAAGGAGAGAGAACCGTCTCGGCGGGCGACGTCATCGTGTTTCCCCCCGGAGCGGCGGGCGCGCACAGGATCTGGAATACCTCGGAAAACGAGAACTTGCGCTATATCGACTTCGACACCACGGCGGTAAATGATTTGATCTGTTACCCCGATTCCGGAAAAATCGGCTTCGATCTCAACGGAAAAACGGCGCTTTTTTTCCGGGAAAACGACGCGGTCGATTATTACGATGGAGAATGATTCGTGGATTTGCGCCCCGACAGGCGAACCGGCGCGGCCGCAGGTTTTTCCATCCTCCATCTCCTGAACAGGTCAACATCATGGAATATTCCGTCCTGAATTTCGCCGCGCAGGGCATGTATCTCGTGCTCGTGCTCTCCCTGCCTCCCATTGCGGTGGCTTCGATCGTCGGTCTGATGCTGAGCCTTTTCCAGGCGATCACCCAGTTGCAGGAGCAGACCTTGAGCTTCGGCGTCAAGCTGATCAGCGTGGGCGTCACGCTCTTCATGATTTCCGACTGGTTCGGCGCGGAGATCATGAAATTCTCCCGGGAAATCTTCGACCGCTTTCATCTCATCGTCTGACGGATTCCTGTCATGGGCATGACCGAGCTTCTCCGGGCGCTGGCGCTGGAACACCATATCGAGGTGGCCATGCTCGGCCTGCCCCGGCTTTCCATCTTCCTCTTCGTCACGCCCTTTCTGGGCGGAGCCAATCTGCTGTCCGGGCAGATGCGGCTGCCCATCATCCTGGCGATCTATTTCTTCATCCACCCCGTGCTGCTGGGGCAGTTGCCGGAAGGCACGGAATTCTTCGCCCGGAAGAGCGTTCTGGAGACCGGCGCGCTGATGCTGAAAGAAGCCTTCCTGGGGTTTCTGCTGGCCTATCTTTCCAGCCTCGCGTTCTGGGCCGTGCAAAGCGCCGGCTTCCTCATGGACAACCAGCGCGGCGCGAGCCAGGCCAACGTTTCCGACCCCCTGTCGGGCGAGGAGAGCAGCCTGCTGGGTTCTTTCCTGTTCCAGAGCTTCGTCTTCCTCTTCTTTGCGAGCGGCGCGTTTCTCGGCCTGCTTTTCCTGATCTTCCAGACCTATGTCTTCTGGCCGCCCGGCGAGTGGCTGCCCGGACTGAGCGGCGCGCAACTGCCCCTCTTCGTCGCCGGCATGGTTTCCTGGCTGATGACCAAGATGCTGCTCCTGGCCGGCATCGTGCTCGTCGCCTCGCTCCTGGTCGATCTCGCCCTGGGCCTCATCAACCGCTTCGCCTCGCAGTTGAACGTCTATATCCTCGCCATGCCGATCAAGAGCGGCCTGGCCATGCTGATCGTCCTCATCTTCTTTCCTCTCTTCATCGGCGACAGTCCGGGGCTTTTCGAAGAGATGGAGAACGCCATCCTTTCCCTGCGGCGCATCTCTCCATGAGCGGCGAAAAGACCGAACGGCCCACCCCGAAGCGCCTGCGCGACGCGCGCGAAAAAGGGCAGGTTGCCAAGAGCCAGGAAATCCCCTCGGCCGCCATCGTGCTTGCCCTGCTGCTCTATTTCGTCGCGCGCGCGCAGGACGTTTTCACCCGGCTCTCGGACGTGGCCAATCTGTCCTTTTCGCTCATCAACCAGCCGTGGGAGACGGGGCTGGCGATCCTCGTGCCGGCGGCGTTGGACGCCGCGCTCGACATCGTGCTGCCGCTCGTCGTCCTGGTGATCGTCGTCTCGCTTGCCGCCAATCTGGCGCAGATCGGCTTTCTCTTTTCCGCCAAGGCCGCCATGCCGAAGCTGGAAAACCTGGACCCCAAGAAATGGTTCAAGAAGATCTTCTCCAAGAAAGGACTCTTCGAACTCGCCAAGAACCTCCTCAAGGTCACGCTCCTGGGCGTGGTGGTCTGGCGCGTGCTGCTCAATCATTGGACGGATCTCTTCCGCATTCCGTCGGGCGACATCCGCGGCTTGTGGACGGTGCTGGGCGGCACGGCCTGGGATTTGACCGTCAGCGCCGTGGCGACCTTCGCCCTGCTGGCCCTGTTCGATTTCTTCTGGGAGCGCCATCAATTCACCAAGCAGAACATGATGAGCAAGGATGAGGTGAAGCGCGAATACAAGGAAATGGAAGGCGACCCGCACATCAAGTCCCGGAGGAAGCAGCTGCATCAGGAAATGATCTCCCAGAACGCGATGGGCAAGGTCCGGCGCGCCAAGGTGCTGGTCACCAACCCGACGCACTATGCCGTCGCGCTGGATTACGAGGAAGGCCGCACGCCCCTGCCGGTGGTGTTGGCCAAGGGCGAGGGCGAACTGGCCAGACGCATGATCGCGGTCGCCAGGGAAGAGGGCGTTCCCATCCTGCAACAGGCGCCGCTCGCCCGCGCCCTCTTCGAGGAAGGGACGGAAGACGCCTATATTCCGAAGGATTTGATCGGCCCGGTCGCGGAAGTCCTGCGCTGGCTGAAGACACTGGAGCGATAGGTCATCATGAACGCGCCATCCCGTCGGGAATGCGAGGAAGCTCGCGGCGGAAAGGATTTCCCGCTCCTCCGGAAAATCTTCTCCCTGTGGACGGAAATCTGCGACGACCTGGCCAATGACTGCCACGATCACGCCCGCGAGCGGGAACTCTTCGCCCTGGCGAAGGAAGCCGAGTTGCCCGCGGGACTGGCCGCGCTGATCGATGCCTTCGGCCTCATGCTGGTGAAGCAGGAAGCCCGCTCGATGCTGCACGACTGGCTGGTCGCCGAACTCCAGGAGAAGAACCGGGAGCTCGAGGAAGTCCGCGAGCTTTTGAGCCGCCGCTACCAGCATCTCAACCAGGTGGTGCTGGATACCTACCATCCCCGCCAGATCCTGGGCCAGTCTCCGCTGATGCGCCGGATTTCGGAAACCGCCCTGCAGATCGCCCGCCGTCCCATCAACACCATGATCCTGGGCGCGACGGGAACCGGCAAGGAAGTGGTCGCCAAGATGATTCACTACAACTCGCCACGGCGGGAACGTGATTTCGTCGCCGTCAATTGTTCGGCCATCCCGGAATCGCTCTTCGAAAGTGAAATGTTCGGCATCGAAAAAGGCGTGGCCACGGGCGTCGGGCAGCGCCAGGGCCTGCTGGAGGCCGCCGACGGCGGCACGCTTTTTCTCGACGAACTCTCGGACATGAGTCTGGCCAATCAGTCCAAGCTCCTGCGCGTGCTCCAGGATGGCGAAGTGCGCCGGGTCGGCGGCGCGAAGACCATCAAGGTCGATCTCCTCGTCATTTCCGCGACCAGCCAGGACATCGAGAGGGCCATCGTGGACAAGCGTTTTCGCGCCGACCTCTACTATCGCCTCAACGTGGCCGAGATCACCATGCCGCCTCTTTCCCTGCGCGGCGACGACATCCTGATCCTGTCCCGGCATTTCCTGAACCAGCACACCCAGCGTCTGCGGCGTCCCTCGCTGGATTTGTCGCCGTCCGCGCAGCGGGCGCTGCTCTCCTACGCCTGGCCAGGCAACGTCCGGGAATTGACTAATGAAATGGAACGCCTGGCCGCGCTCGTCGCCGGCTCGGAGATCGTCGAGGAGGACCTGTCCGCCAGAATCCGCGCGGCCACGGCGCATGTCGCCTCCCGTCCGTTCACGGCCAGGCCGGAAACCGCCGGCGAGGCGCCGCCCCCGCCGCCGCCCCTTTCGGCCGGCGCCGAATCGGAAGAAGGCGCCATCGCCAGAGCCGAACGCCACGTCGTCATCAAGGCCCTGACGCAAAGCAACGGCAACAAGACCCGCGCCGCCGAAATCCTCGGCATCTCCCGTGAAGGGCTGAGGAAGAAATTGAAGCGGATGGAGTTGGGGGAATAGACGTCAGGGATCAGCGCGGGCGCGTCATCATGGCGGCAAGCGCCTGGCCGTTCATCGCGCTGGGCTGGGCAACGCAGTCGTCGTTTTCGTCGATGGCGGTTACAATTCCAATAAAAGAATATCCACCGTTCCTGAACCATTCGAATTCAATTCATCCGGGAGAGGATACCGATGCAAGTTTCCACTGAAATGGTCGACGATGTGCTCTTGCTTTCCCTTGAAGGGCAGATCAACGGCAACAACGCGGCGAGTCTGGAGCAGAACCTGAAAACCCATGTCGATCAGGCCGTATACAGGATCGCGCTGGATTTCTCGGGAGTGGATTACATTTCCAGCGCGGGATTGCGCGTCGTCCTGTGGCTGGCCAAGCAGCTCAGGGAATACACCGGCGCGCTGGCGCTCTGCGGCCTGCGGAAGAATGTCCTGGAGATCTTCGAAATGTGCGGCTTTGTCGACTTCCTGACGATCGTGGAGAGCCGGGAAGCCGCGCTGGCGAAGATCAAATCCGCGTGATGTCCGGATTTTCACGCTCCGGAGCGGAACCAGGGCGATCGCATTTGCCCTTTCCGCCCGTCCAAAGCGAGCGAAGCAATCCATGCACCCTTGCGTCTTGCCTTACCGCGCTCGCCCTTGACGAACCCATCCCCGTCATTGCGAGGAGTGTGGCGCCATGGCAATCCACAGCGCCCTCTGGATTGCCATGGCCCTTCGTCCTCCCCGCGCCCCGCCGCGTTTCCGGATCCGGAAAATGACTTCGCTGCGCGGGAAGATCCTGCTTCTGCTGGTCGGGACCGTGCTCACGATCGCGGTTTTCGTCGCCACCATCAGCCGGCACGACATCACGCAAACCGTTTCCACGCGGGAATCCCGCGCGATCCGCAATACCGTGGAACTCATCTTGCTCAACATCACCACGCGCTGGAACGCCTTGCTCGACGACAAGATCCGCGCGGTGAGAAACGAGCGCGCGCAACTGATGGAAATAGGGGGGCTGGTGCGCGCCACGCTGGAAAGTTACGCGCAGGAAGCCCGGGACGGCCTCATGACGCCAGGGCAGGCCCGATCCGTCGCGCAAGCCTGGGTCAATCGCCTGTCTTTTGAAAACCAGCGCCAGGTATGGATTTACGATCGGAACCAGCGCATCGTCTCCAGCACGGACCCCGCCCAGATCGGACAGGACATTTCCGGCCTCTGGGATTTCAAGGGAAGGCCGCTGGCCGAGGCCATGCGCGAAGAAAGCCGGGCATTCGGCTACGGATTCGCCATCCACGACGCCGAAACGCCTCATGGCAAGGAAATCCGCTTCGCCTGTTTCGGGTATTTCGAGCCGTGGGATTGGATCGTGGTGGTCAGCGACAGCGCCAGGGCCATCACCGAACGGGTCGATTCCCGCAAGGCCGCGCTGGAGGCGGAAATACGCGAGAGCCTGTCGTCCCTCGTCCTGGCGCAATCGGGATTCGTGTTCATCATCGCGAACGACGGAAGATTCATCGTCCCGCCGCCGGAAGCGTACTTGCGATGGTTCGAGGCCGGGGAAGGCGATCCGGATTCCCTGACCGCGCGCCTGCGCGGAGAAAGCCGAATGGCAGACGCTTCCGCCCCCCGCGTTTTTCGCTTTCGCGCCGGCGAGGAAAGCTGGCGGATCGAGTACGCCCACATCCGCCCGCTGGCCTGGACGCTGGTGGCGCTGGTGCCCGAAACGGACCTGATCCTGCCCGCGCGCCAACTGGTGCATCGACAGGCCATCATTTCCGCCGTCATTCTCTGTCTGTCGCTTCTTTGCGCCTTCCTTTTCGCCGCGCGCATCGCGCGGCCCCTCGCGCAGCTGACCGGTTTCGCGCGCGCGCTGCCCGAACAGGATTTTCTTTCTCCCGAGAGCAGCGTGCCTGAACACATCGCCGCCCTGCCCGCGGAGAGCCGCGACGAAATCGGGCATCTGGCCGCGGCCTTCCTGTTCATGGATCAACGGCTGCGCGAAAACATCCGGCGGCTGGTGCTCGAGAGCACCACACGGGAACGCATCGAAAGCGAGCTGGACATTGCCCGCTCCATCCAGCTCGGCCTCCTGCCGCTGCCGCTGGCGGATTCCCTTTCCCCCTTCCTGAATCTGCAGGCGCGTATGCTGCCCGCCCGGGAAGTGGGCGGCGATCTGTACGATTTTTTCATGCTTTCCGAAAAAGAGCTTTGCGTCGCCATCGGCGATGTTTCCGGAAAAGGCGTGCCGGCGGCCTTGTTCATGGCCATCACCCGGACGCTCATCCGTTCGGCGGCCAGGGATGAAAGCGACCCCGGCAGGATGGTGGAGATCATCAACAACCGTCTTTCGGAGACCAATCCCAATCTCATGTTCGTGACCTTGTTTCTCGGCGCGCTGGATATCGAGAGCGGCGAACTGCGCTACGTCAACGCCGGACACCCCCCGTCGCTCGTCATCACCAGGGACGGCCGGGCGCGCCGGCTGGAAGGGCGCAGCGGCCCGGCGTGCGGGGTACGGGAAAACATTCGCTACCGCACCCTCTCCGCCCGTCTGGATGCCGGCGATACGCTGCTGGGCTACACGGACGGCGTCACCGAGGCCGTGGACGCCAGGGGCGAGCAATATGGCGAGGCGCGGCTGCTGGCAAGCCTGGGCCATCCGGCGAAGAACGCCGAGGAAACCGTGGCGGCCCTGCTGGCCGACATCGAGACCTTTACGGCGGGGACGGAGCCTTTCGACGACATCACCCTGATTGCGGCGCGATTATCATGAAGCGGATCCCGATCCTTTTTCCACGCCTCTTCGTGTCCCTGTCCCTGTCTCTTTTCCCGGCGCTGGCGCTGATGCCGCCGCCGGCTTCCGCAGAACCGCCGTCCGCGTCCGCCGCGCGGGTGGATCCTTCCGCCCCGGCGCGCGTTTTTTCGACGGTGCCGATCGTCCGTCCCAAGGGCGGCAAATGGCGGATCGGCTATTACGAAAGCGGCGACTACGGGGAATATCCCGTGAACCTGCGCGCCATCGCGGAAGGCTTGCAAACCCTGGGCTGGCTGGGACTCCCCCCCATCCCGGAAGGGCTTTCCGGCGAGGCGCTGTGGCGTTTCCTGGCGAAGAACACGCGCAGCGACACGCTGGAATTCGTGGGGGATGCGTACTGGAAACCCGGAGATTTCGATGAAAACCTGCGTTCGAGGACGATGAACTCGTTTGCGGAACGCTTGAAGAAGCGACGCGACCTCGACCTCGTGATCGCCATGGGCACCTGGGCCGGGCAGGACCTGGCGAAGCTCGGCACGCCGATTCCCACTGTCGTGACCTCGGCGAGCGACCCGCTCGAAGCCGGCATCATCCAGAGTCCCGAAGACAGCGGGCAGGACAATCTGCACGCGCGGATCGATCCCGAGCGCTACCAGCGCGAGCTGCGGCTTTTCCACTCCATCGTTCCGTTCGAGACGCTGGGCATCGTATATGAGGACTCTCCCGAAGGACGCAGCTACGCCGCCATCAACGCGATCCAGGCCGTTTCCCGCGAAAGAGGATTTACCGTCGTTTCCTGCCTCGCGCCGTTTTCCGGCGTGGAGGCCGCCGTCGCCACGCGGAAGGCGCTCGATTGCTACCGGGAAATCGCGCCGCGGGTCGATGCCGTCTATGTGACGACGCACCGCGGCATCACTCCGGCCTCGATCCGGCAGGTCTCCGCCATTTTGCGCCGCGCCCAGACGCCCAGTTTTTCCATGGAGGGCTCGGAGGAAGTGCGGGCCGGGATATTGATGTGTCTGGCGGAGTCCAAAAGATCCTACCTCGGCCTTTTTTACGCCGAAGTCATCGCCCGCGTTTTCAACGGCGCGAAACCGAGAGAGTTGAACCAGATCTTGGCCGACCCCGCCAAGATCGCCCTGAACCTCGAAACCACCCGCCAGATCGGCTTCGACCCGCCCGTAGACATCCTGCTCGCGGCCGACGAGGTGTACGAAAACCGGGATGCCGCGTCCGCCCCGGAAAAGTGAATCATGCGGATTCACGGTTTGCGAGTGACTGTCAGCCTCATGTTTTGGCCAGCCATCTTCATGGCGAGTGCGTCGCTGGCATGGGCGGATGACCATGTCTTGGAAGATTGCAGTGTTGAATACGGGAGAGGAAGAAAAACACACGTGTTACGTCCGATTGACGCGGCAGACGCCTACCTTGTGACGTATCTCGCGGGCGCGGCCCAAAAGAACCCGGAGATGGTCGGCGAGGGCTTCAAGGACGGCAAGGTGACACTGGTGGAGGAACCCCGGCATGGCAAAATTGAATTGAGCCCTGACTGGTGGAGGGGCGTGGAGTATTTTTATGAGCCGGAGACAGGTTTTTCCGGCAAGGATCGATTTGCAATGCAGGCCGAAAAAGATGGCGTAAAAGTCACGATCCGTTATGTCGCCGTAACTCTCGAAGCAAATCCGTATTCCGAAAACCCCTGTGATCTCGGCGAATACAACGGTGAAAACGGGAAAATTGCTTTCGCCACTCTTTACGGCTCCCACCCTATTCATGTTTCCGGTTCAGGCGCAAACACCCGGATCATCTTCGATAATCGTCTTCTCAAGCTGTACAGTCACACTCGCTGGTACATCGACCTCACGCCTTACTCGAACGAAGAATTTCTAGAGACACTAAAATACAAGTTCCCATACGAACCCGCTTGGGACGCCTTTGGTCGGGAGGCCCAAGGCAAGATGGATTTGCTCTCGTTTTTTTGGCATGGCCTTGCCAGGGCCAATGGCTTTGGTTCCGGTCAGTTTCTCCTTCGGCCCGGCAGCCGTCGTATGCCGGACGCCAAGATGCTGGCGCTGTTATCCCAAAAGCTTGCCGATTCCGGTTGGTGGCCTCATTCTCTTTCCCTGTCCGATGATTCCAAACGTGCCACCAACAACTTGGTCAGTCCCGCGCCCCGCCTTTTGGCCATCCGTCCTACCGTCTTGCCCGTTCTCGTTGCTGGTCAATCTGTCCAGTTGCGCGCCGCCGCCGATTTCGAGGACGAGAAAAGCGTGATCATTGACAAACCCGACTATTTGACGCTTTCAGTCGAACCTCTCGTCGACATGGGGTATACGAGCAAAATCCCAGTCAAAGTGGATGACAAGCGAGATCTGATTCACGCCATCGCCGCAGGCCCCGCGCTGATTCTTGTCAAGCACGTCGACTTTGACGGCCGCGTGATTCAGGCCGCTCTCGCGTTCAACATCCTGCCTGCGCCAAGAACGCGAACGGAAGCAAGCGAGGAAGATGAAGCGGATCATGATGCCTGCGATGATGATGAAGTACTCATCGTCCGGCCCGATGTTTACCCTGGAACACTGGCGCTGACACCAGGCGATGTTCGGCAGTTGAAAGTGCTGCTCATTGATGAATACGGGATTGCCGACATTCATGCCACCAGGCAAATCAATTTCCCCGGTGCGCCGGAAGAGACCGAAACCTGGACTTGGGCTGACCAAGGTTACACCGTCGAAGACTTCGGCGGCAACGTCGAAGAGTTCGGTAAAGTTTTTACCCACACAACTCCGGCCAAGCCGGAAATAGCGAGTGGTACCCGCTACATCGTTTCCGACGAATCGGTCGCCACGGTCAGCGAAGATGGTCTGATCACCGCACACAAAAAAGGTAATGTAACGATCTCGGTCATCCATCTGGCTAGTCGGACTGACAGCAGCGGGAAACTGCTCGTCGCCCAGTCCATCGGCCAGACTGATATCAGACTCGTGGTCGACAAAGCCATCGATATCAATCCCGATACCGGCGCGCGCATCACCGTGCGCGCCAAGGAAGGCGGCATTGTCCGGGCTGTCACCGGGGAAACCGTGCTGATCGGTGAGTTTGCTCTGAAGAAAGATACGCCGGTCGGCATCGAGCGCCTTGACCTTTCCCGGATTGAAACGCTCGCCGGCCTTGCGCTGCCCATGCCTGCCGCGCTCGGCACCGTCGCCGCTTTCAACATCGATATCGGCATGGAAGAGGCAAGTTATCCTCTCCAATTGGCCATTCCGTTACAGAGCAGCTCTACCCCCGGCGAGAAAATCCTCTTTCTCCGGAAAGGAAAAGTTTTCGCGCCAGTAGGCAAGATCGACACTTGGTGGATCATCGATGACGGTGTTGTAGGCACGGATGGGGTTGCAAAAACCGCGAGTCCGCCCCTTCCGGGGGTGATCGTATCCGGTGATTACGTCGTCGTCAGAAAACTCCCCGGTTCCACTTCCAGCAGCCTGGAAATTGTCGGACAAGAGAGTACCTGGATTACTTTCTCCGGAGCGGGCGCCCCCGTCACCCTGGGCACAGGATTCAACGGCGTTATCGATGTCGGCGCCCTGATGGTTTCTGCCGGCAAGGTTATCGTTGGCGGCTACGCTTTTGGTATCTCGCGCTTTGCCGAAATCATCCCCGCAGCGACGCTGCGCCAAGAACGCTATCCCGTCGCGCCACGCTCTCTTCTCTCGCCGACTCGGCTTCGCTGATTCTCCTCTTTGCAATCACTGATTGCGTCCAGTCTTTCGGGAGTAGAGCCACAATTGTAAAAAGACAGCGGAGGTAAACGCGGGGTAGTGCTTTGACACGATCACATTTTAGGATACAGTGACTTCGACTTACCTCTTGCATTGGCGGTAGTAAATTGCCAATCGACTGTCTTTTGACCAGAGCACGTAAGCCGTGCGTTGGCCTTGACCAGATCCACCAGTCCCGCGCGGGGCGAAGAGGGAAGCCGGGACGATCGACACGGTCTGCTCGGGCAGGGTCGTTCCGGGAGAAAAGACGCCGCCCATCTCCTCGATTGCCCGGCTGAGGTCGATGAGCCACAGGTTCGCCTGGTCGCCTTCGCCCGAGGCGCCGCCGGCGATCCCTCCCTCGAACCATTGCCCGGGGTCGAGCAGGAGGACGAGCGGGCTGCGCAGTTCGTCTTCGCCGATATGGGTGATGGTAAGGTCGTAACTCACTTCCTCGGTGGCGCGGTCGGAATGCGTGCGGCTGAATTCAAGCTGGAGTTGCTGCGAGAGATCGTCGATCTCGCCGATCGACAGATCCTCCGGACGCAGGCTGCGCGGGTCGAGATCGGGGTCGAAACCGGCGGTGTTGAGGAGCCCACGGTTTCGTCTCCGCTGCCGCATTTTCCTGCCACGCCGGTGACGTTCGGGAAGCGCCCGCATGGGAAAACGAGGAGGTGAATAACGTGGTTGAGATTTCAAATGAGCACGACCCTTCTATTCCGAGAGGCAGGGGCCGTCGAGGATTTCGGAGATCGGCCAGGGGCGCGCTACAATCCCCCCATGCCCGCCACCCACGACAGCGATTACAAACGCTTCTTCTCGCATCCGGAGATGGTACGCGATCTTCTGCGCGACTGGGTATCGGGCGAGTGGGTCGAGGAAGCCGACTTCTCCACTCTGGAACGCATCAACGCCAGCTTCGTGAGTGAAGACCAGAAGCAGCGTCACGACGACATGATCTGGAGGTTGCGGCTCAAGGATCGCTGGCTGTGGGTCTATCTGATCCTCGAATTCCA
>JAITIQ010000206.1 GCA_031279425.1 Accumulibacter sp.
ATACTCAGGTTGTCGATGCGCTCGGTGAAACTGCCGGTCAGCAGACCGCCGGCGCTGATGATCGCCGGAACGCCGCCGATCAGGGTCTGCACGCGCTCGGCCTCAGTGGTACTGCCATGGTCCCGGCTGACCCAGTGCCAGACCCGGCGGGTCGTGCTGAGGTCGGTGTATTGGTAGTGGTTCTCCAGCGCGATGGCGGCAAGGACCATGTCGCCGCCGGAGCGAAGAACCGCGGCGGGGGAATCGGCGGTGACGACGTCGCGGGAAGAGGATCGGGTGGTGGTCAGGTAATGGATGTAGTCGCACTCTTTGTCTTTGCAAATCTGACCATAAGCCTGCTGCGGGACGCCCTGCGCGAGCAGCGCCTGTACCATGGCGGCAACGTATTCGGGATGATCCGCTTCCATCTTGCCGTTCAGCAACTTCAAATGACTACGAATCTTTTTATGATGTTGGGGTTCGCTTCGCTCACCCCAGCCTATGCGGGCTCACTTCAACCCATGCGCTTTAAAACGCCGCTTCCCGAGGCGCCCCGATAAAGACACGTCCTGGTGACGTTGGCGATTCGCCGTATATCCAAATAAGATTTTATTCGTTGATCCGCGAGAGCGGCGCCCCTAGAATTTTTTCGGTCTCATTCGTAAAAAAGAGGATTTCATGAAAGCGAGTCACATTTTCGTGGCGCTCGGCGCCTTCTTCGTCTTGGCCGGTGCTTCCGTCGTACAGGCCGACGCGACGCTCGACCGTATCAAGTCGCGCGGGACCGTCGTCGTGGGCGTGGTGCTTTCCGGTCCGCCCTACGGCTACGTCGACCCGGTGACGCAACGGCAGGCCGGACTCAACGTCGACTTGGCCGCCGACATTGCCCGGCGCCTGGGCGTCAAGCTGGAAACCGTGGCGGTGACGCCGGCCAATCGCGTCCAGTTCCTGCAGCAAGGCAAGGTCGATCTGCTGATTCCCAATATGCAGCTCAATCCCGAACGCGCTGAAATCATGGGGTATGTTCCGACGCCCTACGGGGATGCCGGCGGTGGGTTCATCACGCGCAAGGGCAGTGGAATCACCCAATGGAAGGATTTGAAAGGCAAGACCGTCTGTGTTTCGCAGGGCAGCAATTACGCCAAGCCGCTGGCCGAAGAATACGGCGCCAATGTCAGGGGCATGCCTTCGCAGCCGGATTCCCTGCTGGCGTTGAAGGCCGGGAGCTGTTTTGCTTCGGTCCATGACAGTGCGCCACTGCACCTTCTGGTGGAGGAAAATCCGGAATGGAAGGACTTCGAGCTGCCGATCGCCACGGACTTGATTCCGTTGCCGTCGGTGATCTGGGTACGCAAGGGCGAGAAGGACACCGAGAAGGTGCTCGACGGTTTCGTGCAGGATTGGTATCGCACCGGTTGGCTGTTCGAGGTGACGCACAAGAACCGCATCCCGATCACGCCGCTGCTCGACGAATACCAGGCCAAGTATCCGGTGGCGAAATAGTGAAACACGATTAAGTGAAGCGCGAAAACCGAGCGATTTGCCATGCCTGAATCCTGGCTTCCCGCGTTCGTCGCCGCCGCCAAGTCGGTCGGCTTGAATTACGGTTTTTTGCTCAATGCCTTTGAACGCGCGGCGTGGCTGAACGGCGTCGCGGTCAGCGTCGAATTGTCGCTGCTGTCGATCGCCTCCAGCCTGGCGGTCGGCATGGCTGTCGCCGCGGCGCTGACCTCGGGGCGGCCGTGGCTGGCCCGCCCGGCGCGCGCGTTTGTCGAACTCATGCGCAACACGCCGACGCTGGTACAGATTTTTTGCGCGTTCTTCGTGCTCAACATGCTCGTCAGCCAGGTCGTCGGCGGCCCGCGGAACAATCCGCTGACCGCTTATGCCTGGGTGGTGATCGTGCTCTCGCTGCATTACGGCGCTTATCACGCCGAAGCTTTGCGAGCCGGTATCGAAGCGGTTCCCAAGGCCATGCGCGAATCGGCGGTCTCGCTCGGTTTTTCCAGGCGCGAGCGGCTGCTTCACATCGAATTGCCGCTGGCCGTCCGCTTTGCTTGGCCGTCGCTCACCAACAACATGGTCGATCTGGTCAAGGCGACTTCCCTGGGGTCGGCGGTCGCCGTCGGCGAGGTGACCTACGCTTCGCTGATGATCTGGGTGAATGGGGATAACGTGCTGGAACTGATGATTTTCGTTTTCCTGGTCTACGCCGTGCTGACGCTGTTCGTCGCCTGGATGGGCGCCTGGGTGGAAAACCGTTTGAGGATGCCGGGCTATGGCCAGTGAAGATGCCTTGATCTTGAGAACGTCCAGGGTCGTTCCCCGGATTTCCCCGGTCGTCTGGTGGATTGCCATCGTGGCGCTGGCTTGGCTGGGACTGGCGCATTTCCATGGGAATACGGTGGCCACGCTCCGGGTTTGGCTGCCGTTGCTCGCCAGCGGTCTGTGGATGAACATATTGATCAGCGTGCTGGCCATCGGTATCGGAACCGTGCTCGGCATCATCGTCGGGGCGCTGGAACTGTCGCGCATGCGTTGGGTCAGCGCGCCGGCGAGGGGGTACGTGCAGGCGTTCCGCAATGCGCCGATGCTGGTGCTGATTTTTTTCGCCACCTATGTGTTCCCGTTCGAAATACAGGTTGGCTCGCTGTATCTGCCATTCCCCGACTGGATCAAGGCCACGATCGGTCTGGCCTTGCCGGCGTCGGCGCATATCGCCGAAATCTTTCGCGGGGCGATTCTGTCGATCGCCTCGGCGCAGTGGGAAGCCTCCGCTTCGCTCGGATTTTCCCGCGCGCGGACCTTGCGCTGGGTGATCCTGCCGCAATGCGTGAAACGCGTGCTACCGCCGTGGATGAATCTTTACGCGATGATCACCATGAGTACCACGCTGGCCTCGCTGGTCGGTGTGACGGAATTGCTCGAAGTGGCCAGGATCGCCAGCAACACGGTGAACCGCACGGATTTCACGATTTTCGTATACCTTGCGGTGCTGACCCTGTTTTTTCTTTATTGCTATCCGATCACGCGCTTTACCGCCCATCTGGAACAGAAGTACGCATTCCACTGACCGCCATCGAAGAGACCCGATCCATGCCCCAGTCCGATACGTTTTCCGAGCACCCGCCGCTCGTCCGGCTGCGCAAGGTCCATCTCTCCTTTGGCAGCAACCACGTGCTCAAATGCATCGACCTCAACGTGCGTCAGGGAGGCGCCGTGTCGATCATCGGCCCGTCGGGGTCGGGGAAGTCGACCATTCTGCGCTGCATCAACGGGCTGCTGACGCCGGATCGCGGCGAGGTCGTCGTCGGCGATACGCCGGTGCATTCGCTCAGGACCGAGGCTGAACGCATCGCGCTCAGGAAGCGCATCGGTTTCGTCTTCCAGCAGTACAACCTGTTCCCGCATCTGACGGTGTTGCAGAACGTCGTCCTTGCGCCGACCCGGATTCTCGGCGTGGAACGCGAAACCGCCGAGCGCGAGGCGCGCGAGTTGCTTGCTAAGGTGCGCCTCGCGGACAAGGATGACGCCTATCCCGGCCAGTTGTCCGGCGGCCAGCAGCAGCGCGTGGCGATCGCCCGGGCGCTGGCCATGCATCCGCAACTCGTGCTTTTCGACGAAGTGACTTCGGCACTCGACCCGGAAACCGTCGGAGAAGTGCTGTCGGTCATCCGGCAACTGGTCCAGGACGGCATGACCTGCCTCTTGGTGACACACGAGATGCGCTTTGCCGAGGAGGTCAGCCACGAGATCGTGTTTACCGAGGGCGGCGAGATCGTCGAACACGGTACGCCGCGAGACATCTTCCACGCGCCGCGCAACCCGCGCACGCACGCTTTCATCAACGCCCTGCGCAATTGAGGAGCCCATGGTCGACCTGTATTTCTGGCCCACGGCCAACGGCATCAAGATTCCGATGCTTCTGGAAGAGCTTGGCATCGACTACCGTCCGGTCGCGCTCGACATCCGCGCCGGCGCGCACAAGACCGAAGCCTTTCGCAAGATCAGCCCGAATCTGAAAATCCCGGTACTCGTCGATGATGGCGCGCTGGACGGGAACGCGCCGGTAACGGTGTTCGAGTCCGGTGCGATCCTGCTTCATCTCGCCGAAAAACATGGTCGCTTCCTCCCCGCAGCGGGACAGGGCAAGGCGCAGGCACTGGGCTGGCTGTTCTGGCAGTCGGCGCACGTGGCGGCGGCGTTTGGCCAGTACGTCTACTTCGTCGAACAGTTGTTCGGACAGGTATCGGAGCCGTTGCTCGACGCGGCGTGCGTGGAACTGAACCGACTTTACGGCGTATTGGAGACACGTCTTGCCGAGGCGGCGTATCTGGCCGGCGATTATTCGATCGCCGACATCGCCGTATTCCCGTGGATCCAGCCGCGCCGCCACAGGCGGCGATTGGCCGATACGCCGAACTTGGCGCGTTGGCACGCGGCGGTGCGCGCGCGTCCGGTGGTCGACAAGGCTTACCGCCTCGGGCGCGGAATCGCGTCCGAGGAAAAGGTGCTGTCGGACTGGACTGGACCTGAATGGAAAACGGGACTTTCCGCCGTCTTCCGTCCGCGGACCCAGCCAGGAGTCTGATGTGATCCCGGCTTTCGATCGTCTGGGGCGTACCCGTCTCATTCGTGCCGGCCTCTCGACCCACGTCGATGGCGGGCGCGTGGTCAACCCGCCGGTGATCCGCGCCAGCACCGTCCTTTTCGACAGCGTCGCGCATCTCAAGGATATCCGCCGCCGGCGCGATGACGAGCGCGTGCTGTCCTACGGCGCGCGCGGCAATCCCACGGCCTATGCCCTGGAAGACGTGATCACCGAGCTCGAAGGCGGCTACCGCACGCGCTTGCTCCCGACCGGCCTGGCCGCGATCACCCAAACGCTGATCGCCTGTCTGCGTCCCGGAGACCACGTGCTGATTACCGACGCGGTTTACGAGCCGGTACGCCACTTCGCGCGGCAGTTTTTCGAGCGCTTTTCCATCGCTTATTCGTTCTACGCCGCGGATGGCCGGGACGTGGAAGCGCTATTGCGTCCGCGGACGCGCCTGATCTACGCCGAATCGCCCGGTTCGCTGGCCTACGAGATCGTCGACCTGCCGGCGCTGGCGCGCCTGGCGCACTCCCGCGGCATCCTGCTGGCCGCCGACAACACCTGGGGCACGGGCTACCTGTATCGTCCCCTGGCACTGGGCGCGGACATCGTCGTTTCCGCGCCGACCAAATATCTCTCCGGACATTCGGACGTGGTCATGGGCGCGGTGACCACCACGCAGGCCGCGTGGGAACCGGTCAATCGCTCGCTCGACGCGCACGGCATGACCGTCAGCCCCGATGATGCCTGGCTGATCCTGCGCGGATCGCGCACCCTGGCCGCGCGCTTGCCGATCCATGCCACCGGCGCGTTGCGCGTCGCGCGGTGGCTGCGAGCGCAATCCGGCGTGGCGCGTGTCTTCTTCCCGGCCTTGCCGGACGATGCCAACCATACCCTCTGGCGGCGCGACTTCTCCGGAACCAACGGTTTACTGTCCTTCGTCCTCTCGAATTCGTCGGAATCCGCGGCGATCCGCCTCATCGAAGCACTGCGTCTGTTCGGCATCGGCGCGTCTTGGGGCGGTTTTGAAAGCCTAGTCACGCTGGCCGACATGTGCCAGGCGCGCACGGCGACCGACTGGAGCCGCCACCCTTTCCTGATCCGTCTGCACGTCGGTTTGGAAGACCCCGACGACCTGATCGCCGATCTCGAACGGGCGCTGAACGAGAAAGGCGATTGACCACACCGGATACGACATTCCGTCAAAGCTTTTTCAGATACTCTGGGTCGAGGACGCGCCGACTGTACATCCTGGCCGTATAGAGCGTGGAGACAGGATTGTGTCCGTTGGTGCGATCCTTGGTGACCAAGGTCGTGACCAGCGCGTCCGAGTGCTTGTTGAACAGCGAATCGTGACCGACGCACAGGCCCATGATCACATTGAGCTGGGTCCGCGCGGCGTTGAGCAGTTCGGCTTGTAGGATCGGGTTGCAGCAGGCTTCAAAAGTGCCGCAGCGAATCTTGAGCCGGTCCGGAATGCCGATATCGCTCTTGTCGACCGAGCCGATCTTGCATAGCACGGTATAGGGCTCCAGTCCGGCGGTGCGCAGTATCTTGGCGAATATCTTGGATTCTTCGACCAGACCGAGGCAGGAAGCGATGCCGACGCGCTTGGCGTCGATTCGCCTGGCAAAGGCGACGACCTCCTCCACGCGCGAGATCTTGCAGTAGTACAGACCTTCGACTTCGGCGGCGGCATGCGCCACGCGCGCATCCAGGGAATCGCCACGATACGTCTCTACCGCAGCCTTGACTTGGGTGTCGTCGGTGGCCGTGGTCAGGCAATGATCCGGGAATTTTTTGTCGCGCCGATAGCAATGCAGTTGCCCACATTCAGAGCAGGAAAGATGTTCGATTTTCTTGGCCATCGGGAACCTTCGCGTCAGATACGAGAGAATCGACGGGTGAAAGTGCCGCCCGAATGGAACGATAATTCAGCCGGCTTCTTTGCCCAACGAAGATTTACTTCTATGGTTATTTTGCTGTTGCGAGCTTTTGATCTGACAGATTCCGATTTGACCTTGGTGATTGTCAGGTCCAAATTCAGTGGTTCAACGGGGTGGTTTTCCTGTTTCTCATTTTTTACTGTATCAGAATCAGAGCCAAAGGGATCCGTGTCTGATATTTCCCCTCAAATTCATGAAAACAGGAAGGGTTGAGGAGTTTGCCATGGCAAATGGAGAAGAGTTTTTCTGAGAATGGAAAGCCATTGCAAGTTGTAGAGGATGTAGAGGAGTGTTCTGCGAGCCAAAGTGATGACGGAGATTTCTTTGCGCTGGGTTCGACAGGTACTTGGAAACAGCCAGGTCATTTGTTTCCGCGGGGCACTCTCGCCGATCGAGCGCAGTAACCAACAAGCCAGATGTCCGATCATCAAGAGCATTTCGAAGCGCTGGGCGGATCGGCTTGTGGATTCGCTCAAGCCTTGGCCGGGTTGCGAATTCCTGGTGTCTCGAAATGATTCTTCCACGGTCATTCTCTGAGTAGAGAGGGCGACGAGGGCGGTCGGGCTGCGCCCAACTCGGCGAACAGGCCAGCAGCCAAGGCTCTTTCTGGCGTTTGGCGATTGGTCGCGAGCGTTTCGAGCGGCAGCGCGAACCGAATCGCGTCCTTTGGTTCCGTCCCTTGGGCGGCTTCCTGATCAAGACCCTACGACGAGGCGTGGGACGGGTGCGTACAGGCAGAACACGAATCTCTCGGGCTTCCTCCGTGGCCAGGGCATACAGATCCTTGGCGGATTGCCGGGGACCTCCCTCGACACGGACCGGATCGCGGTTGCGGATACGGCCCATCCAAGCCCCATGCCGTTGTTCCACCGCGTCGAACCAAGGGGAACGAAACCCCGCGTCGGTCAGAAGGATCGGTTGGCAACCGACGGGAATCCGTCGGGCCAGTTTCTCCAGAAAGCACTGTCGAACCCGGCGGTGGCCCAGGGGACCACGCGGAGGAACTCTTCGGAGCGTGTCACGCCCGGCCCTCCATCGCTACACGGGCTCGCAAGACATGCCCCTGCCGATCCGCGGTCACGCCCAACCCATCCACCACGATCCGCAAGAGCCCGATCCCGCTCAACCAGCCCTCCGCCAATCTTCCGCAAACCTCCAATCCTTGCCATGAATGGCGTCCTTTCCCAGCAAGCGATCCATGCGCTTGACCCGATGCCTCAAGGCCACCTCTCCAGGAACCCGTTCGCCAACCGACTCAAGCTTGGAGACCCACCTTCCAGCGCCGCAACAACCCCGCATGTACCGCTTCCGCCTGTTTCTCATGCAACGAACTCAGACAATTCGCAAGCCTCCGTTTTACAATCGTTTTCGCAGGCATGGCCCGACCTCCTTCAACGTTTGATCACCAAAAAGGAAATCTTATCGCTCCATGCATGCATTTTCTATTCTAAATCATATAGTTATATCTATTGTTCGAGAGGAAACATCAGAGTCAGAGGACGGAAGACAGAAGACAGAAGACAAAGGGCAGAAAAGTCAGGTTCAGGAACAGAGCTACCCCGGCAGCACCTGGCGGGAAATGAGGATCCAGGGGAGAATCTGCCAGGGGAGTGGCGGCTTGACGTGGAGCCTGGAGAACCGCTACAGCGCGGGCGACTCGCCGATCGCTGGTCGATACCGTTCCGTGGTTTTGCAGGATCCTTCCCTACAATCCGAGTTCGCCCCACAAGGCGTCGATCCGCCGCTTGACCGCATCGCTCATGGTGATCGGCCATCCCCATTCGCGCGCCGTTTCGCCGGGCCACTTGTTGGTGGCGTCGATGCCCATCTTGCTGCCCAAACCGGCCACCGGGGAGGCGAAGTCGAGATAGTCGATCGGCGTATTCTCGACGATCAGCGCGTCGCGCGCCGCGTCGACGCGCGTCGTCAGGGCCCAGATCACTTCCTTCCAATCCCGGATGTCGACATCGTCATCGACGACGATGATGAACTTGGTATACATGAACTGGCGCAGGAAGCTCCAGATTCCGAACATCACGCGTCTGGCATGTCCCGGAAATTCCTTACGCATGCTCACCACCGCCAGGCGATACGAGCAGCCTTCCGGCGGCAGGTAGAAGTCGACGATCTCCGGAAACTGCTTCTGCAACAGGGGCACGAAGACTTCGTTCAATGCCACGGCGAGGATCGCGGGCTCGTCGGGCGGCCTGCCGGTGTAGGTGCTGTGATAGATCGGATTTTTGCGCATGGCGATGCGCTCGACGGTGAATACGGGGAAGACCGCTCGCTCGTTGTAATAGCCGGTGTGATCGCCGTAAGGACCTTCGACGGCCATCTCCTCGGGGTCAACCGTGCCTTCGAGCACGATTTCCGCCCTGGCTGGCACCCGCAGATCCGCTCCGGCCTGCCGTTCTCCCAGGCATCTGGCCACTTCGCTCCTGGCGCCGCGCAGCAGGCCGGCGAACTGGTACTCGGACAGCGTGTCGGGCACCGGCGTCACGGCGGCGAGGAGGGTCGCCGGATCGCAGCCGAGTGCCACGGCCACCGGAAACGGCTCTCCGGGATGGCGCAGGCAATGGTCGCGGAAATCGAGCGCGCCGCCGCGATGCGCCAGCCAGCGCATGATCAGCTGGTTGCGCCCGATCACCTGTTGCCGGTAGATGGCAAGGTTCTGGCGCGGCTTTTCCGGTCCACGCGTCACCGTCAATCCCCAGGTGATCAGCGGCGCGACGTCTTCCGGCCAGCAGTGCTGGATCGGCAAGCTGGCGAGATCGACGTCATCGCCCTCGAGGACGATTTCGTGACACGGCGCCGAGGATACGACCCTGGGCTCCATGTTCAATACTTGTTTCAATATCGGGAACTTGTCCCAGACGTCCCGGAACCCCTTCGGCGGCTCGGGTTCCTTGAGACAAGCGAGCAGCCGGCCGACTTCGCGCAGCGCCCCGGCCGATTCCCGGCCCATGCCCAGCGCCACGCGGCGCGGCGTGCCGAACAGGTTGCCGAGCACTGGCATCGAATGCCCTCTGGGATTCTCGAACAGAACGGCTGGACCGCCGGCACGCAGCACGCGGTCGCAGATTTCCGTCATTTCCAGATCGGGATCGATTTCGGCGCGGACGCGCTTCAATTCGCCCATGTGTTCCAGTTGCGCGATGAAGTCGCGGAGGTCGTGACAATTCATGGGGATCTCGCGATGGATGGGATTTCCGGTTGCGGGCACCGCCTGGCGCCACGCGGATTCGGGATGTTACGTCATTTTCCGGGCGATCGCGGAAGATGGCGATGGACAAGGTGCCGGATATCGGAATACGAGCATCAATAGCTCTTCACTATTGCTGAAATTGTTCCTTCTCATTGGACATATTTTCTCCGGACGGTAGAATTCGGGCATATTCCTCGAGTCGGGGAATGGACGATTTCCACCATTGCCAAGGAGAGAAACATGAGAAATGGGATCACCGCCGGAAAAATCGACATCGGCCTTTCCGAAAAGGACCGCGTCGCCATTGCCAAGGGCTTGTCGAAGCTTCTGGCCGACAGCTTCACGCTGTATCTGATGACGCATAATTTCCACTGGAACGTCACCGGGCCGATGTTCAACACCTTGCATGCCATGTTCATGGACCAGTATACCGAGCAATGGAATGCGCTGGACACCATTGCCGAACGCATCCGCGCGCTGGGCGTGGTCGCGCCCGGCAGCTACGACGAATACCGGAAGCTCACCGCCATTGCCCCGGTCGAGGGCCGGCCGAAGGCGCTGAAAATGGTCGCCCTGCTGCTCGCCGCCCAGGAAGCCACCGCCCGCACGGCGCGCGATCTGCTGCCGCTGGCCAGTGAAGCCAACGACCAGCCGACCAGCGACCTGCTCACCGAGCGTCTCGACGTGCACGAAAAAACGGCGTGGATGCTGCGCAGCCTGCTGGAAGAATGACGTCGACCGCGGCGGGAATGGCGGGAAGGCAAGATATGAAAACGCGGATGCTTGGCCAGCCATGCCTTGACTTCGGCGTGCTTGTGGGTGGCATAGTTGTCGGCAATCAGGTGAATCGACACGTCCTTGGGGGTCTCTCGGTCGATCTTCCGCAAGAAACTCAGCCATTCCTGATGACGATGTTTTTCAGCGAGGTGGGTGATCAGTTTGCCTTCCAGATAATTCAAAGCGGCAAACAAGGTCAGCGTACCGTGGCGAATGTAATCATGGGGCGTGGTCTGGACGTGACCGATTCCCAGGGGCAAGCCGGGTTGGGTGCGTTCCAGCGCGCGCCCGCTGACGGTCGCGTACCGATACCGTGCCAGAGCGCAAGCGCTTGCTCGATTCCTGTACTTCATCAGGATCCGGCTCGATCCGTTTCCCGGTCATGACCTCTCTCCTGTCATTACGATACCTGGAGTGTATTCCGAGTCGGATCAATTATAAAGGTATTTTAGAGACACTACACTAGAAGAACGCCTTGATGACGAGGGAAACGATGCCCGCGGCACAAAAACCCATGCCCCATTTGAGGGGCGCGATCTCTGCCTTGAATTCGAGGCGAAGTTCGCGGATTTTCGATTCCATGACCTCCCGGAATTCCTTGCTGGCGGATTTGTCGGCCTCCCGG
>JAITIQ010000020.1 GCA_031279425.1 Accumulibacter sp.
CTGATCCGCCTGGGCATCCTGCTCACGCACAGCCGCCCCCTGCACCCGCAGACCAACGGCAAGGACGAGCGCTTTCACCGCACCCTCAAGGCCGAAGTCCTGGCACACCGCCACTTCGAGACGCTGGCGCAGGCGCAAGCGCAATTCGACCACTGGCGCGGGGTCTACAACCACGAACGCCCCCATGAGGCCCTGTCGATGCAAACCCCCACCCAACGCTATGCCCCCAGCCCGCGCAGCCTGCCGGGTGCCTTGCCGCCCATCGAGTATGGCCCCGATGACCTGGTGCGCAAGGTTCAGCAAGGAGGCTGGATCAGCTTCAAGGGCCGGCCACTTCGTGTCTCCAAGGCTCTGGTCGGACAACCTGTCGCCTTGCGCCCCTGCATCGAAGCCGATGGCCTGTACAAACTCTACTTCTGCCATCATCATTTCCATTCCTTCGATTTGAGATAAGCGAAGGTTCTTTGAACGGTTACCCATGTCTTGGCACACTTGTTACCTATGTCTCCGGTCTGTACACCGCCGGGCGGGGGAGGGTGGCCCGGCAGGGCCGGGAGAGGGCGTCGTTCCTCGCGGCGAAGCCGCAAACTTCACTCCGGACAGGATTCTTGCGCCTTCCACCAAGCCTCCATCGTCTCCGGCACATCATGCGCGTCTGCGCCAGACCATCATGATTCCAGGAACGCAGGACACGATCCCCCTGCGCTTCCAGATGGCGGGTACGCGCCGCGTCGCAGGCCATGGCGTCCCGCGGCACGAAGCGCCGGATATTTTGTCTTGCGGCTTCGCCGCGGGGAAGGGCGCCCTCTCCCGCCCCTGCCGGGGCACCCTCCCCCGCCTGGCGGGGGAGGGGAAGGCAGGCAGTGAGGAAGCCGAAAGCGTCGCGCAGGGCCCTCTCCCCCGCCTGGCGGGGAAGGGAAGGCGGGGAGCGGCACGGACGGGAAGACTGGTCTCCCGAAGAGAAGGCGGCAAACCGTTCGTGGGACACAAAAATCACGAACAGATCCCAGGATATGGGTAAAGCTCAGCTCTTCGAGGAAGGCGCCGGGGGGGAGGACTCGTCGAGGATCGCGTTTTCATCCAATGCAAGATCACGGAAGATTCCTTACCAATCAAGAATGGTTTTGATCTGAATCTACCCCCAGTTTTTCGAGCAGCGCGTCCGGACTCGCCAGGCGCATTTCGCCCGTGCGCATGTCGACGGCGACCTGCACGGTGTGACCGCGCGTGAGTCGCTTCCCGGGTTCCGCGTCGCGGATCAGGTAGTCGATCCTGAGCCGATTTTCCCACTCCGTAAGGAAGGCCTCGACCTCGATGCGCTGGCGGTAGCGCAGCGGCTGCGCGTAGCGGACGAAAAGCTCGATCACCGGCCAGGCATAGCCCGAAGCCTTCATTTCCGGATAGTCGTAGCCGATCGAGCGCAGCAGCGCGTTGCGCGCCTGCTCGAAATAGCCCGCGTAATGTCCGTGCCAGCAGATTTCCAGCGGATCGAGATCCTGGAAGGGAATTTCCAGCGCCACGCCATGACGCCAGCGGCTTTGCGGATTTCTCATCTTTCACTCTCCGAATTCCGTCCGTCCGGCGCCTGCCAGAAGGGAAAGAAATTGAACCATTGCAGCGGGTATTTGCGGCATTCCCCGGCCAAGGCGGCGACATAGGCTTCGAGGTAGGGACGAATCGCCGCTTCGCGCGATTTGCGCGGCAGAACGACGCGCTCGGCCAGCAGGCGCACGGTGACGGCGAACCCCCGGTCGCAGCGGGCGCTGAACATCATGAACACGGGGCAGGCCAGCGCGGCGGCGAGGATGTACGGCCCGACCGGAAAATGCGCGTTCCCGCCCAGGAAGGACGCGGCGAACGCCGCGCCGTCCGGCGCGAGCGGCACGCGATCCCCGGCGATGACCACGAAACCGCCGCCGGAAATGTGTTCGGACAGCCGCATGGCCGTGGCCAGGCCGATGCCGCCGACCTCGATCGTCTCGATCCCCATTTCGGGATCCATCGATTTCAGGATTCGGTTGAAGCGCTCGGCATGCCGGGTATGCGTGAGCAGCAGAAGTTTGAGACCGTCATGGCGCTCGCGCGAGAGCCTGCGGCACAGTTCCAGGTTGCCGAAGTGCGCGGTGATGAGGAGCGCGCCGCGCTTTTCGCCGATCAGGCGTTCGAGACGATCGACGCCTTCGGCGGTGTAGGGCGCGTCCCAGGCCTTGCCCGGATCAGACGCCGCGAGCTTGACGGCGATCGTCTCCCCGAAACTCATGAAATGGCGAAAGCTGTTGCGCAGGGTGGACGGCGGCGTCACGCCTCCGCTTGCCTCGTGCAGGCGGGCAAGGTATTCCAGCGAAGCGCGCCGGGCGGAGCGCTTGCCAAGAAAAAACCAGGGCATCACGCCGTGGAGCAGCGCGCGGAACAGCGCCGACCCGCCATGCCGGTAAACCCAGAACAGAAAACGCATGCCGCTGGCAAAACCGGCTTCCTCGATCCGCGCCCAGTGCATCCTAGCTCCTCTTGCCGAAACGGCGGGCGACGAGACGCGGCAGGCGCGAAAGCATCCCGAAAAAAAGCCGCGCGTGCATGGCCGACAGGCGCAGGTTGTCCCGCAAGAGATGAAAATGCGAAATCCCGTCCGGCGGATAGCGCACCGCCACCGGCAGGTTGAGGATGGGCGCGTCCGCCCAGGCGAGCCGGACGACGACCTCGATGTCGAAATCCATGCGCGCCGCGTGGCGCAGCGCGGGCAGGAGCGGCAGGGTCGCCGCGAGCGGATACACGCGAAAGCCGCACATCGAATCCTGGATGCTCCGGGACAAGGTGTTGATCCACACCCAGATATGGGTGAGGTAGCGCGCCAGCAGGCGTCCCCTGGGCACGCTCGCGTCGTAGCGCGGAAACCCGATGATGAGCGCGCCGGGCTTGTCCACCGCCGCCGCAAGGAAGCGCGGGATGGCTTCCGGATCGTGCTGCCCGTCGGCATCGACCTGCAAAACGTGGGTCGCGTGAAGTTCGTGCGCCAAGACAAGCCCCGTCATCACGGCCGCGCCCTTGCCGCGATTTTCCTGGTGCCGCGCAAGGACGATGGGCGGCCTGGCGAGCTCGTCCAGCAGGCGCGCCTCGTCCGCGTCGCTGCCGTCATCGACGAGGATGACCGGCAGGCCGTTCCCGCGCAGGGCGCGCAGCACCCCTTCCACGGCGCCAGCGTGATTGAACACGGGAACCACGGCGACGACCTTCATGGCGTGGTCGCCGGTTTTTTTGCCACGAAGGTCCCGTGCGAGCACGGCTTGTCCTCCAGGGTGTAGCGAAACTCGAGTTCGCTCCCGCCACGCCGCGGGAGAAGCTCCAGCCGCGGACTGTCGCCGGGTCGGATCAGATTCTGGAACTTGAGCCTGGAAACGTCCGAGGCCGTGGCGTCGAAACCGAGATACAGCTTCCCGTAATGCGCCGCCCAGTCGATCTGCACCACGCCGGGCAGGACCGGCAGATCGGGGAAATGCCCTGCGAACCAGACGAGATCGGCGGGCAGCTTGAGCAGAAGCGTCACCCCATCCCCGGACGTGCCGGGAACTTCCTCGACCCGCGGAAATTCGGGCGCGAACAGGCGTTCGAGATCGCCTCGCGTCGTCTTGCCCAGTTCGTTGGCCGGAAAGGCTTCCACGTACCGCCAGCGGCGCGGCATGGCCAAGGGATCGAGACGGCCGACAAGGCAGGCGCGCAGACGCGCGCTGAAACGGTTTTTTTTCTCCGCCGCGAGCTTTTGGCGGCCCTCCGGGCGGAGGATGACGACCGCGCCAAGAGCGATCCTCTCCCCTTGCGCGCCCGGCAAGGGCAGCACGCGCGCCTCGGCCACCTCCGGTAGACGAGTCAGTTCCCGCTCGACCTGCTCGGGTGAAATCCTTTTCTCGCCGATTTTCACCAGGCGGTCGGCCCGCCCCAGGAGTTCCAGCCCGTGTTCGTCCAGGCGGGCGAGATCGCCGGAGAGAAAACCGCTCGTCCGCTCGGACTCGGTCAACAGCGGAGAATGAATCCGGAGCCGGGACGAAGGCTCCTCCAGGGCAAGACGCACCCCCGGCATCGGCTGCCAGGGCGCGTCGGCCCTGCGGCGCGCCACGGCGCCGGTTTCGGTGCTGCCGTAAATTTCGAAAACCGGCGCGCGCAGACGCGCGCCGGCCGCGCATGCCACTTCCGGCGCGAGCGGACTGCCCGCCGAGGTCGCCATCCTCCAGCGCGCGCCGGATGACCGCGGCGCGTCCGGCAAGTGCCTGAGAAAAGTCGGCGCCGAGATGAGCACGTAGTCGGCGGGCGGCAGACGGCCGACGTCCTCGGGATAGCGGAGTTTTTCCACGACGAAGGGGCGCCCGGCGGCGAGCGGCCAGAGCAGGAAGAACGGCAAGCCGTACATGTGCTGATGCGGCACGCTGGCGACGAAACGGGTGTCCGGCGTCAGCTCGCCGCCGAAGGACCGCTCCAGCATCTCGGCCTCGGCGCGCAACTGGGACGGGCTTTTTTCGATCAGCGAGGGCTTGCCGGTGGATCCCGAGGTATAGGACATCACGCCGGGATGGTCGTGATCGATCCCGGGGTCTTCCTTCTCTCCTTCTCCGCCCGCCCACGACACCAGGGCGTTTTCCGCGTCGCCGGCCCCGACCCAGGGCATCGGCAGCGCCTCGCGCGTCACGGGCAGATCGTCGCCGGGCAGCACGACCGTGAGGCCCAGCGACCAGCCCGCCAGCAGCCAGACCGCGAAACGGCAGGCGTCCGGCTCGGAGAGCGCGAAGCACGGACGATGGGTGGCCTGGCCTGGATCGAGTCCCGCCAGCGCGCGCCGCGCCGCCGCGAGGTCGCCGCGAAACGCCGTCCGCGAAATGGCCTGCCCGGCGCGATACGCCACCGGGCCGCCCGTTTCCGGCAAGACCCAGCGGCTTTCAGCCACGGCGCGCTTCCCGCATGACGCGACGACGGATCAGCCACTCCCCCGCGAACATGCCGCCCATCAAAAGATACGAAACGCAGCCGCTGTAGATCGCCCAGGCTTTTTCGCCGAGCTCGATGCTCCACAGCGTGAGCGCGATGTTCGCCACGAAGAACACGCACCAGGCTTGCGTCACGCGCCGCGTGTAGCGCGCCCCCCGTGGCGGAAGATGTGGATCGATCCTGCGCGCGAGGCGCTCGACGATACTCTGCTCCTGCGCGAGACTGCCCGCGAAAAGGCACAGGAAAAAGAGGCTGACCAGCACGGGGTAATATTGCAGCGACACGGCGCTGCGGAACGCGAGCGCCAGGACGCCCATCGCCGCGGCGAGCGCGCCCGGCAGCCAGCGCATGCGCGCGGGCGCGGCGGAAAACAGCGGCGTTTCGCGGCGCGGCAAGGCCAGCGGCAAGAGGACGAGCCCGCACAGCCAGAACGGCCAGCCCCGCCAATGACAAATCCAGAACATCGAGGGCAGCAGCAGGCCGGCGGCGGCAAACCAGCCCGGCATCAGGACGCTTCGGAAGGGCCGCAGACGACGTCGACGACGTCGCCCACGGTGCGGATTTTCTTGAACTCGTCCGGCGCCAGCTGCCGGCCGGTCTGCTTCTTGAATTCGACCGCGAGGTCGATGGCGTCGATGCTGTCGATGTCGAGATCCTGGTAAAGATTGGCGTCAAAAGTGATCTTTTCCGGATCGATCTCGAAGAGCTCGACGAGGAGTTTCCTGATCGACCCGTAAGCGGCGTTTCTGTCCATTTTTCGCTCCCCAAGCCGATCAACGCGTCCGGTTCGCCGTGACATAGTCAGCCAGCGCGCGCACCGAGGCGAAAATCCGGCGCGTTTCCTCGTTTTCGGCCGAAATCCTCAGTCCGTACCGCTTCTGCAAACCAACCCCCAGTTCGAGCGAATCGATGGAATCCAGCCCCAGGCCCTCGCCGAACAAGGGTTCATCGTCCCCGATATCTTCGGGCGTCACATCCTCCATATTCAGGGCTTCAATGATGAACACCTTGATTTCGTGCCTCAGATCCTCTTGCATCGCCGTGTCGTCCCTGTGATAAACCGGGTAGGGGAAAAAGACGAATGATACCAAGTCCTCAAACCCGCGACCCCTCCATATCGCCGGCCCGGACGATTTCCCGCGTGAAAAGATCGCGCAGGTCGCGCGTCAGTTGGCGGGCGAGCCGGTTGAGCCTGCCGGCCGGCTCCGGCGCGTCGCGCGCATCCCCCAGATAACGCGACATGGGAATGTCCTCCAGCACCGACAGCACGAAATGCGGACGCCGCAAGGGCGCGCGATACCAGGGCTGCCCTTTGCCCAGCATGGATTCCGAGACGGTGATCACCACCGGCGTCAGCGCGAAGCCGCCGCGCAGGGCGATGTTGGCGAGGCCGCGCTTCATGGGGCTCAGGCTGCCGTCATGCGAAACGCTGCGCGTGCCTTCGGGAAAAATGATCAGATTGTCGCCCGCGCGCACGGAAGCGATGCAATCGTCGACGAGGCCGGGACCGCCGTCATTGACCACGAATCCCGCGCCGGTCACCGGGCCGCGGGTAAAGAGGTTGGATTCGAGGCTCGCCTTGACCACGCAATTGGGCTGGCGCAGGAGTCCGATCAGAAATACGACGTCGATCAGGGAAGGATGGTTGGCGACGACGAGCAGCCCGTTCCGGGCCAGCCGTTCCCGATGGCGCACTTCGTAACTGATGACGCCGCAGAAGGCCATGAGCCGGGTGAACCCGCGCATGCCGCGATGGAGAATGTCGCGCACGCGGCGCTGCGTCGCGCGGGACCCCGCTCCCGCGAGCAGCGCGACGGGATAGACCAGGGTGAGGACGCTCAAACCGAGCAGGCCGAAAACCCCGAAACAAAAGCCCGTGGCGACAATACGGTACGGACGGTCCGGCGCACCACCCATCTTCAGGCCCCCGCCCCCTTCCGCCCAGTGCGACGGAAGGCCCAGCCGCCGCGCCGGGAGAGCCGGATCGCGTCCTCCGCAGGGCTCAGCAGAAAGGCGAGCAAGTCGAGCGGCGACGCGGCGCGCCCGGCGGTCGGGTCGGCATGGCCCGCGTCTTCCGCGAGACGAAATTCATCGCCCGCCGCCAGTTCCAGCACGAAAGCGTAATGATCCGTCCCGTCCTCCGGCGCCGCGGCGAACGGCCGGTATTCCCCGGGCAGAGGCTCTTCGCAGAACAGCAGCCATACGCTCCCGGCACCGTCGACAAGCTGGGCGGCGGTCTCCTGCAGACCCGCGAGCGCTCCTTCATCGCCCGCCGCCAGCGCCGTGAGCGGCGCGCGCGCCTTTTTCGCCATCATGAACAAGCCGCCGACGGCGTGATGCACGGACATGCTGAACTGCTGCGGGGAAACGCTTCCTTCGTCGGCCAGTTCTTTCTGTAAACCGAACGAACGGCCGATTTCCCCGAGGCGGCTGCACATCACCACCGCCTGCCCGGTGTAGGGCAGTTCCGGCCGGGTCAGCGCATGCAGGGCGGCGCGCCCCATGCGATCGGCGCGGCGGCGCAGGAGCGGAGGGATTTCTCCCAGCGCGGGCGGTGCGGCTACGCGGCGCGCATCCGCGCTGGACGGCCAAGCCGACCAGCCGCGCAGGTTCATCCCCGGCGGTCCGGCGACATTCATTTCACGATGGCGGCCCGGCCTTTCATGGCCACTCCGGCAACCGCCGTGCCTGCGTGGCATTCGAATTTCGCGGGGTCGGCATATTCCTTCTTCCTGTAATAACTCACGAGATCGACCACCGCATTGGCGCCATTCTTCTTCGCGTTTTCCTGGAAGGCGATCAGCACGGAACGCAAGGCCCAGTTGCAGGCCTCCTCGTCCGTCTTGCCGAAGGCATTGGTTTTCCTGTTGGAAACCGCTTCCTCGAAAGTCCTGGCGACCTTGCCGGGAACCTTCTGACCCTTCAGATAAAACTTGACCGTCCCGTCGAGCTGCCCGTCGGCAGTCGCGGCTTGCAAGACGCTTTGAAAATCGAGATAGTGGGTCGTATCGCGTGCCTCGCCAGTCACGGGAATGGCAAGAGCGACGCTTGCGGACAATGCGAACAGGCTTTTTTTCATCGAGAATCCTTCGCTTGAAATGAACGAAATCAAAAGGCGGAACCGCTCGGCAGGCTCCGTGCAGGAAGTGATTCTGCCAAAGTGTCGTGGCGGGCACAAGCAGGCGCTGTCGCGAGCTTTTGACCGATCCGGAGCACGCGCGATCTGTCCGGTCGTCATAGCCCCCTTTGGTCAGACGCTCCTGCGCAAATTTCTTGCAGCGTGCAGATATTCGATGCCGAACGAGGCGGTCTCCTTGACCAGCGCCGCGGGAGAAGCGCTTCGGGTGAGCCGGGAAGGCGACGGCGAAGAAGCGCGGCTCCACTGTCACCGCGCCGGGCACAGGTTCTGACAACTATTTACCGGCAAGCAATACAAACCCGTGACATCGAGCGGGACAACGGCAACATCCGGCATTTCCCTGGCTGGAATCAGTTCCCAATCAGAAATAATTCAAGAGCGAAGGCACGGCCACCCTCGGCACGTAACCGGCGAACCACTTGAGCGGCCACAGGATCGTTTCTGGGATCAGGGTCATCACGAACAGCAGAATGCACTGCGCGATGAAGTAGGGCATCGTCGGTATGAGGATTTCCTCCATCTTGACCTTGCCCGCGGCGCAGGCGACGTTGAGCACCGGACCCACCGGCGGGGTGAGCAGGCCGAGCACGTTGACCAGGGTGAAGAGGATGCCGAAATAGACCGGATCGATGCCAGAAGCCCTGAGCAGGGGGAGGAAAATGGGAGTCAGGATGAGGATCGTCGGCACCACGTCCATGGCTGTTCCCACCAGGAGCACGACCACCATCAGCATGATGTTGAGCAGCAGCGGCCGGTCGACCAGTCCGGAGAGGGCGCCGGTGATGAGCTGCGGCATGCGGGCGATGGTCATGATGTAGCCGGCGACCTGGGCGGCCGCGGCCAGGAACATGACCACGGCCGAAGTCTTTGCCGCGCTGGTGAGGGCCTTGAACATGTCCCTCGGCGTCAGCTCGCGGTATATGAAGACGCCCACGAGAAGCGCGTAGACCACGGCGATGACGCCCGCTTCCGTCGCCGTGAAGACTCCGCCCCGCAGTCCCACGATGATGATGATCGGCAGCAGCAGCGCCCAGAGGCCGTTCACGAAGATCCGCAGCTTCTCCTTCAGCGTGATCTTTTGCGTGAAGGATTGGACATCATCCCTGCGGGAGATGAAGAACCAGGAAATGCTCATGATGGCGGTCAGGTACAGCGCCGGCGCAATGCCTCCGAGGAACAGGGCCTTGATCGACACCCCGGCGGCGACGCCATAGACGATCATCGGCACCGAAGGCGGCATGATCGGCGCCACCATGTTGCCGGCGGCGACGAGTCCGGCGGCCTTGGGACGGCTGTAGCCGGAATCGGCCATCATCGGGATGAGGATCGCGCCGAGCGCGGCGGTGCTGGCCACCGCCGAGCCGACCAGGCTGGCGAATATCAGGCAGGCGAGGATGGTCACGTAGCCCAGGCCGCCGCGAACGTTGCCGACGAAGATATTGCAGAAGTCGATGATGCGCTTGGTCAACCCGCCGCGATTCATCAATTCCCCGGCAATGATGAAGAAGGGCAGGGCCATCATGGTCACGCTGTCAACACCGCGCATCAGTTGGGCAGCGATGATCTGCGGATTGGTGGCGCTGCCGCCCATGTGCAGCGCGGTCGCGGCGGAACCGAACAACAGGGCGAAGGCGATCGGCAGCCCCAGCATCATCGAGCCACACAGGTACACCAGGAACAGAATGATCAGGGTCATGGCTTTCTCCTATTGCATCTGTTCGGAGGCGGCATCGTCGCCACCGACCGCCAGAAGCTCGCTGACCGGCATCCTCAGCACGAAGAGGCGGTAGAGGTTCGCCAGTGCGATGATCGAGATCGAAATGCCGGTGATGACTCCGACGCCATAAACCAGGAAGATCGGGAACTGGGTCGCCACCCAGCGGTCATTGAGGTTCTGGATGACCAGTTGCCAGCTGCCCTGGGTCAGGATGAGCATGACCCAGAGGATCGAGGCCTGCACCAGAAAATAGATGGCCTTCTGGGCAATGACCGGAACGCGGGACAGCACGCTGTCGATGATCAGATGCTGGTTGTCCCGCATGGCTCCGATGGAACCGAGGTACACCAGATAGATGAAGCAGAGACGGGCGATTTCCTCGGACCACGCGAAACCCGTGGAGAAAAGATAACGCAGCAGCACGTTCAGGAAAACCAGGGCGATCATGACCGTCAGGAAGAAGGCCATCAGGATTTCCACGCCCCGGAAAAGCGTGTCCAGGATCTTTTTCATGCCAAGCCTCGCGCAGCCAGACAAGGGAAACCGGCCGGACCTTCCTGCCACCGGCCTTCTCGTCACTCCCCATCTGGCGAGGGAATGACGAAAGACCGGTCAGCTTTTTCCGGGAACCCCCTCTGGCGCTCATCCCTGGGGGAACGCCATGTTGGCTTTCGCCCGGAGTCTGTGTCAGCCTGTTTTCATTGAACCGCCTTGATCTTGTCGGTCAGCGGTTTGGCCCAGGCTTGTTCCGCATACAGCTTGTCGGTCAGCGGCTTGATCATTTCGATGATCCGTTTCTGGTCGGCCGCCGAACAGGGAGTCACCGTCACACCCTTGTCTCTGAGGAACTGGCGATCCTTGTCGACGCTGGCGATATAGTCGTCCCAGGCTTTCGTGGCGGTGACCCTTGCCGCGTCCCGGATCAGCTTTTGATGCTCCGCGCTCAGCTTGTCGAAGAAGGGCGCGCTGACCAGGATTTCCAGGGTGGCGATGATGTGGTTGGTTTCATAGAGATATTTCTGTACCTCGTAGAAAGCCTCGCTGATCACCGTGACCATGCCGTTGTCCTGGCCGTCGACGACGCCGGTTTCCAGGGCGCTGAACAGTTCGCCCAGGGGGATGACCTGGGCGCTGGCGCCCAGGTTCTGCGCGATGCCGACGTGGATGGGATTGGAGGGCATGCGGAACTTCTGCCCCTTGAAATCATCCACCGAAGCCAGCTTCTTGTTGCTGGTGAAGGTGCGGGCGCTGTTCGGGCCCCAGCCCAGCATGTAGACGGCGGGGAATTTCTGATGGAATCCGTCATTCATTTCATCCGCAATGGGACCGGTCCAGACCTTTTTCGCGTGATCGAGGTCCCGGTACAGGAAGGGCCAGTCGGAGATCATCATGATCGGATATTCCTGGTTCATCGGCGTGCCGATGATGGCCACCTCGATGGTGCCGTTGCGCACGCCGTTCCAGAGGTCGGCTTCGTTGCCCAGTGTCCCGGAATGATACACATCCACCGTGATGGCGCCCTTGCTGCCCTTCTCGACCTGGGGCTTGAACACCTTGTCCAGCGCCGCTGCCATCGGATGGCTTTCCCCCCAGTTGTCGCCGACCTTGATGATGATCGGACTGGCGGCGAACACGGCACCGGCCGCGGCGAACGCCAGACATGCCGCAAAAATTCTACTGACTTTCATTTTTGCCTCCTCTGATTGAAATAGACCATGAACTTCCCGGAACATCGACCCCGGCTTCTCGGCTGATGCCGGCAAGCCGATTTTTCATTTACAGCGTTTTTGTTTATATATTTACACGAACAACCCGGTAGCCACTCGGACATTTGTTTTCCGAACGATGACTGGCGTCAGCATTTGAGCCAAAAAATCTCCAATGCATCGCAGGAGACCGTGCTTGTATGGTAGTAAACTTTATCCTTCAATGCAAGGGTCTGTCGCGAGTTTTCAATCCGTTCGTTTTCCGAACCTTGCGTCGTCAATGTCTGCGCATCCACTTGAGACAACGTACGATGTTTGGTGGAAAGTCTGTTGAAATGTGGCTACGATGTTTCCGAACCTGTGTTCGGGATGGGTCCGGTCTGAACAGCCGGGCAGAGGGCAAGGGATATCGAACGCCTGCCCTTCGACGGCGTCGTGCCGTTGCCGGGAGCGCTTGCCATCTCGGGCGGCGGACGCGTGCGCGGGAGATCGTCATCTTTGAAATTCCTGCCGCGAGTGAATGAAAATGCCCATCGTCCATCGCCACTTGCTCATCGAAGGCCGCGTCCAGGGCGTCGGCTTCCGCTGGTCGCTGAGGGAAAAGGCGCACGAACTGGGCCTCGACGTCCGGGCGCGCAATCGTGACGATGGCAGCGTCGAGGCATGGATAGGCGGCCCGCTCGAAGCCGTCGACAAGCTGACTGTCTGGGCGCATTGCGGACCGGCGCGGGCGCGAGTGGATCGCGTCGTCTGTCAGGATGAATGGCCGAGCGGCCCGGAGTAATTGGCGCCAACAATGCTTGTGTCCCGCCTGCAAAAGGGACGGAGCGAAGCCGGCAAGATGCCGGCGCTCCCGGTTCCTTCGCCTTGTTCCATCGATCCATCATCATGTAAATGTTATTTCTCCACACTGCCTGATCAAGCTGCCCTTTCATCCGACGGGCGAATCCATTTTTGCCTGAAGACCTGCGGACCGCGTTCTCCGTGTCAACGGTGGTTTTCAGGATCACTGATGCACGGCCTCGCGCACCGCATTGGCCAGGCGCTCGGCGGCTGCCGCCACCTGCCCGGCATCCCGTCCCTCGACCATGACGCGCAGCAGCGGCTCGGTTCCGGAGGCGCGCAGGAGGACTCTGCCCGTCCCGTCGAGCGCCGCCTCGGCTTCCTTCCTGGCCGCGGCGATCCCCGGATGGTCCTGCCAAGGGAAAGCACTGTTGCCCAGCGGCACGTTGATCAGTTGCTGCGGATACAGTTCCAGCCCGGCCAGCAAGGTATGCAGGTCGCCGCCTTCCTCGCGCAGCGCTGTCAGCACCTGCAGCGCGGAAACGATGCCGTCGCCGGTGGTGTGCCTGTCGAGACAGAGAAGGTGCCCGGAATTCTCGCCGCCCAAAAGCCAGCCGTTTTCCAGCAATTTTTCCAGGACGTGGCGGTCGCCGACCGCCACGCGCGCGAACGGCACGTTCAGTTCGGCCAGCGCGTGCTCGAAGGCCAGGTTGGTCATCTGCGTGCCGACGACGCCGGTCACCGGGCCGCGCCTCAGACGGCTCTTCACCACGGCCAGCAGCAACTGGTCGCCGTCGAACACGCTGCCGTCGGCGTCCGTCATCATCACGCGGTCGCCGTCGCCGTCCAGGGCGATGCCCAGGTCCGCGCGATTGGCCAGCACCGCCTGGCGGAGCGCTTTCGTCGACGTCGCGCCAACTTCCTGGTTGATGTTCAATCCGTCGGGCTGAACACCGATGGCCACGACCTCGGCGCCCAGCTCGTGAAAGACGTGCGGGGCGATATGGTAGGCCGCGCCATGGGCGCAGTCGACGACGATCTTCAATCCGCGCAGGTCGAATTCGTTCGGGAAGGTGCTCTTGCAGAACTCGATGTAACGCCCCGCGGCATCATTGATCCGGCGCGCGCGGCCGAGCTCCGGAGAAGGCGCGCAGACGATCGGCCCGTCGATGCCCGCTTCGATCTCCGCCTCGATCACGCCATCGAGCTTCTTTCCGCCCGCCGAGAAGAATTTGATGCCATTATCGTAATACGGATTGTGCGAGGCCGAGATCACGACGCCGGCCGCGAGACGCAGCGCCCGCGTCAGGTAGGCCACCGCCGGCGTCGGCATCGGCCCGACCAGGCAGACGTCGACCCCGGCCGCCGAAAACCCCGCTTCGAGCGCCGCTTCGAGCAGATACCCCGAAATGCGGGTGTCCTTGCCGATGAGCACTTCGGCCCGGCCGCCGCTCCTCGCGTGCCTTTCCCTGCCTCTTTCCGCCAGCACCCTGCCCGCCGAAAAGCCGAGCTTCATGACGAAATCGGGCGTGATCGGCGCCCGTCCGACGCGGCCGCGCACCCCGTCGGTGCCGAAGTATTTTCTGCTCATGGATACCCGTCCCGTATGGAAACGGATCATTCTACCCGCCCGGGACAATTCAAAAAACCGCTTGATCCGCAACGAATCCCGATCATTCCTGGCCTCCAGGACCTCCGTATCTCCGCGGTCTCCGCGTTGGAGAAGTCTGCTTTTGCAGGACCGTTTTACCGTTGTGTCCGCTGCGCCCGTTGTGGTTAACTGCCGCCATGCCCGTCGAACACTACGAGAATTTCCCGGTCGCCTCCTGTCTTCTGCCCGGGCGAATGCGCCGTCCGATCGAAGCCGTCTATCGTTTCGCGCGCGGTGCCGACGACATTGCCGACGAAGGAGAGGCGAGTGACGAAGAGCGTCTGCGGGGACTGGCGAACTATGCGGATGAACTCGAGCGCATCGGGCGCGGAGAGTGCTCGAAATCCGCCGCCTTCGCGGAGCTGGCGAGCGTCGTTGCCGAATGGAAACTGCCGCTGGGTCTTTTCCGCGACCTGCTCGACGCCTTCGCCCAGGACGTGGTGAAAAAGCGCTACGCCGACTATCCGGAACTCCTGGATTACTGCCGCCGCTCGGCCAATCCGGTCGGCCGCCTGGTGCTGCACGTTTTCGGCCGTGCCGGAGAGGAAAATCTGCGCCGTTCCGATGCCATTTGCTCGGCGCTGCAGCTGATCAACTTCTGGCAGGACGTCGAACTCGACTGGGCCAAGGGGCGCGTCTATCTGCCGCAGGAGGACATCGTCCGCTTCGGCGTCCGCGAAGAGACGATCGCCGAGCGGCGCTGCGTGCCGGAATGGACCGCGCTCATGGATTTTCAAGTCGAACGATCGAGGCGGCTGATGCTTGCCGGCGCGCCGCTCTCGCTCGAACTGCCCGGACGCCTGGGATGGGAGATCCGCCTCACCGTGCAGGGCGGGCTGCGCATCCTCGAACGAATCCAGCGCGCGCGCGGCGACGTTTTCCGCCACCGGCCGACGCTCGGCCCGGCGGATTGGCTGCGCATGGCCGGACGCGCCGCGTTCATGCGCCGGAAGGCGTCGACATCATGATTCCGGATTCCGGCGATTCAAACCGGCGCGGACCGGAGAAGAGAATACGACGTACAATGAGGCGCGGGTCGCCCGTAAGAAACCACGAAATGCCCCGATGATTTTCGATTCAAATGATTACGCCATTCAGTTCGCCGGATGAAATTCCCGGTCTGCCACAAGAGGAATTCGACGCGGATTGGGCGCGCGCGGGATGCCCCGGGTCGTGGCCTTGCGCTCCTGCCTTGCCATGACGCCCGCAGACTATTGCCGACAAAAGGTCGCGGCGAGCGGTTCGAGCTTCTATTACAGCTTCCTCTTCCTGCCGCCCGAACGGAGGCAGGCAATCCTGGCGCTGTATGCCTTCTGCCGCGAGGTCGACGACGCAGTCGACGAGTGCGCCGACATGCAGGCGGCTGCCGAAGCGCTGGCCGCCTGGCGCGCGGAAGTCGGTGAACTCTACGCCGGACGGCCGCGGCACCCCGTCACGCGGGCCCTGCAGTCCGTGCTGCCGCGCTTCGACCTGCCGCGCGAGCAGTTGCTGGAAATCATCGACGGCATGGAAATGGATCTCACCCAGGCGCGCTATGCCGATTTCACCGCGCTGTCGCTGTACTGCCACCGCGTGGCTGGCGTCGTCGGGCTGCTGGCCGCCGAAATCTTCGGCTACACCGACCGGCGGACGCAGAAATACGCCCACGGCCTGGGAATGGCTTTCCAGCTCACCAACATCATCCGCGACGTGGGCGAAGACGCCCGGCGCGGACGCATCTATCTGCCGCTGGATGAACTGGAGCGCTTCGGCGTCCCGGTCGACGACATCCTCGCCGCCCGCCGCCCGGATGGTTTCCGCCGTCTCATGGAATTCCAGATCGAACGCGCCGAGCAGTATTACGCGCAGGCGATGAGCGAGCTGCCGGATGTCGACCGCAAGGCGCAGCGGCCGGGCCTGATCATGGCGGTGATCTACCGCGCGCTGCTCGAAGAAATCCGGCGCGATCCGCATCTCGTGCTCGAGCGGCGCGTTTCGCTCACTTCCCCCGCCAAGCTGTGGCTCGCCTGCCGGACGTGGATCGGGATGAGCCTGCGAAAACGGATCGAGTCCTCGTGGCGATGCGGCGAAGAGCACAAAGGAAACAAGGGGAACGCTGAATAAGTCGTCATTCCGGCGAAGGAAGAAATATAAATCATTGATTTTTATGGATTCCATGGCGCCTGCACAGGAATGACGAATTTCGACTCATTCGGTGTTTCCTAAGAACTTGTTCACGGTCTCCGTGTTGAAAGAGTTGTATTTTCCATATTCCGTGCTCCACCGAGGTTTCCAGGATGAATGCACCAGTGCCGGGACGTGTGGCCATCGTTGGCGGCGGTTGGGCGGGCCTTGCCTGCGCCGTCGAACTGTCGGCGGCCGGCGTGTCCGTCTGCCTGTTCGAAGCGGCAAGACAACTCGGCGGACGGGCGCGCCGCGTCGAGATCGACGGACAGGCGCTCGACAACGGCCAGCACATCCTGATCGGCGCGTACCACGAGACTTTGCGGGTCATGCGGCTCGCCGGCGCCGACCCCGGACGCCTGCTGTTGCGCCTGCCGCTGGAACTCACCTTCCCCCGCGGCGGATTCTCCATCCGCCTGCCGCGCCTGCCCGCGCCGCTCCATCTGGCGGCGGGGCTGCTGGCGGCGAGTGGCTGCTCGCTCGGTGAGAAACTGGCCGCCGCCCGCTTTTGCCATGCCCTGCGTTCCGGCGGCTACCTTCTCGCCAACGACGTTTCCGTCGCCGAATGGCTCGATCGTCACCGACAAAGGGGAAATCTCCGCCGCTTCCTGTGGGATCCGCTGTGCCTCGCCGCGCTCAACACCGCTCCCGAAAACGCTTCGGCGCAAATCTTCGCCGGGGTGTTGCGCGAGGTTCTCTCCGGGGCTCGGGAAAACAGCGATCTGCTACTGCCGCGCGCCGACCTCTCCCGTGTTTTTCCCGACGCCGCGGCCCGCTTCATCGCCGCCCATGGCGGGGAAATCCGGCTGTCCCGGCGCGTCGCGCGGATCGAACGGCCGCTCGCCATCGACGGTGAGCATTTCAGGCGCGCGGTGATCGCCGCCGCGCCCCGACACGCCGCCAAGCTGCTGCAAAAACACCCGGAAACCCATGAAATCGCCGCGCTGCTCGACACCTACCGCTTCGAGCCCATTGGCACCGTCTATCTCGCCTACCCGCGCGCGCTCCGCCTGCCCTCGCCCATGTTCGGCATGCACGGGCCGCTCGGTCAATGGGCTTTCGACCGAGGACGGCCTGGCGGCGCGCGCGGCCTCGTCGGCTGCGTTCTTTCCGCCCGCGGCGGCTGGGAGGAGCGCGACAACGATGCGCTCGCCGCCGCGCTGCACGAAGAGCTCCAGGAAACGCTCGGCCGCGCGCTGCCCGGACCGCTCTGGCGCCGGGTCATCCGCGAACGCCGCGCCACCTTCTCGTGCCGTCCCGGACTCCCCCGGCCCGCGTCCGCCACCGCCCTGCCCGGCCTGTGGCTGGCCGGCGACTACGCCTGCGCCGGCTATCCGGCGACGCTGGAAGGCGCGGTGAGAAGCGGCTGCCAGGCCGCGCGGGAGATTCTCGATCAGGAAGCAGATCGCATCGGAAGCAATCATTGTTGCGGAAAACCGGGCTACGACAGGAATGGCCGCGTCCCGCAGCCCTGTATCTCGTCACCCGGATGATGAACGAGTTCTCAGGCCCGCTCCCGGTTTTCAAAGGCGATCGCCTTGCCGGGTTCGGCCCATCGGGAATTCCTTCCGCCTGCCGGTATAATCCGTCCAGTGAAAACCGCTCAGACACATCGGCCCGCCCCCCACGGCCTGCCCGCGGTCTGGCGCGGCTGGCGGGAAAGGATGCGTAGCCGCAGAACTCTCGACGATCTGCCGGCCATTCCAGTCGCCGCGGAAAACTTCGAGACCCTGGGGAGTCCAGAGGCGTTCCGGCAAACCCTGCTCGCGCTGATCGCCGGCGCGCGCCAGCGCATCCTGCTCGCCACCCTCTATTTGCAGGACGACGACGGCGGCCGGGAAATCCTCGAAGCGCTGTACGCGGCCAAGGCGGCGCGTCCCGAGCTCGTGGTCACGGTATTCGTCGACTGGCATCGCGCCCAGCGCGGCCTGATCGGCAAGGCCAAATCCTCGGGGAACGCCGCGATGTACCGCGCGATGGCCGAGCGCTTCGGGCCGGGCGTTTCCATCCACGGAGTTCCGGTGCAGCGGCGCGAAGTCATGGGCGTCATGCACCTCAAGGGTTTCATCATCGACAACGCCGTGCTGTACAGCGGCGCCAGCCTGAACGACGTCTATCTCCAGCGCCACCAACGCTACCGCCTCGATCGCTATCACCTGATCCGCAGCCGGGCGCTGGCCGATTGCCTGGCGGTGGCGCTTGACCGCGCCCTGGGCCAAAGTCCGGCCGTGCGTCCGCTGAATGTGCCGAACATCCCGAAGACGGAGAATATCCGATCGGACATCATCGCCTTGCGCCATGAACTGGCGCGTGCCCGCTACCGCTTCGCCGGCGACCGCATCCGCCAGGGTGAAATCGGCGTGACGCCGTTGTTCGGATTCGGCGTTCGCGACAACGAACTCAACCGAGCCATCGTCGAGCTGATCCGCCAGGCGAGAGAGGGTCTCGTCCTGTTCACGCCGTATTTCAACCTGCCGGGACTGGTGCAGCGCGCGCTCGACGCTCGCCTGAGGGACGGCTGCCACGTGTTGATCGTGCTCGGCGACAAGATCGCCAACGACTTCTACATTCCGCCCGAGGAGCCGTTCAAGGCCATCGGCGCGGTGCCTTATCTCTACGAAGGCAACCTGCGCCGTTTCTGCAAGGCCCGCCAGCGGTTCATCGACGCCGGGGGGCTCGAAATGCGCCTCTGGCGGCACGAAGACAACACCTTCCATCTCAAGGGACTGCTGGTCGACGATCGTTACGCCCTGCTGACCGGCAATAACATCAATCCGCGCGCCTGGCGCCTCGACCTGGAAAACGGCTTGCTGATCCACGATCCGAACCGGCTGCTCGCCGGGCACCACCGCGCCGAGCTCGAATCGATCCTGGCGCACACGCAACGGCTGGCCGGCCATGAAGCGCTGGAACCCTTCGAAGCCTATCCCGAACCCGTGCAACGGCTGATCAAGCGGCTGGCGCGCGTGCGCGCCGACCGGCTGGTCAACCAGGTGCTTTGAGCATCGGCGAACGACACCGCTCGGAAATCTCCGGGCACTTTCCGAGAGCGAAGAAGAACGCGGGGGCCGCCCGGCGCTTCCCGGGGCGGCGCGGGCTTGGAAAAATTCCATATAAAAAAACGGAACGCCGTTCCAGGGAACTTGAATATGATTCATCGTTGTTATAAGGTGCGTGAGCCATTTGGCACGGCTCCTTCCGGCGCACTTGTTCAGGCGACCGGAACCGCCGTATATTGACGCATTCGTTGTGACCCGGTCTCGGGTTGGTAGGCTGAACGAATCGCTGCTCTTGCCACTATCGGCAACCATCCACCACATCAAAGGAGACAAGAAAATGAAAGTCCGCAACGCAATCCTCGCCAGCGGCATCGCCCTGGCCATGTTTGGCACCTGCGGCAGCCTCGCCAGCGCCGCCGAAGCCAAGTGCAAGAGGCCGACCGAATTCAAGCTGGCGTTCAACCAGACCGAGGCCCATCCGCAGTACAAGGCCGGCGTCGAGTTCGGCAAGCGTCTGCTGGAAGTCACGGGCGGCTGCTACTCGATCAAGGTCTATCCGAACGAAACCCTGGGCACGCAGACGGCCGTCATCAACAACGTCTCGGACGGCTCGGTGGCCCTGGCCTGGATCGGCGGCCCTCCGCTGGAGGCGATGAATCCCGACGCCATCGTCTTCAATCTGCCGTACATGTTCGCCAGCTACGATGCGCAGGCGGCCATATTCGCCGACGAGTCCGTGGTCGGCGAATACAAGAACGCCACCGTCGCCAGCAAGCGCGTCAAGGTGCTGGCGGGCGTGTTCGCCGGCATCCGCAACGTCTATGGCAAGAAGGCCGTGCGCAACATCGCCGATCTGAAGGGGCAGAAGATCCGCGTGCAGCAGTCCGACTCGCAGGTCAAGATGATCCAGTTGATGGGCGCGGTCGCCACGCCGATGGGCCAGGGCGATGTCTATTCGGCCATGCAGACCGGCACGCTGGACGGCGCGGAGAACAACGAGACGGTGTATGACGCCCTGAAGCACGACGAAGTCGGCAAGTTCTACAGCTATACGAAGCACCTGATGATCCCCGACTACCTGATCATGAGCGCCGACGTCCTGGAAAAGATGCCGGAAGCCGACCGCAAGGCGCTGCTCGACCTGGTGCCCGAGGTCACGAAGATCGCCAACGAGGGCTTCAAGGCCTTCGTCGAGGATTCGATCGCCAAGGCCAAGGCCAAGGGCGCGACCTTCGTCACCGACGTGGACGTCGCCGCTTTCCGCAACGCCGTGGCGCCGCTGGTCAAGGAGTCGATCAACAACCCGGTGCGCCAGAAGCTCTACGACGCCATCCAGGCGGCCAACGCCAAGTATCCCAATTGAAAGGGGCTGGAGACTGCCGCCGCTCCGGATGATGGAAGAGGTTCTTTCACCATGGAGCGCCGGCGTCCCACCCGCGGAAAACCGGGAGCGTCGGCGTCTCGCCGGTAAAGGAAATGGAATGAAGCCGGCAAGATGCCCGCGCTCCGGTTCTTTCACGCGAACGGTCATGGCGGCGCTGCTGCCTCGATGAGGAAAGACGCCGCATGGCGGGGCCGCCTCACCGAATCGGCCGGAAGGCGGCCTCCTTGATGCCGCCCCACCGTGCGCGCCATGCCGTTCCGGTATCCATCGGATCGTGCCGACTGGATTCGTGTTTTCTTGGAAAAGAAGAGCGCGGAACACATCCGCGCCGGTTTGTTTTTGCGGAGGGGCCAGCATGAAAGCTGTCCAGACCCTGGAGAAATGCCTTGAATTCGCGCTGCGCTGGGCGTGCATCGTCCTGTTCTCGGCGCTGGTCATCCTGGTCGTGTATCAGGTGGCCCAGCGCCAGGTGCTCATCCCCATCGGCCTGATGAAGACCGGCTTCGCCTGGACCGAGGCCATGGGGCGCTACGTCTTCATCTGGCTCGGTCTCCTGGGCGCCGCCTACGTGATCGGCGAGAACGACGACGTGGCCATCGATTTCCTGGTGCGCCAGTTTCCCGCCGTCGTCGCCCGGATCGTCGAATGCGTCGCGCACGCCGTGGTCGCTTTCTTTGCCGTCTGGGTGATGATCTACGGTGGCTGGCGCTACGTCACCAAGACCTGGGACCAGACGGTCGAGCTCCTGCCGTTCTCGCAGGGCCAGCTTTATTCAGTGCTGCTGATCTCCGGCGCGCTGATCGCCGTCTACTCGCTGATCCACTTCGTCCGGGCCCTCGTGCGCAAGGCCGAAGTCAGGGACGAGGACGACATCGACATTTGCGGACTCCAGGACGAGGGGATCTGAGCATGGCCAAAAGGAAGAGTTTGACATCCAGGATCGTCGCCGGCGTGTGCGCCGCCGCGCTGCTCTCCTTCATCGCCTGGTTCGCGATGAACTACGACGAGATGAGCGAAGCGCTCCTGGTCACCATCATCCTGATCGGCGGCATGTTCGGACTGATGGCCATCGGCGTCTCGGTGGCGGTGTCCATCGGCCTGCCGTCGGCCATCGCGCTGGTGCTGATCATGCCCGACGCCGAGCGCGGCCTGTATGCCTCGGCGCAGAAGATCTTCGACGGCATCGACAACTTCAACCTGCTGTGCATCCCGCTGTTCGTGCTCGCCGGCGCGATCATGAACCAGGGCGGCATCGCGGCCCGCCTGATCAACCTGGCCAAGGCGCTGACCGGCCAGATGCCCGGCGCGCTGATGCACACCAACATCCTGGCCAACATGATGTTCGGCTCCATCTCCGGTTCGGCGCTGGCCGGCGCCTCGGCCGTCGGCTCGGTGATGAGTCCCGCCGAAAAGGAGGACGGCTACGACATGAACTGGGCCGCCGCGGCGAACATCGCCTCGGCCCCGGCCGGGATGCTGATCCCGCCCTCCAACACCACCGTGGTCTACGCCATGGTCTCGCAGGCGTCCGTCGGCGCGCTGTTCCTGGCCGGCTATATTCCCGGCGCCCTGTGGGGCCTCACCTGCATGTTCATCGTCGGGTGGTACGCCCGCCGGCACAAGGAACTGCGGGGCCTGGGCTATCCGCCGCCGAGGGAATTCCTGCTGATCTTCTGGCAGGCGCTGCCCAGCCTGATGCTGGTGGTCATCGTCATGGTCGGCATCGTCCGGGGCTTCTTCACCCCGACGGAAGGCTCGGCCATCGCCGTCGCCTACGCCCTGCTCCTGTCCTTCCTCTACCGCACCGTTGGCGTGAAGGACCTGCCGCGCATCCTGATGAACGCCACGCGCACCTCGTCGGTGGTGATCTTCCTGATCGGCCTGTCGACGATCATGAGCTTCGCCATGACCTTCGCCGACATCCCCGAACTGATCGCCAACTGGATGATCGCCGTGACCGGCGGCAACAAGGTCGCCTTCCTGATGCTGATGATGGTCATCCTGCTCGTCATCGGCATCCCGCTCGACGCGACCCCCGCCGTGCTGATCTTCACCCCGATCTTCCTGCCGATCGCGCAGGCCGACCCGTTCTTCATCCACCCCGTGCATTTCGGCATGATGATGGTGTTCAACATGTGCATCGCGGTGATCTCGCCGCCCTCCGCCCCGGTGCTCTTCGTCGGCGCGCGCGTGGCCGGCAAGAAGGTCGAGGACGTGATGATGCCGCTGATGCCCTTCTTCATCGCGCTGATCGTCACCCTGATCGCCATCCAGTTCGTGCCGGAACTGTCGATGTGGATCCCGGACCAGCTGGGCATGGTGCCCGATTGGGCCAACTGGCCGAAGTGATGGAGCCGGGGCCGAGGCCCGACGCTCCGCCGGACCGAATCGAACGGGACCCCGCGCCCGCGGTGACTCGCGGCATCGGGCGGCTCGCCGACGCGGACCGGCCCATGACGCTCACCGAGCTGGCCGGCAGCCCGGCGACCCGCAGCTCGCCCTCGGCGTCTCGATCCCCATTTCGCAGGCTGACGATGGGCGAATCGCGCGCATGGCCGCCGCGCCGCGGGACACCGCGGCGGCGCTGAGCAACCGTTCGGTTCGATCGCGCACAGGGCAAGGCGCAGTGGCGATAATCCACGGGCTGACATGATGCGTAGAAAGTGATCCGGAACGGGTATCTGATCGCGCGGGGACATCACAGGAAAGACGGTTCGATGGGTCCAGGGGGTTCATTTGGAATTTGCACTGGTGACAACCTGGCACCATATGATATACAGGGCCCGTCTTTGAACGAGCTCGAACCGGAACCCGAATGACGACCAGAACATTGGAACGAGGCCGCATCACTGCGCGCGCTCCTCAGTCCCTGGTGGAAGATCTGGAAGAAGCCGCCGCGCTGGTGGGCGTATCGGTCAATCAATTCATCGTCCAGGCATCCGTCGAAAAAGCCAGGGCGATCATCGACTCCTTCGCGCGCATCGAGATTTCTCGTCGTGATGCCGCGTTCATCGCCGGCCTGCTGGACGACCCCCCGGCGCCCAACGAGGCATTGCGCCGGGCGGCTCGCGGATACAGGAGGGAAGTCGATCATGGCGATCCGGATGGAGCCGCTTCAGGCTCATCACGACACTGAAGCATTCGGCTGTGGCGATGATGCGCTCGACGGCTGGCTTCGCAGGATCGCCAAGCAACACCTGCGAAAAGGAATTTCGCGCAGTTTCGTCGCGGTGGAATCAGGCAATTTCCACCGGGTGCTTGGCTTTTATAGTCTTACCGTGGGCGAAGTCGACGCCGATGCCCTGCCGTCCGCCATCGCAAAAAAGCTGCCCCGGAAAATTCCGATCGTCCTGATCGGGCGTCTCGGCGTACTCACCGAAGCGCAAGGGCGAGGCATTGGCGGGTATTTGCTGGTGGATGCCCTGCATCGCGCGCTGCGGGTATCGTCCGAAGTCGGCATCATCGCGGTTTTGGTTGACGCAAAAAACAAAAACGCGGTGAACTTTTATCGGCACCATGGATTCCTGCAATTGCCCGACAGACCTCAGCGTCTGATCCTGCCGATCAGGACGGCCATCAGTCTTTTTGAGATCAGGCCTGGATGACCCATCCGGCGTAGCCCCTCCCAGGATGCCTCTGGTCGATTGAAAAACTACCAGGCCGTCGAAGCCTGTCCTGAGTCCCGAGGATTGAGCACCCTTCCCGCCTGGATGCGCGCCTCTTTTCGCGCCTGCGTTTTTGCCCTGGCTGTCATTTCAGCCGGTTGGGCAGCGGCTCGCCTGCGAGATAGCGCTTCAAGCTGGCGCAGAAGAAGTCCACCGCCCATTGGGACAGAATGGGCGCATCGGCGGAAATGTGCGGCGTGATCATCACGTTTTCCATGTCCCACAGCGGGTTGTCCGGCGGCAACGGCTCCGGGTCGGTCACGTCGAGCGCCGCTCCGGCGATCGTCCCCGCGCGCAAGGCATCGATGAGGGCGGGCTGGTCCACGACGGGGCCGCGCGCCACGTTGATCAGGATCGCCCCCGGCTTCATCTCGGCGAGCTGCGCCTTGCCGATCAAATGCCGCGTCGCCTCGGTCAGCGGCACGGCCACCACCACATAGTCCGAACGCGCCAGAAGCTCATCCATCCGGCGGTCGGGCAGCACTTCGTCATAGCAGGACAGCGCCCTGGGGTGGCGGCAAAGGCCGATGGTGACCATGTTGAACGCCTTGGCGCGCTTGGCCACTTCCTGGCCGATCGAACCGGCTCCAATGGTGCCGATCGTCTTGCCCAAGGCTTCCACCGGCTGGCGGGTCAACCCCTTGCCCCAGACGTGCTCGCGCTGTTTTTGCCACATGAACGGCAAGGTGCGGTTGAACGCCAGGATGTAGCCCATCACGGTCTCGGCGATGGTCGGGCCCTGCACGCCGCTGGAGCTGGTAATGGCGATCGGCAGGCTGGCGATCTCGCTGTTCATTACCGCGTCCAGGCCGGAAGAGAAGGAATGGAACCACTTGAGCCCGGGGTTGGAGCGGCAATATGTCACAGGCATGTCTCCGGTGCCGCCCCAGGAAAAAAGCACCTCCGCCTTGACGCCGCTCGCCATCAACTCGTCCTCGGTCTCGAAGCGCCAGACCTTGCCGCCGCAGGCGGCGGCAATCTGCGCCACATGCGCGTCATTGAACTCATACGGCACTCGGCTGCTGTATCGGAACAGGAAAACCACGTCTACCATGAAAACGCTCCTTCCCGGCCGCTATACCAAGCCGGCCGCCGGCCCGACGAAATACAGGACGAGGACGGTGACAATGGCCCAGACGATGCTCAAGGGGATGCCCACCTTGTACACATCCATCAACTGCCAGTAGTTGTAGCCTTTGGTAATCAACAGCCCGGCCTCGATGGGCATGAGCAGCGAAACGCTGCCGACGTAGACGGCCGCCAGCACCATCAGCCGGGGGTCGACGCCGGCGGCCGAGGCCAGGGAAACGACCGCCACCACCAGGACGGCCACGCAACCGGAAGTCGAGGCCACGATGACCAGGTGGGCCAGGGTGCCGGCCACCGCGACCACCGCCAGCAGCCAGAACAGCGAATAGCCCGTCGCCCACGACAGCTTGCCGGCGATCCAGGCGGCCAGCCCGGAAGAGCCGATGCCGGCGGCGAAGGCGGTGGCCATACCCACCAGGAACAGGACGTCCCACGGCAGCTTGCGCATGCACTCCCTCACATTGACCGTGCCGAACAGCGGCATGGCCACGATGACCAGGCCGATGAAGGAAATGGTCGGGACGCCCAGGCCCGTCAGCGGGCTGGTGATGAAAAGCGCCATGATGATGAGGATGGTGACGATGAAGCGCGTCTCGGGCATGCTGACCGGGCCGAGGTCCGAGAGTTTCTGCCTGAACAGTTCGACGTCGAGCACCTTGACCGTGTCTTTATCCTTCTGCACCCCAAAACCATAATACAGGCAAGCCGAGATCGGCCAGATCATCAGCAGGGCAAAGGGAACGCCGACCGCCGCCCATTGATAGTAACTGATGGTGTAAGCGCCCTTGGTCAGGTTGGACAGGACGTTCAGGCCGACGAAGTTGATGCCGCTGCCGTTGATCAGGGCCAGCCCGCCCGCGCCGGCCCCGATGTACAGTCCGATCATCAAGGCCTGGCCCAGACGGCTCTTGCCCGGCTCTTCGCCCATCTCCTGCAGGATCCCGAAGGCGATGGGAGCCATGAGGGCCGTGGCCGGTATGTCGGCGATCACGAAGGAAATAAGCGTCACCGCGGCCATCAGGCAAAAGATGATCTTGAACGGCGAGGTGCCGATTCTGAGGATGAAATAGTAGGAAATCCTTGCCGCCAGCGTGGTGTTGGACATGCCCATGGAAACCACGAGGAGGCACAGGATGATGAGAAACGGCGAATTGCCGAAACTCGCCTGCAATTCGCCCAGGGTCATCACCTTGAGCGCCACCGCCAGCACCCCCATCAGGAAACTGGTGATGACCGACGGCACCGCCTCGGTAACCCACAGAATGACGGAGAATCCCAAAATCGCCAGCGCGCCTTGTCCCTTGGCCGACAGCCCCCAATCCGCGAAGGGCAGGAGCTCGATGAGCGCGAAAAAGACCAGCGCGGCCAGAATGCCCGCCATATTCTTGCGGGCAAGCACTGCTCCCGTCTGGGCGCCGGAAAAGTCAAAAAAACTTTCCTTGCCGTCATTTCTGCCTTGCATGATCTTTTCTCCCCGGATGCGCGCGGTTTGCGGCGTTTGGCAACAAGCAACCCACAGCCATCAACCCCCGGCTGCTCCTGTGCGCCGGTCATTTCTTCGCTTATCGATTCATGCTATCCACCCTTCCCGTACGAGTCGATTGGTTTTTTTTCATTGCCGGTTTCCCTACAGGAATACCTTCGAGTGAAACATCGACGGCGCCAGGCCGGGACGCGGGCAACGGCGAGGCAGACAAAGCGCAGGACGCGAGGCAGGGTAAAAAAGAGGCGCGCGCCGGGTGTTGCGGAGGATGCTTGCGCCTCCTACTGAACCTTCACCAGCTGGATCGTTCCTTCTGAAACCCGGTAGGCGAACGGCGTGGCGGATTCGACGCTTTCCGAATAATCGGTCAGGCGGTAGCCGGCATAGCCTTTTTCGCGCTGCAACTGCAGGGCCCGGCGCCGGATGATGCCTATCGCCTCGCCGTCGCCGCCGACGCGGAAATTCTTGGCGCGCAGGGAAAGGCGGTAGGTCTCGCCGTCGAGCGTCTGTTCCCGGATCGTCCAGTTCGGCGCCAGAGGATCGTAGAGGAAGTAGAGCAGGCTCCCGGCGACGGCCGTCGCCAGGCCGGCGCCCGTCGCCGATTCGCCGATCGACGAGCGCAGGGAGGGAAGGATCAACCCCGTGACCGCCGTTCCGCCGGCGCCCGCCAGGGTTTCCACGCTGGCCGTCAGATTCGGTGTGTGCGGCGGCAGCGCGACGCCGGGTTGCGACGAGATTTCGCCCGAGGACCGGACGGTGTCGACCGTGGTGCACGCGGCGAGGCAACCGGCCAGGCAGGCCGCGGCGAGAACGGAGCGGGCGTTCATCATCAGAGGTAATTGAACAGGCTCAGTTGGCTGATCTGAGCGAACGAGGCTTGCGCGGCTTCGAGCTGGGTCTGCTGCTGCGTGAATTCCGAGATCGCTTCGACGTAATCCAGGTCGCGCAGGTTCGACAGGCGTTCCTGGTAGTGCAGGTCGAGCGCCGACGACACGTCGGTCAGCGCGGCGAGCTCGCTGCGCCGCGAGCCGATCGAAGCCTGCACGGTCGATACGTTTTCGAGAATCCGCTGAAGGTTGTTCATTTCCGCGTCGACGATATTTTGCACCCGGGCTCCTGCGACGGTATCGTTCTCGATGTCGGTCGAGAACGCGGTGATCAGGTTCTGGAGGGTGGTGAAGAGGCTCTGTTCGGTGCTCGGCGCGACAGTAAACGTATCCCCCGCGGCGGGTTCGCCCCCGAGCGAAAACGAAATCCCGGGAATCGCCGTGATCTCGGTGCCAGCCGTGTAGGTATAGGTACCGATCGTGGTGGAGGTCGTGGTATCGGTGATGGTATAGCTCGTCGCCGACGCAAACGCGATCTGGTAGTTGTCGCCTGTCCAGGCGGTGATGTCGGTAACCGACCCGCCCCCGATGACGCCGGTGCCGGTATTGCCTGGCGCGGCTCCCAGGGCGAAGGTGCCGTTGCCGGTGAGATTCCTCTCGAAGATGTCGCGCCCCGAATCGCTGACCGCGATCTGGCGCGACGCGCCGACCTGCATCAGGCGCTGTCCGTCGTCGCCGCGATAGGCGACCGGATCCGTGCCGCCGGTCACGCGCTGGAAGGGCTGGGTATGGCCCTGATAGCCGGAAAACAGGTAGTAGCCGTTGGCGTCCTTGCTGTTGGCCATGCCCAGCAGGAATTCGAGCTGGTTCT
>JAITIQ010000024.1 GCA_031279425.1 Accumulibacter sp.
GGATTGAGGCGGCCTCGCGCTATTCAAAAGAAACGCAAGTGCTCCATCATCCCCGCCATTTTCTCTCGCGGAGCCATTCTCCCGGCGGAACTCGCCAAAAGCAAAAGCCCTCCCCTCCCTATACGTGTACAGACCGAAGACACAGGTAACAGATGTGCCAAGACATGGGTAACACTTTCCCTTTCGGTCATGGAGGGAAAGAGATGCCCTGGAGGGGAACGCTTCCCGACCCGTCATGGCTCGGGCTGCGCGACGCGGCAATCCCTGCGGCGGTTCAGTTTTCCAGGACGCCCGTCGCTGCGCGGCGACATGTACAACAGCTTCGCCGATCACCGATTCGAGGCGCGGGGACGGCGCCGGTGCCGCCGATCAAGGTGGAAGACGGCCGCGTCGGCGGGTGGATCGTCGAATCGCCTCCACGCCCGCCACCCTCTATACCATCGAGGGCCAGTATTTCCTCTCCCGGGCCGAAGCCTGGTACGGACGCGTCCATGTCCGGATGGAAGCGCTCCTGTACCGTCAGCGCGGCAGGATGCCCGAGATCGTGTGGGTGAGGAGAGAGTGATCGAAGATCGCCGACCCGAAGGGCTGGCCTTTACCCAATATTCCGGAAACGGTTCGGGTTTTTTGTCCGACCCACGGTTTGCCGCCTTTTCTTCGCAAGACCACAGGCTTCCCTTCGCGCCGCCTGCCTTCCTCTCCCCCGCCTGTACCGCCCGGCGGGGGGTTCAGAGGACAGAGGACAGTAATATTTGCGGGCGCGAAGCGCCCGGTAACTGACTGTCCTCTGTCCTCTGGCACCCGTGATCTCGTGACGCGCCATGAGCGCCGCCCCGGCGCGCCGGTGCCGCTCCTCCTTGCGGGCATCCGAGCCTGCCGTGTCGTCGCGCCTTGCCCGCCCACTCCGGGACAACACTCAGGCTCAATCTGAAAACGGCGGCCCGGACGACGAAATGATTTGCCGATTATCCACGAATCAGGGTGATCCGCCCGAATCGTCGGAATTGTCGGAATTGGCGCGATCATCGCGCACAATAGAACGATCATCGCGCAAAAGACCCTTTGGCCTCGTCGACGATCGTCATTGCCGCTCCTAGTATTCGGCAAAAGAAGTGGTTTTCATGATTGGAATGGAAATCGATTCGGGAGTGGCGGATGAAACGCGTTCAAATCGGAGAATCTGAAGATGACTGACAATTGGTCGTTGGCGGATCGCGCGCGGAGCCGGATTTCACGCCATGGGCATAGGATGATTGTCTGCGCGTCAATCACCATGGCATGTCCTGTGGGCGGAAAAACCCATCTGGATGGAATTCCCGGACACGCCCGGCGTGGCGGGAAGAGTGAAGGAAAACATCGTCGCCATTCGGTCGTCAGAGGAGTGGTCGATGTTTCCATCCACGCCCGCAGCCGGGCGACAACGCGCGGAAAAGCTTACGCCCTCCCGCGCTCGATGACCCCAAGCGGAGTCGGTTCCCGATGAAAGACCTGGTATCCAATCAACTGGTGCGTTACCTCGAAGCGCGCGGCGTGGAGCATATTTTCGGACTGTGCGGCCACACCAACATCGCCTTCCTGGCGGCGCTGGAGAAGAGCGAGAAGATCCGGTTCGTCAATACCCGCCACGAACAGATCGCGGCGCACATGGCCGACGGCTACGCGCGCGCCACCAAGAGGGCCGCGGTGCTGCTCACGCACCTCTCGCCGGGCCTTGCCAACGCCTGTACCGGCGTGGCCAACGCCGCGCTCGACTCGATTCCGCTGGTGGTCATCGCCGGCGACGTGCCGACCCACTATTTCGGCAAACATCCGCACCAGGAAGTCAACCTGCACGCCGACGCCTCACAGTGCGAGATCTACCGCCCCTTCTGCAAGCGCGTCTGGCGCGTCGATTCGCCGCAGCTCTTCCCCGAAATCATCGAGAAAGCCTTCGCCCTCGCCGAAAGCGGCCGACCCGGCGCGGTGCTGGTCGACGTGCCGATGGACATCTTCTCCAGGGAAATCGACGCCGAACTCTTCGACCGCGTGCTGAGGAACGTCCGCCCGCTGGCCAAGCCCTCGCTGGACGAGGAGACCGCCGAACGAATCGTCGGACAGCTGCTCGCCGCCCGGACGCCGCTGATCTACGCCGGCGGCGGCGTCCTGCTGGCCGACGCCGCGGCCGAGTTGCGCGAATTCGCCGAACACCTGCAACTGCCGGTCGCGCACACCCTGATGGGCAAGGGCGCGCTGCCCGACGACCATCCGCTGATCCTCGGCATGAGCGGCTTCTGGGGCACCAGGTTCATCAACGAAAAATGCCGGGCGGCCGACTGGATCATCGGTCTCGGCACCCGCTTCTCCGAAGCCGATTGCAGCTCGTGGGAGGCCGAATACACCTTCAATTTCCCGCCGACGCAACTCATCCACATCGACATCGACCCGGCGGAAATCGGGCGCAACTACCCGGTGGCGATCGGCGCCGTCGCCGACTTGAAGCAAGCCTTGAAGGCTTTGCTGCGGGCGGCGCGGAAGATCTGTTCGCCAGGCGTTGCGCGCCCCGGACTCTTCGACGAACTGGCCGCCAACCGCCAGGCTTTCGCCGAGAGCAACCGGGAATGGGAGGACGCCGACGATTTTCCGATGACGCCGCAGCGCATCCTCGCCGACCTGCGCCGCGCGCTGCCGCGCGACTCCTACATCTGCACCGACGTGGGCTGGAACAAGAACGGTCTGGCCCAGCAGTATCCGGTCTATGAGCCGGGCAGCGTGTTCACGCCGGGCGGTTTCGCCACCATGGGCTTCGGCTCGCCGGCGGCGGTGGGCGTGAAAATCGCCCTGAAAGACAAGGTGGTGGTGGCGCTGGTCGGCGACGGCGGCTGGGGCCAGAACCCGGCGGTGCTGGCGACGGCCCGGGAATGCCAGGTCCCGGTGATCTGGGTGATCATGAACAACCACGCCTTCGGCACCATCGCCGGCCTGGAGAAGGCCCACTTCGACACCACCTTCGCCACCGTCTTCGAAGTCGACGGCCAGACCTGGTCGCCCGACTACGCGGCGATCGCCCGCGCCTACGGCATCGAGGGCATCACCATCGAAAAAGCCGACGAATTCCTGCCGGCGCTGCAAAGGGCGATCGCGCTGAACCAGCCGGTGGTCATCGACGTATACATGAAGAACATCCCGACGCCGACCGCCGGGCACTGGAACATCATGGACATCTACTCGCCGGGCAGGAAAGTGCATCACGTCTCGACTGATTGAGCAGGGGGGCGGTCCCGGCTTCATGGCGCCCGGCGCATGGCCGGGGGAGGCCGGGACCGCAAGTTTCCCGCCGGTGACAAGGGAAGGCCGCGGACTGCCGGACGAATTCCTGGAAGGGAATCCGGAAGAGAGTTCAGAGGGAAAACAGAGGGAAGGCAAAGGGAAAGGGGAGGATGAAATGGCATTGGAATACTCGCTGGCGCATCTCACGGTGATGGGGTGCGCCACGCCCGAAATGGTTTATGTCGCTTCCCGCGCCGGCTACGATTACGTCAGCCCGCGGCTGATCTACATGGGGCTGCCCGGCGAGCCCGACTACGCGCTCGCCGACAACCCGGAAATGCTGCGCGCGACGAAGCGCGCGCTGGCCGACACCGGTATGCAGGTGCATGACATCGAACTGGCGCGCGTCTATGACGACATGCACCCGACCAAGTATCTGCCGGCCATGGAAGTCGCGGCGGAACTGAACGCCAGGGCCGTGCTGTCCTCCATCTGGACGCCGCGGCGCGAGTACGCGATCGAGAAGTTCGGGCAAATCTGCGATCTCGCCCGGCAGTTTGACCTGTTCGTCGGTCTCGAATACGTCCCGATCGCCAGCGTCTGCAACCTGGCCAGCGCCGTCGACGTGCTGCGCGCCGCCAACCGGCCGAACGCCGGCCTGATGATCGACGCGCACCACTTCCACCGCGCGCACGACCAGCCCGAAGACCTCGACGGGTTGCCGGAGGAATGGTTCCGCTTCGGCCACCTGTGCGACGCGCGAGGCGAGATTCCCACCGACCGCGCGGAGATGACGCGCATCCTGCGCGAGGAGCGGCTGTACGTCGGCGAAGGCGGTGTGCCGGTCGCCGACATTTTCAACCGCCTGCCGAAAATGGTCTATTCGATCGAATTGCCGAACCTTGGGCGCGCGAAGGAATTCGGTTATGCCGAGCACGCCTTCCGCTGTCTCGAATCGGCCAGAGCCTATGCCGCAAGACACCTCCGGCATTCCTGACGGCGGGTGTCCGGGTATCGCAGTGATGTTTGTTGTCGTGGTAGCTCGAACGGGTAGCCTCTTTGCGAGGTTCCAATCCAAATAAATGAGGAGATGAACATGAAAATGCTGAAATTCGCGGGAAAGGTTTCGCTGGTACTGATCGCCGCGCTGCTCGCGTCGACGGGCTGGGCGCAGGTCAGGGAACAGACCTTGCGCTTCGCCCACGTTGGCGCGCCGAACCATCCTTCGGTGATGGGCGCCGAGAAATGGGCGGAGCTCATCAAGGAGAAGAGCGGCGGCAAGCTGACGCTCAAGGTCTTCGGCAACGGCGTGCTGGGCGGCGACGTGCAGATGCTCTCCGCCGCGCAGGGCGGCACCCTCGACATCATCGCGATGAATTCGGGCATCCTGCAATCGGTCGCCAAGGAATTCGCCATCTTCGACTTCCCGTTCATGTTCGAGAACGGCAAGGAAGCCGAGCCGATCCTCGATGGCGAGTTCGGCAAGAGGCTGGCCGATCTCTTGCCGGCGAAGAATCTCTACAACCTGGCGTACTGGGAACTGGGCTTTCGCAACGTGACCAACAGCCGGCGCGAGATCACCCGGTTGGAAGACTTTTCCGGGCTGAAGCTCCGCGTGATCCAGTCGCCGATCTACATCGACACCTTCGGCGCGCTCGGCGCCAACCCCGTGCCGATGTCGTTCACCGAGTTGTACTCGGGCTTGGAGCAGAAAATCGTCGATGGCCAGGAAAATCCGTTCTCGGTGATCGAATCCAGCCGATTCCAGGAAGTGCAGAAATTCCTGACGGTCAGCAACCACATGTTCAACCCGCAATCGGTGCTGGCGAGCAAACAGAAGTGGGACGCGCTGACCGACGACGAAAAGAAAATCCTGACTTCGACGCTGGTCGAGGCGACCCGCTGGCAGCGGGACAACTCGCGCAAGCTGGGTGACGATTCGCTCGCCAACCTGAAGAAGTCGATGACCGTGAGCACGCTGCCCGCGGAGGAACTCGTCAAGATCCGCGCGAAATTGAAGCCCGTGATCGACAAGTTCGGCGCCGACGTCGGACCGGACGTGGTCAAGGAATTGCAGGCCGCGCTGGAACAGCAGCGCGCCAGGAAATAGCGGGCGAGGCGGCGGACGCGAGACGTGAAGAAGGGTGGTCCGGCTCCCATTCAACACTCAAGGCCGGGCCGGGCCGCCCCTTCCCCGGTCTCTCCGGGGAAGGGCCTGCGGCAATGCGTGGCGTGTAACGAGCAAAAGGAAATCAATCCATGTTGAACGGCAAAACGACATTGATCGCTCATATCGGTTATCCGACCGAGAGTTTCAGGGCGCCGATGATCTACAACCCGTGGTTCGAGAAGCGCGGCATCGACGCGATGGTCGTGCCGATCGGGGTCACGGCGGAGGATTACCCGGTATTGCTGAGGCAGATTTTCCGATTCACGAACCTGCGCGGCGCGCTCATCACGATGCCGCACAAGGTGGTGACGACCTCGCTCGCCGACGAAGTGTCGATCACCGCCAGGATCGCGGGCGCCGCCAACGCGCTGTTGAAGCGCGAGGACGGCACGTTGCTGGCGGATCAGTTCGACGGCGTGGGCTTTGCCCGCGGCGTGGCGCGCAAGGGCTTCCGGATCAAGGGCAGCAGAATCCTGATCGTCGGCGCCGGCGGCGTCGGCTGTCCGATCGCCGCCTCGCTCGCCGTCGCGGGCGCCGCGTCGATCTCGCTCTTCAACCGGAACGCGGCCAAGGCCGAAACGCTCTCTCACCGTCTGCGGCAGTATTACCCGGACATGGAAATCAGGCTGGCGTCGAACGATCCGGCCGGCTACGACATGGTGGTCAACGCGACCAGCCTGGGAATGAGCGAGGACGATCCGCTGCCCTTCGACCCGGAACGCCTGTCGCCCGCGACCTTCGTCGGCGAGGTGGTGATGAAGAAGGAAATCACGCCGATCCTCGAAGCCGCCATTGCGCGCGGCTGCCCTTATCAGATCGGCGCGGACATGCTGTTCGAAATGATTCCCGCCTATCTGGAATTCTTCGGCTTCGGCACGGCCACGCCGGAGGAACTGCGCTCGGTGGCGAAGATCGCTTATTGAAATCATAAACCACAGAGACACAGAGAGAGAAAGAAAGAGGAGAAAAATCATTATGGAAAAGCTCAACGGAAAAGTTGAATCTGAATCGACGCGGGATCCGCAAACGGCAAAAAAGGGCGGGTTGGCGACCGAAAAGATCTCGCGGCGGGATTTTGGCAAGCTGCTGGGCATCCAGGTGGTGCTGTTCTCCTCCTTGCCGCTGGCGGCCTGTCTGGGCGGAGGCGGCGGAGGCGGCAGTGGAGACCCCGATCCCGGACCAAAGGAATACCCTGTCGCAACACCAATCACGGATATCGACGCGCAGCCCGCCACAATCGGCAGCTATCAGCGGAAAAATGGCTACTTTACCTGGTCGGTGACCGCCAGCGGCCTCGACCGAGAGATTGAAGTCTATATTCCCGATGGCGCCCGTCAGCGCGAATACTGGATTGGCATTACCCTGCCGGAAGGCGTGCAGGGCAACGAATTCCTGAGCGACGCGGGCTGGTTCGACATTGCGGATGAGGGCCTGGCTTGCCTGCTCGTCATGAAGCCGGACAGCAGCGGCGTCTGGGGCGATGTGAATACCGAGCTTGCCTATGTGAACGCGGCCATGGGCACCTTGGCGAGCAGTGGCGCTCATTACTCCGCGTTTACCTACCATTATGTGGTTGGTTATGGCGCGGGCGCTGCCGCTCTCCAGCTCTATGCCGCCAGCAACCCCCTGCGGATGATCAGCCAGGTTTATCTGGAAGCGGCCGCGGATGATGCATATAACGCGCTTCTGACCGCCGCCGGCAATACACAGGTTGGTGCGACCCCGCAGCCGAACCATATGGATTTTGCGGGTTCTTTGGATATAAACGGCGATCCCGTCACCCAGCAGCGCACGTTTGCGGCCCAGTACAACAGGGATATTCCCATCCCCACCTGGTTCGCGGGAAATACCGCGCCTTCCCTGCTTTCCTATTGGGCGGGTGTAAATGATTGTGGAATTCTGTCTGCCGCCGATGCCGACTATGGGCAAATTTTCTGGCAGGAAAAGGAAATTTCGAATGCCATAGCCACTGCCTCCAGTGAGGTCAAAGCGCAGGTAGCGGTCAACTCGGGCAGTATCGAGCTGGACAACCCGTCGCTGACGAAGAATGTCTACAGCTTCCTGACCCAGTACAGCGGTTATGACAACAACTCCGTCTATGGCCACTTCATCACCGAGCGTCTGGATTATAAGAAAGCCATTTCCGCCGGCAACATGATTTACAAGGATCACACGTGGAGTGGCAGTACCACTTTGCAGACCTATATTGTCTATGTACCGGACAGCGTGAAAGAGAATTACAGCCTGACCAACCCCGCCCCGGTACTGTTCGCAACCCATGGCGCGGGACAGACGGCCTTCGTGTTCATGGAAGCCACCGATATCAAGGAAGCGGCAAACAAACATGGCTTCATTGCTGTTACCTACGATACCACCACCGCCGCATACGTGAGGGATCTGGTGGATCTGGTCAAGCAGGACTGTCTGAGTCTTGGCGTGGCAGCGGACGAGCGCCGTCTCTATGTCTTCGGCCAGTCGATGGGCGGCGGAGCGGTAACTGATTTCGCTCAGGATGAGACATTGGTGGATACTTTTGCCGCGTTCGGCAGTACCTCGGGGGCCGTCCTCAGTGCCCCGTCTGGCTCCACGACGCCTCTCCCCTTCTATGCCATCTACGGCGAATATGACTACTGGCCGATGAAGCTTGGTCCTCTGGTCGCCGGAGACTGGCGCGGTTCAATGGGCGGACAGTACGCGATGACCACAGACGTCCAGAATTACTGGCTGACCAGACTGATTGGCCGGACACTGGATGAGGAAATGGCTTCTCCCACCTATGTTTTGACGGACGGCATTTCGACCAGCCTGGTTCCTCAGAACACCCCCATCGGCCTGATTCTCAAACCTACCGCAAGCGCCAACCGCTACAAGACCTACACCTGGTACAAGAATGGTGTGCCTCTATTTGTCTGGGGTCAATGTTACGGGCGCGGCCACAACCTGATTCCCGGCGATGTCAATAAATTGTGGGAAGACTGGTTCAGCAAATGGCAGAAGGGTGCCCAAACCAAGAGGCTGCTCTACTGGGCAAATGGTGTCGGCACAGGTCAATCCGTTGAATTTGCGCAGACTTGATTCGTGCTTCGAAATATTTATTTTGCATTCATGGGCGCGTAGATGAACGCTACAGTGTTTGACCTGGAAATTCGCCAAAGAAAGGAAATGACATGAGTGTTCCCGCGATGGCCTGGCCGGAGAGGGTTACCCTGTGCGAAGTCGGTTTGCGCGACGGTTTGCAGAACGAGAAGACGATTCCGGCGCTCGAACAGAAACTGCAACTGCTCGACGCGGTGGTGGCTTCCGGCGTGAAGGTCATCGAGGTCGGCGCCTTCGTGCATCCCAGGGCGGTGCCGCAGATGGCCGACACCGACGCCCTGTGCCGGGCGATGAAAAAGCTTGACGGCGTCGAATACCGCGCGCTGGTGCCGAATCTCAAGGGCGTGCAGCGCGCTTTCGACGCGGGCCTCGTCAAGGCCAAGCTCACCGTGTCGGCGAGCGAGGCGCATTGCCTGGCCAATTTCAACAGTTCTCCGGTGAAGATGGTCGAAGGCTTCGCCGACTGCGCCGAATTCGCCGCCCAAAACGGGATGACGCTCTCGGGCGCGATCTCGACTTCGTTCGGCTGCCCGTTCCAGGGGCGCGTGCCGGTCGAGCAGGTGGAAAACGTCGTCGACGGCTTCATCCGGCTCGGCGTCACCGAACTCTCGCTGTCGGATACCACCGGCATGGCCAATCCGCGCCAGGTCTACGAACTCGGCGCGCATATGATCGAAAAATACCCACAAGTCAGGTGGGTGATGCACTTCCACAACACGCGCGACATGGCGCTGGCCAACATCGTCACCGCCATCCAGGCCGGCGTGCGCGCGTTCGACGGCGCCTTCGCCGGTCTCGGCGGCTGTCCGTTCGCGCCGGGCGCCACGGGCAACGTCGCTTCGGAAGACGTGATCCACATGCTGCACGAGATGGGCATCGACACCGGGATCGATCTCCTGAAGGCCATGGACACGGCGCGCCTCGCCGCCGAATTCGTCGGCCACCCGGCGAATAGCGCCGTATTGAAGGCCGGACGCTGCGCCGATCTGGTGAAGGAAAAGGCGAAAGGACAGGACCAGCGATGATTCGAGCAAACGCCGTATTTCACGTTTCATATATTTTTTGCCACAAGGAAATGCAATGAGCAGACAGAACGACATGCCGGCGCGCTACGCCGAACTGAAACTCAATCCGGATCAGATCGACGAGATCGAGCGGAGCTTCGCGCGCGCCGACCGGGCGCAGCAGGAGTTCGAGACCTGGAGCCAGGAAGCGATCGACCGCGCGATCCGCTCGGTGGCGCAGATCGTCGCCAATTCGAAGACCTTTCACGAGCTCGTCGAACTGGGCATCGAGGAGAGCGCCTTCGGCGATCCCGTCAGCCGCGAAGCCAAGCGCTTCAAGATTCGCGGCATCCTGCGCGACTGCCTGCGCCAGAAATCGGTCGGCATCCTCGAGGAAATCCCGGAAAAGCGCCTCGTCAAGTACGCCAAGCCCGTCGGCGTCATCGCCTGCGTGATCCCGGCGACCAACCCCGATCTCACGCCGGCCGGCAACGCCATCTACGCCATCAAGGCGCGCAACGCGATCATCTTCTCGCCGCACCCGCGCACGCTGAAGACCAGCCGCAAGACCATCGAACTGATGCGCGAGGGCTTGAGGCGCGTCGGCGCGCCGGAAGACCTGGTGCAGATCCTGGGCTACCAGGCCAGGATCAACAAGGGCATCTCCGAAGCGCTGATGAGCAAGTGTGACCTGGTCATCGCCACTGGCGGGCAGGGCGTGGTGCGCCGCGCCTACATGTCGGGCACGCCGGCCTACGCCGTCGGCGCCGGCAACGCCACGATGATCTGGGACGAGACCGCCCAAAGCGAACTGGCCAAGGCGGCGTTCAACACCATGCGCTCGAAGACTTCCGATTTCGGCTCGGGCTGCTCGGCCGACGGCAACATCGTCATCCACGAGAGCATCTGGGAAGACGCGCTCAGGGAAATGGTCGCCGTTGGCGGCTACCTGATGTCGCCGGACGAGCAGGAGGCCATGCGGAAGGCGATGTGGGACGACGAATGCCACCGCCATGCCGACACCGTCGCGCTCTCCGCGCAGGACATGGCCAGGCACGCCGGCTTCTCGATCGCCGAGGACCGCAAGTATCTGATCGCCTCGCACGGCACCGGCGTCTTCAACACCTCGCTCGCAGGCGTCTGGTGCCGCGAGAAGCTCTCCACCGCGCTCGCCGTGCACCAGTACGCGGGCGAGTTCCAGAATGCCATCGACACCGTCATGGCGATCCACGCGGTCGGCGGCATCGGCCATTCGGTCGGCATCTTCTCGTTCGATGATGCGCACATCCACCGCCTGGCGATGGTCGCCCGCGTCGGGCGCATCATGGTGCGCCAGCCGCAGTCCAAGGCCAATGCCGGCAGCATGAACAACGGCATGCCGATGACCTCGTCGATCGGCTGCGGTACCTGGGGCGGCAACGCCACCAGCGAGAACATCCATCTGCACCACTACATGAACGTGACCTGGGTCTCCCGCGAGTACGACCAGCCCGACTGGCCGACCGACGAGGAACTGTTCGGCGAGTTCTACGACCCGGAACTGGAGAAGATTCAGTATTCGAAGTTTTGATCGA
>JAITIQ010000053.1 GCA_031279425.1 Accumulibacter sp.
TTGAGGGCTGGAAACGTACTTGGACTACGGTGGGAACAGATTGATTTAAAACGGCGTGTTTGCTGGCTTTATGCCGATCAGACAAAAAACACCGAAGATTTGAGTGTTAGTCTTAATGACAGCGCAATGGCTGTCTTGCATATTCGGAGAGGCAGGCATCCAGAATGGGTGTTTACCTATCAAGGAAAGCCAATTAAACGGCTAAGTACGAAGGCATGGTATGAAGCTTTGAAGCGGGCCGATGTCAAAAATTTTCGATGGCATGACTTGCGTCATACTTGGGCTAGTTGGCTTGTACAGGAAGGTGTTCCACTTTACGCGCTACAAGAGATGGGTGGCTGGAAAACAGCCGGCATGGTACGTAGATATGCCCATCTGTCTCCAGCACACAACTTGGAACATGCGCAGAAAATCAACTACCTGTTGAAGGATTTTCCGAATCCTGACTGAAAATCCGCGTGTCGGCAGTTCGATTCTGCCCCTGGCCACCATCCATATACCTGTCCGAAGCATTCCGATACAGCCCGGGAACCCAGAAAGCCAGGGAAACCATTTCCGAGGTGATGCCTGTCACCGCGGCTTGATCTGGCGGCGCTGCAATTCGAGGAAGCGCTTGCGGTCTTCGTCGTATCTGTTCTGGAGGGATTCGAGATCCTTTTCCCTGGCCTCGATGATGGCCTCCTGCGCCTTGATCTCGAATTCGGTGTCGCCCAGCACCTTTTCGACCGTGGCGGGCAAGTCCCTGTTCTTGTAGAACTCGGCTTCATCCTCGAATTGTTTGCGCAGGGCCTTGATTTCGCTGATCCTCTCCTCGGCGTTGCGGATGGCCCGGCGAACGTCGTCGAGCGAGCGCTCGCGGGTGACCTCGATGTCCTCGACACTGGCATACGTGGCCAGCAGGATCTCATCCTGGCGCTGCTGCTCCGCCGCAATCACCGCTTCCTTGCGGCGCTTTTCTTCCGCGGCGACTCTCTCGGCGCGCTGTTCGGCCGTGAGCGGCGCCGCGACTTCGCGAATGGTCCGGCCGTTCGCGCCCAGTTCGCGATAGGCGCGCCCGTAGCAGACCTGTGGCAGGATGTCTCCGCAGACATATTTGCCATTCTGATCGGTGCAGCAGTAGAACCTTCCCGAAGCAGCATCCCCGGACCAAGCGGCACCGGCCGGTCCCGCGAACGCCAGGATACCTGCCAGAGTGAACGATTCAATGCGTCTGGAAAACACCATATTTCCGCCTGTAATGTGCCACGGCCGCCGCGTGCTCGGCAAATTCGGGCCGTGGGTTGAGGAAAGCCATCAGGTCATCCAACGTGGCCACGGAGATGACCGGAAGGCCGTAATCCTGCCGGACTTCCTGCGCCGCCGACAACGCGCCGGTGCCTCGTTCCATGCGATCCAGCGCGATGACCACGCCGCAGGGCACGGCGCCTGCCGAACGGATGATTTCCACTGATTCTCGCACGGACGTTCCGGCCGAGATCACGTCGTCTACGATCAGCACGCGCCCGGCGAGCGGCGCGCCGATGGTGCCGCCCCCCTCGCCGTGATCCTTGGCTTCCTTGCGGTTGAAGGCGAACGGCAGGTTGCGGCCGGCGCGCGCGAGCGCCACGGCGGTGGCGGAGACGAGCGGAATCCCCTTGTAGGCCGGTCCGTACAGCAGGTCGACACCAATCTCGCCGACCAGGATGGCCTTGGCGTAGAATTGCGCCAGACGGTCGAGCGCCGCGCCGTCGTTGAACAGGCCGGCGTTGAAAAAATAGGGGGAAGGCCGTCCGGCCTTGGTCTTGAATTCGCCGAAGCGCAGTACGTTCCGGGCAAGGGCGAACTCAATGAATTCCTGGCGAAAGTCCATGGATACACTCTGAATCTATCGGGACCATGCAGTGACATGTTACGCATCATCACGGCAAACCTCAACGGCATTCGTTCGGCATGGAGCAAAGGCTTTCCCGCCTGGGCGTCGAAACAGCGCGCCGACGTGATCTGCCTGCAGGAGATCAAGGCGCAGAGGTCGGATTTGACGGAGGAAATGAGGGACCCTCCCGGCTTCCACGCCCATTACCGCTGCGCCGGGAAGAAGGGCTACGCCGGTGTCGGCCTGTGGTGCCGGGAAAAGCCCGACGCTGTCACCGGGGGCTTCGGCGATGCCGAGTTCGACGCCGAGGGGCGCTATCTACGCGCCGACTTCGGCAATCTGTCGGTGATCTCCTTGTATGTCCCCTCGGGCTCCAGCTCGCCCGAGCGCCAGGCGGCCAAGTTCCGTTTTCTCGACGCTTTCTACCCGCATCTCGTCGATCTGGCGCGAAGCGGCCGGGAGATCGCGATCTGCGCCGACTGGAATGTCGCGCATCGGGAAATCGACCTCAAGAACTGGAAATCGAACCAGAAGAATTCAGGCTTCCTGCCCGAGGAGCGCGCCTGGGTCGGACGGGTCCTCGACGAAGCGGGCTGGGTCGACGTCTACCGCCGCCTGCATCCGGAAGCGACCGGGGAATCCTATACCTGGTGGAGCAACCGCGGGCAGGCCCGGGCGAGGAACGTTGGCTGGCGGCTCGATTATCAACTGGCGACGCCCGCTTTGGCCGCCTCCGCGGTCGCGGCGGCGGTCTACAAGGAGCAGCGCTTCTCCGATCACGCGCCGCTGACCATCGATTACGACTGGCGATGGGATTGACCGAGGTTTTCAGCTTGGACTTCTTCTCGACTGGATGAACGTCAATGAGCAACAGGGAGGATCAGAAAAATGCGCAAAAACCTGCCGGTAACGAATGTGGAAACCCTGCTCCCGGAAGGCCGGTTCATTTATTCGCGAACGGACCTGAAAGGACGGATCGCCGAGACCAATGACGCGTTCTGCGAGATCAGCGGTTTTTCCCGCGAGGAGATGCTGGGCCAGCCGCACAACATCGTGCGCCATCCCGACATGCCGCCGGCGGCGTTCGACGACATGTGGCGCACCCTGAAAACCGGTTTGCCGTGGCGTGGCATCGTAAAAAACCGGCGCAAGGACGGCGGCTTCTACTGGGTGGTGGCGAACGTTTCGCCGATTCGCGAAAACGGCCAGGTGACGGGCTATCAATCGGTGCGCAGCAGGCCCTCGCGCGAGGAAATCACCGGCGCAGGAGAAATATACGCCAGGATCAACGCGGGAGACAAAAGATGGTTCATCCACCAGGGCCGGGCCGTGCGCTCGCGCCCCTCCTTCGTCGAGACGTTTCTGTCGCTGCGCGTGCAGATGGCCTTCATGGGGATCCTGGGGCTGATCCTGGGATTGATGGAGATATTCCCGGCGGCGTGGCAGGACGAATCGCTCATATCCCTGCTGCACAAGAGTCTGGCCATCTTCTCGATGTTCTATGCCCTTTACTTTGTCGCGTATTTCACGCCCAAAGTGAAGCGCGACCTGGATTCGATCGGTCGCTGGATAACGTCGGTCCTGTCAACCGGCGACTTGAAGCAGCGTTTGCCCGTCGACCGCAGCGACCGGATCGGTTTCGTGGCTCGGCAAATGGACGTTTTCGTTTCATCGGTGCAGGCAACGGTGCAGGGGATGGCCGATACCGCCATGCAGGTCCGCCAGAGAACCCGTGAAGTCGAGGCCGGGATGGGTACGGTGACGCAATCGGCCGAGCAGCAGAACGAAGCGACGTCCTCGGCGACGACCGCTGTGGAAAAGATGAGCGTGGCGATCGGGGCAGTGACGGAACACGCGCGTTCGACGCGTGACGTCGCGATCAGTGCCGGCGAAGTATCCGACACCGGCGTGCGCTGTGCCGACGAGGCGTGCCGGGCGATCAACCTGCTGGCCGAGACAGTCAAGCGTTCCGCCGGGCAGGTGGAGGCGCTTGGACAGCGCTCCGCCGAGATCAGCCAGATTTCCGGGGCGATCAAGGAAATTGCCGACCAGACCAATCTGCTGGCCTTGAATGCGGCCATCGAGGCGGCCAGGGCCGGAGAGCAAGGCCGCGGTTTCGCCGTGGTGGCCGACGAGGTGCGCAAGCTGGCGGAGCGGACGGCGCAGGCCACCGAAGAAATCAGCACGATGATCCACCTGATCCAGAGCGAGACGCAGAAGGCCGTCGACGGCATGTGCGCCGGGGCCTCGCAGGTCGAGCAGGGAGTCGAGCTCGTTCATTCGGCCCAGGAGGCCCTGCAGCGCATCAACCGGGAAATGGGCGGCACGATCCAGCGGGTCAATGAGATTTCGAGTGTTTCTGGCGAGCAGCAGGAAAACATGAGCCAGCTCGCGCGCAATATCGAGCAGGTGGCCAGCATGACCAAGCAGAATGTCGCCGTGGTCAAGCAGACGCACGCCCTGGTCGGCAAGCTGGAAAGCATCGTAGACCGCATGAACAAGGCAGTGAATCAGTTCGTCGTATAGGCGAGGGGGAATTTTCCTCGCCCCGCCCCCCACCGGAGAAAACCCAGGCCAAGCGCCTGGAAGATCCGGGAGTGTTTTCTCCTCCACTCTGGATGGCGCCCGGGGTTGCCGAGAATTTCACATCGGCGATGCTTGTCGTTATGATTCCGTACTCTTGCCAGCCATCGCCGTTCCTCCGGGAGCGCGATTTTCGGCAGGCCATGGCTCAAATGATTTCAGGAGGGTGAATGACGATACTGGTCACCGGGGGCGCGGGTTTCATCGGCAGCAATTTCATCATCGACTGGCTGGCGGAGCGGGACGAGCCGGTCATCAATCTGGACCAGCTGACCTACGCCGGAAACCTGGAAAATCTCGCGGAATTGCGCGGCGATCCGCGTTATGCCTTCGTGCGGGGCGACATCGGCGATCGGGCGGCGATCGCGGATCTGCTGGAGAGGCACGCGCCGCGCGCGGTGATCCATTTCGCCGCGGAGAGTCACGTCGACCGCTCGATCCATGGGCCCGGCGATTTCATCCAGACCAACGTCGTCGGCACTTTCCATCTGCTCGAATGCGCTCGCGCCCGTTTTTCGGCGATGGATGCGGCGGGAGAAGCCGCCTTCCGTTTCCTGCACGTCTCCACCGACGAAGTGTACGGTTCGCTGGAAAGCGGCGCCCCGGCCTTCTCCGAAGTTCACCGCTATCAGCCCAACAGCCCGTATTCAGCGTCCAAGGCTTCTTCCGACCATCTCGTCCGCGCCTATGGCCACACCTACGGCCTGCCGGTGCTGACCACCCATTGCTCGAACAATTACGGTCCTTACCAGTTTCCTGAAAAGCTCATTCCGCTGATGATCGTCAACGCCCTGACCGGCAAATTCCTGCCCATCTACGGCGACGGCAGGCAGATCCGTGATTGGCTCTACGTAAGCGATCACTGCGCGGCCATTCGCCGTGTACTGGACGCCGGCCGGCCGGGCGAAACCTACAACATCGGCGGCTGGAACGAGTTGCCCAACCTCGACATCGTGCGCGCCGTCGTCGGCCTGCTCGACGAATTGCACCCGCGGGCCGACGGCCGCTCCTATGGCGAACAGATCGTCCACGTCGCCGATCGTCCCGGCCATGACCGGCGCTACGCCATCGACGCCGGCAAGATCGAACGCGAACTCGGCTGGCGTCCGGCGGAAACTTTCGCCACCGGCATCCGCAAGACCGTCCGCTGGTATCTCGATCATCCGGATTGGCTGGCCAACGTTCAGTCGGGCGCGTACCGCGACTGGCTGGAAAAGAATTACACGGACCGAAACCGATGAAAATTCTCCTCTTCGGCAAAAACGGCCAGGTCGGCTGGGAGTTGCAGCGCAGCCTGGCGCCGCTGGGTGAGCTCGTCGCCGTCGACTTCGATACGCCGGGCGATCTCTCCGGCGATTTCACCGATCCGGCCGCCCTCGCGGAAACCGTCCGCCGCGTGGCGCCGCGGGTCATCGTCAATGCCGCCGCCTACACGGCGGTGGACCAGGCCGAGGCCGAACCGGAACTCGCGCGCGCAATCAACGCCGGGGCGCCGGCGGTCCTCGCCAAAGCGGCGGAAAAGCTCGGCGCCTGGCTGGTGCATTACTCGACCGACTACGTCTTTGACGGCCAGGGCGAGGCGCCGCGCGTGGAAACCGATCCGACCGGTCCGCTTTCCGTCTATGGACAAACCAAGCTCGAAGGGGAACTTGCCGTCGCGCGCGCTCCGAAGCACTTCATCTTGCGCACCAGTTGGGTGTATGCCGCGCGCGGCGCGAATTTCGCCAAGACCATGCTGCGCCTCGCCGCCGAACGCGATTTGCTGCGCGTCATCGACGACCAGGTCGGCGCGCCGACGGGCGCCGATCTTCTGGCCGACGTGACGGCGCATGTCCTCCGCGCGGCGGAAGATCGACCGCAACTGGCGGGCCTGTACCACCTGGCCGCGGCGGACGAGACGAGCTGGCACGGCTACGCCTGTTTCGTGATCGAGGAAGCGCGCCGGGCCGGACATGCCCTGCGCGTCGCGGCGGACCGGGTCGAATCGATCCCGAGTTCGGCCTACCCCACCCCCGCGCGGCGGCCAGCGAACTCGAGGCTCGACACGGGCAAGCTGCGCCGGACCTTCGGAGTGCATCTGCCCGACTGGCGTGTCGGCGTCAAGCGCCTGATCGACGAATTGCCGGTGAATCAAGGCGATGAACACACCGGGTCATGAGGCGCGCCGGCGTTCGCGGCTGGCCGCCTGCGCGGCATGGGCCGTGGCGCTGCTGGCGTGCGCCATCCTTCCCGCGGGCGCCGACGAAGCGCCGCCGCTCCTCTTGGCGGAAACGATCGGCCAGGATACCGAGGTGTCCCGCTACCTCGTCAGCGAAAAACTCGACGGCGTCCGTGCCTTTTGGGACGGTCATCGGCTCAGGGCGCGCAGCGGCAAGGCGTTCGACGCGCCGCCGTGGTTCGTGGAGAAATTTCCCGCGCGACCCCTGGATGGGGAATTGTGGGCTGGACGCGGCCGCTTCGAGCGCCTGTCCGGGATCGTGCGCAGGGAAAAGCCCCATGACGCGGAATGGCGCGAGGTGCGCTACATGATTTTCGAGCTGCCCGGCGCGCCGGGCGATTTTCGCGAGCGAGCGCGTCTCCTGCGGCAAATCGCCGACGAGGCGGGTGTTCCGTGGCTGCAAGCGGTGGAACAAGTCGAAGTGAAGGATCGCCAGGCGCTCGAGCGGAAACTGGCGGACGTGGTCCGCGCGGGCGGGGAAGGGCTCATGCTGCATCGCGCGGACGCCCCGTATTCCACGGGGCGCAACGGCGATCTCCTGAAGATGAAGCTCATCCAGGACGCGGAAGCGCGGGTCGTCGGCCACGTTCCCGGCAAGGGAAAGTACCAGGGGATGCTGGGCGCGCTGCGGGTGCGTACCGAGGACGGAATCGAATTCAGTCTGGGCAGCGGCCTTTCCGACGCCTTGCGGCGCGAGCCGCCGCCAATCGGCGCGATCGTCACCTACCGCTACCGGGGACTGACGCGCCGGGGCGTACCGCGCTTCGCCAGCTATTACCGCGCGCGCGGTGATTTTTGACTTTCGGGAGGTTGCACATGGGAGTACGCAAGGGCATCATCCTGGCCGGCGGTTCGGGAACCCGCCTGTACCCGGCGACGCAGGCGGTGTCGAAGCAATTGCTGCCGATCTTCGACAAGCCGATGATCTACTATCCGCTCTCGACCCTGCTGCTGGCGGAAATCCGCGAGATTCTGATCATTTCGACGCCGCAGGACACGCCGCGCTTCGAGCAGCTGCTCGGCGACGGCCGTCAGTGGGGCATCGAGTTGCGCTACGCCGTGCAGCCCTCGCCCGACGGACTCGCCCAGGCTTTCCTGATCGGTGAATCGTTCATCGGCGGCAATCCTTCGGCGTTGGTGCTCGGCGACAACATTTTCTACGGCCACGATTTCGCCGCCCTGCTGCGGAACGCGGCCGGGCGGGAATCCGGCGCCACCGTCTTCGCCTACGCGGTCAACGACCCCGAACGCTACGGCGTCGTCGAATTCGACGAGCGCTGGCGCGCGGTCAGCCTGGAGGAAAAGCCAAAGGCGCCGAGATCGCGCTACGCGGTCACCGGACTATATTTCTACGACGAGTGGGTCGCGCAGCTGGCCAAAACGATCCGGCCGTCCGCGCGCGGCGAGCTCGAAATCACCGACCTCAACCGCCTCTATCTCGAAAAGGGAGCGCTCAGCGTCGAGACCATGGGACGTGGCTACGCCTGGCTCGATACCGGAACGCACGAATCGATGCTTGAAGCCGGCCAGTTCATCCAGACCATCGAAAAGCGGCAGGGGCTCAAGATTGCCTGCCTGGAAGAAATCGCCTGGCGCAACGGCTGGATCGACGACGCTCGGCTGGAAGAAGCGGCGCGGCTGCTGGCCAAATCGGGCTACGGCGCCTATCTCTCCGGCCTGCTGAGGGACAAGGTCCGCGAATGAGCAGCGAATCTTTTGACAAACCTGCAAGTTTTTCCATGGGAAGGAAGCGTCCGTGAAAGCCACTCCGCTGTCCATCTCCGACGTCCTGCTCCTCGAACCCAAGGTGTTCGGCGACGCGCGCGGGTTCTTCTACGAAAGCTACAACCGGGCGACGTTTGGCGAGGCCGCCGGGATCGAGGTCGACTTCGTCCAGGACAATCACTCCCGCAGCGCGAAGAACGTCCTGCGCGGCCTGCATTATCAGCTCCCGCCGAAAGCGCAGGGCAAGCTGGTGCGCGTCGTGCTGGGCGAGGTTTTCGACGTGGCCGTCGATATCCGCAGGGATTCCCCGACCTTCGGCCGATGGGCCGGCGCGACGCTTTCCGCCGACAACCGGCGCCAGCTCTGGATCCCGCCGGGCCTGGCGCATGGCTTTCTCGTATTGAGCGAATATGCGGAATTCCTGTACAAGACCACGGAATACTACGCGCCCGAGTTCGAACGCTGCATCCTGTGGAACGACCCGAGCCTGGCGATCGACTGGCCGCTGGACGGCGCCCCGGTCCTTTCCGCGAAGGATTGCGCCGGGGCGTCGTTCGCCGAGGCGATGCGCTTCTGAATCCTGCCACCTGCGCTCAGAATGACCGAGAGGGAAGTGTTCTTGTGGTCAAGCTGGGGACGAAACCCAGGCGACGGCGCGGGGGCCGCTTCCCCGGCATGTTCGTGGCGCGTTTGCCGGGATTTCGAAGGAGCCGGCGCGCGGCTCCGTCCATCCCCGGAGATCATGAGGCGCGCCAGTCCGGCGTCCGCAACGCGGGCAGGCGGCTCGACAAGCGTTTCCCCCGAATCACCCCACCCACTTCCGCGCGTTGCGGAACATGCGCATCCATGGTGAATCCTCGCCGAGAGACTCGGGATGCCAGGACATCTGCACAGTGCGGAAGACGCGCTCGGGGTGCGGCATCAGGATCGTGAAACGACCGTCGGCCGTGGTCAGGCCGGTGATGCCGGCCGGCGAGCCGTTCGGATTGCTGGGGTAGGTTTCGCTCACGTTTCCGGCGTTGTCAAGATAGCGCATGGCGACGAGAGCGCGCGCCCGTTGTTCGTCCGAATCGAACTCGGCGCGTCCCTCGCCGTGCGAGACGACGATCGGCAGGCGGCTGTCGGCCATGCCGGCGAAGAACAGCGACGGCGATTCGGGCAGTTCGACCATCGCAAAGCGCGCCTCGAACTGCTCGGAGGCGTTGCGCTCGAAGCGCGGCCAGGCTTCCGCGCCGGGAATCAGCGCCTTCAATGCGCTCATCATCTGGCAGCCGTTGCACACGCCCAGGGCGAAGGTGTCGCCGCGGGCGAAGAAGGCCGAGAACTCGTCGCGCGCGCGCGGATTGAACAGGATCGTGTGCGCCCAGCCCTTGCCGGCGCCGAGCACGTCGCCGTAGGAAAAGCCGCCGCAGGCCACCGCTCCGGAAAAGCCGGACAAGGAAACGCGCCCGGCCAGGAGGTCGCTCATGTGCACGTCGACCGCGGAGAAACCGGCGCGGTCGAAAGCGGCGGCCATTTCGACCTGGCTGTTGACGCCCTGTTCGCGCAGGACGGCGATCCTCGGTCGCTCGCCGCCGGCGATGAACGGCGCGGCGACATCCTCCGCCGAGTCGAAGGGCGCGGCCAGCGTCAGCCCCGGATCGGCGGTGTCGAGGATGCGCTCGTATTCCTGCCGCGCGCATTCGGGATCGTCGCGCAGGGATTGCATCCGGAAAGTCGTTTCCGACCAGGCGCGATGCAGGTCGACGCGCTTCTCGCGCAAGACCGCCTCGCCGCGGCAGTCGATCCTCAGTTCGCCGCTCCGGTCAGGCTCGCCGATTCGCGTCGTCGCGATGCCCGCCGTCTGGAACGCCGCCTGCACGGTATTGCGCAGCGCGCGGCGAACCTGGATGACCGCGCCGAGTTCCTCGGCGAACAGCGCCGCCATGTATCCCACCGCCGAACCGTCGCACAGGCCACCAATGTCGATGGCCAGACCGCAGCGCGAGGCGAAGGCCATTTCGGCGAGGCAGGCGAACAGGCCGCCGTCCGAACGGTCGTGATAGGCGAGCAGCAAATCCTGCTCGGCGAGCCGCCGCACGGTCGAGAAAAAGGTCGCCAGCCGCTCCGGCGCGTCAACGTCCGGGGCCTCGCCGCCCGTGGCGTTGAACACCTGCGAGAGCGCCGAACCGCCGAGCCGGTTGCGGCCGGCGGAGAGGTCGACCAGCAAGAGATCGGTCGTCGCGCCGTCGATCACAAGTTGCGGCGTCAGCGTGCGCCGCGCGTCCGTCACCCGGGCGAAGGCGCTGACGATCAGCGACAGCGGCGCGATCACCTGTTTCGTTTCCCCGTTGTCCTGCCAGGCCGTGCGCATCGACAGCGAGTCCTTGCCGACCGGGATCGACACGCCGATCGCCTGGCACAGGTCGGAGACCGCGCGCACCGTGTCGAACAGCCGCGCGTCTTCGCCCGGCGCGCCGGCCGCCGCCATCCAGTTGGCCGAGAGCCTGACTTCGCCGATGTCGGCGACACAGGCAGCGGCGAGGTTGGTCAGCGCCTCGCCGACCGCCATGCGTCCCGAGGCCGGCGCGTCGAGGACCGCCACCGGCGCGCGCTCGCCGATGGCGAAGGCTTCGCCGCGCAGCGTCGAAAAGCCCATCACCGTCACCGCCACGTCGGCCACCGGCACCTGCCACGGCCCGACCATCGGGTCGCGCGCGGTGAGCCCGCCGACCGAACGGTCGCCGATGGTGACGAGAAAGGTCTTGTCGGCCACCGCCGGCAGGCGCAGCACACGATAGGCGGCTTCCCCGGGATCGATCGCCGCCGGGTCGAATGGCCGCGCAGCATCCGGCGCGCGCGTCGCCTCGCGAGTCATGCGCGGCGGTTTGCCAAGGAGCGCGTCCAGATCCATGTCTACCGGCGCGTCGCCGAAATGACGATCGGCGACGACGAGGCGTCCGTCCCCGGTCGCTGTGCCGACCACGGCGAAGGGGCAGCGCTCGCGCGAGGCGATCGCCGCGAATTCGGGCAGGCGCGCCGGCGGGATGGCCAGCACGTAGCGCTCCTGCGCTTCATTGCTCCAGATTTCGGCCGGCGACATGCCCGGCTCCTCGATCGGCGCCTCGCGCAATTCGAAGCGCGCGCCGGCGCCGCCGCCGTGCACGAGTTCGGGAAAGGCGTTGGACAGCCCGCCCGCGCCGACGTCGTGGATCGACAGGATCGGGTTGCCGTCGCCGGGCCGGCTCGCGTCACCTTCACTCTTGGGCGCGCCCATTTGCCAGCAGCGGTCGATGACCTCCTGCGCGCGGCGCTGCATTTCCGGATTGCCGCGCTGCACCGAGGCGAAGTCGAGATCCTCGGCGTTGGCGCCGGCGCTCATCGAACTCGCCGCGCCGCCGCCCAGTCCGATCAGCATGCCCGGGCCACCCAACTGGATCAGCAGCGTGCCGGGCGCGAGTCTCTCCGCTTTTTTCGCCTGCGCGGCGGCGATGTTGCCGACGCCGCCGGCGACCATGATCGGCTTGTGATAACCGCGCACGATCGCGTCCTCGCCTTCGCCGACGCGCTGTTCAAAGGTACGGAAGTAGCCGGCCAGGTTCGGGCGGCCATATTCGTTGTTGAACGCCGCCGCGCCGATCGGCCCTTCGAGCATGATCGACAGGGCGGAGGCGATGCGCGGCGGACGCCCGTAGGACGCCGTTTCCGCTTCCCACGGCTGCGGCGCGTCGGGCAGGCGCAGGTGGGATACGGAGAAGCCGCACAGCCCGGCCTTCGGCTTCGAGCCGCGCCCAGTCGAGCCTTCGTCGCGGATTTCGCCGCCGGAACCGGTGGCCGCGCCGGGGAAGGGCGAGATCGCCGTCGGATGATTGTGCGTCTCGACCTTGGCCAGGATGTGCACAAGTTCCCGATGATAAGCGTAGACGCCGCCGGCGTCCGGGTGGAAGCGCTCGATCTCGGCGCCCTCGAACACCGAGGAATTGTCCGAATAGACGACGACGTTGCCCTGCGGATGCTTGTCGTGCGTCTCGCGGATCATGCCGAACAGCGTTTCCTTCCTCGCCTCTCCGTCGATGATCCAGGAAGCGTTGAAAATCTTGTGCCGGCAGTGCTCGGAATTGGCCTGCGCGAACATCATCAGCTCGACGTCGGTCGGATCGCGTTTCATTCTCGTGACGAACAGCTGGGCGAGGTAGTCGATCTCGTCCTCGGACAGCGCCAGGCCCAGACGGGCATCGGCCTCGGCCAGCGCCGCGCGCCCGTCGCCCGCCAGCCTGACGCGGCGCATCGGCTTCGGCGGGAAATGGCGGAAGATCTGCGCGATTTCCGCGAAGTCGCCGAGCACCGTCTCGGTCATGCGGTCGTGCAGCAGGGCGGACACCGCGCCGCGCCGCGCCGCGCCCACCCCCTCGACATGAAAGGCGATGCCTCGCTCGATGCGCTCAACGTCCGCCAGGCCGCAATTCCAGGCGATGTCGGTCGCTTTCGACGACCAGGGGGAAATCGTGCCGACGCGCGGTGTGACCAGGAACAGCGCTCCGTTTTGCGCCGTTCCGGCCGGCCGCTCTTCCAGCAAGACCGCAAGCCGCCGCCGCTCCGCTCCGCCGAGTTCCTGCTTCAGCCTGACGAAGTGCCAGTAGTCCGCGCCGGCGATCCGGGCGCCCGGCGCAAGCGCCTGCAAACGCTGCTGCAAGCCTCGCAGTCGGAAAACGGAAAAAGCGGGAGCCCCGCGCAGGAAAATGAGATCGGGAAGGTCGGCCATGGTCTGTCCAGTATGAAATAGAAGAAAAATCCTCGTAAAAACAAGAAGAAAGAGGCATTGTAGCAGATTGACCCAAGGTATCTGATACCCAAATGTAATAAAAACGCGCGGGCCGGTTGAAGCGCATGTCATGGGCTTGTCCCAAGGCCCCGAGGCGATCATCCGGCTTTCCATTCACGACGAGATTCTCCACCGCGTCAACGAGTATAGTAGGGGGGCGGACAAAGGACTTGCCGACGATTCGGCTGATTACCGTTCAGGCGGCATCGGGGTTGAATCCGACGGCTTTGCCTGGTCATGCCGGCGCGCGAAGGGCGCCAGTCTCGAGCGCCGCGAATTTCCGGTCGTCGCAGGCCCGGTTCCGGACACGTCACAGATATGACGAATCAATCATGAAGGAATATTGAAAACATGGCCCAGTACGTAATGTCGATGCTGCGCATCAGCAAGACCGTTCCCCCGAAACGCCAGATCATCAGGGACATTTCCCTCTCCTTTTTCCCCGGCGCCAAGATCGGACTCCTGGGCTTGAACGGCGCCGGCAAATCGACCGTGCTGCGGATCATGGCGGGCGAGGACAGGGAATATGACGGAGAGCTGCGGCATCTCGCGGGCATCAAGATCGGCTACCTGCCGCAGGAGCCGCGGCTCGATCCGGACCGGACCGTGCGCGAGGAAGTGGAAAGCGGACTGGGCGAGGTGATGACGGCGCGCGCCCGGCTGGAGGAGGTCTATGCCGCCTACGCCGAGGCGGATGCCGACTTCGACCGGCTTGCCGAGGAGCAGGCGCGGCTCGAAGCGGTCATCGCCACCGCCGGCGCCGATACCGAGAACCAGATGGAGATCGCCGCCGACGCGCTGCGCCTGCCGCCCTGGGACGCCAGGGTCGCGCATCTCTCCGGCGGCGAGAAGCGCCGCGTCGCGCTGTGCCGGCTGCTGCTCTCGCGTCCCGACATGCTGCTGCTCGACGAGCCGACCAACCATCTCGATGCCGAGTCGGTCGAATGGCTCGAGCAGTACCTCTGCCGCTTCCCCGGCACCGTCGTCGCGGTCACGCACGACCGCTACTTCCTCGACAACGCCGCCGAGTGGATTCTGGAACTCGATCGCGGCTGCGGCATCCCGTGGAAGGGAAACTATTCGTCCTGGCTGGAGCAGAAGGAAGCGCGGCTGGAGACCGAGCAGAAGCAGCTCGACGCGCACCGGAGGGCGATGCGCCAGGAACTCGCCTGGGTGCGCTCCAATCCCAGGGCGCGCCAGGCCAAGAGCCGCGCGCGTCTGGCCCGCTTCGAGGAAATGTCGAGCTACGAGTACCAGGCGCGCAACGAGACGCAGGAAATCTTCATCCCGGTGGCCGAACGGCTGGGCGACAAGGTCATCGAGTTTACGGAGGTGAGCAAGGGTTTCGGCGACCGGCTGCTGATCGACCGGCTTTCGTTCACCGTTCCGCCCGGCGCCATCGTCGGCATCATCGGCCCGAACGGCGCCGGCAAATCGACGCTGTTCCGCATGATCACCGGCGCGGAATCGCCGGATGGCGGCGTCATCGACGTCGGCCCGACGGTGAGGATGGCCTACGTCGACCAGAGCCGCGAGAATCTCTCCGACGAGAAGACCGTCTTCGACGAGCTCGCCGAGGGCCGCGACATTCTTTCCATCGGCAAATTCGAGATGCCAAGCCGCGCCTACATCGGACGCTTCAACTTCAAGGGCGCCGATCAGCAGAAGATCGTCGGCCGGCTCTCGGGCGGCGAGCGCGGCCGGCTCCACCTCGCCAGGACGCTGATGACCGGAGGCAATCTGCTGCTGCTCGACGAGCCTTCGAACGATCTCGACGTGGAAACCCTGCGCGCGCTCGAGGACGCGCTCATCGAATTCGCCGGCTGCGCGCTGATCATTTCACATGACCGCTGGTTTCTCGATCGCGTCTGCACGCACATCCTGGCCTGCGAAGGCGAATCGCAATGGCGCTTTTTCGCCGGAAACTATCAGGAATACGAGGAAGACAAGAAGAAACGGCTCGGCGAGGAAGGCGCCAGGCCGAAACGCATCCGCTACAAACCGATCAGGCGGTGATTCAAGGTGCCCACGTGAGTGCTGCCCCGGAGCGGGCGGGCAAGGCGCGGCGACGCGGCAGGTTCAATCCGAACCGGCGATCTGGCGGCGCCGGAAAACCAGGTCCCACACGCCATGGCCGAGACGCAGGCCGCGCTGCTCGAACTTGGTCGGCGGGCGGTACGCGGGGCGGGGCGCGTAGCCGTCGGCGGTATTGACCAGCGACGGCTCCGCCGCAAGAACCGCCAGCATCTGTTCGGCGTAATCTTCCCAGTCGGTCGCGCAGTGGATACGGCCGCCCGGCTCCAGCCGGCTGGCGAGCAGGGCCGCGAACGGCGGCTGGATCAGGCGGCGCTTGTGATGGCGCGCCTTCGGCCAGGGATCCGGGAAAAAGAGGTGGATTCCGGCGAGCGAGCCTGCCGGAATCATGTCGCGCACCACTTCGCTGGCGTCGTGCTGGATGATGCGCAGGTTGCTCAGTTCCTTTTCGGCGATCCGCTTGCACAGGCTGCCGACGCCCGGAGTGTGCACTTCCACGCCGAGGTAGTCATGCTGCGGATTGGCCTCGGCAATCGCCGCCGTGGTCTCGCCCATGCCGAAACCGATTTCGAGGATGCGCGGCGCGCTTCGTCCGAACACGGCGTCGAGATCGAGCGGCGACGGAGCATAGGGAATCCCCACCACGGCCATCATCGTCTCGTGATGGCGCCGCTGCGCCTTGGAGACGCGCCCCTGACGCAGGACGAAACTGCGAATGGGGGCGGCGTATCCGCCGGGATGGGCGCCTTCCCGACCCTCGCTCACGAACCGATCAGGCCGGTACTCGGCGACGACGGATCGGCCGAATGGTATTTGCGCGCCATGCGCCCCGCCAGGAAGGCTTCGCGGCCGGCCTCGACGGCTTTCTTCATGGCGCCGGCCATTCGCACGGGGTCCCTGGCGTGGGCGATGGCGGTGTTCATCAGCACGCCGTCGCAGCCCAGTTCCATGGCCACCGCCGCGTCGGACGCCGTGCCGACGCCGGCATCGACGAGCACCGGCACCGTGAGGGCGTCGATGATCAGGCGCAGGTTCCAGGGATTGACGATGCCCATCCCGGAGCCGATCAGCGAAGCGAGCGGCATCACCGCGGCGCAGCCGATGTCCTGGAGGATTCTGGCCTGGATCGGATCGTCGGAGCAGTACACCATCACCTGGAAACCGTCCTTGACCAGGGTTTCGGCGGCCTTCAGGGTCTCCGGCATGTTCGGGAACAGGTTCTTGGCGTCGCCGAGCACCTCGAGTTTGCACAGCGCATGACCGTCGAGCAGTTCGCGCCCGAGGCGCAGCGTGCGCACCGCGTCTTCCGCCGTGAAGCAGCCGGCCGTGTTCGGCAGGATGGTGAATTGCGACGGCGGCAGCGTGTCGAGCAGGTTCGGCTCGCCGGGATTCTGGCCGATGTTCACGCGCCGGATGGCGACCGTGACGATTTCCGCGCCCGAAGCGTCGATCGCCGCGCGCGTCTGCCCGAAATCCCTGTACTTGCCGGTCCCGACCAGCAGGCGCGAGCGATAGGCGCGGCCCGCGATCGTCAGGCTGTGCATTTCCCTGTCCATCCCATCACCTTCAACAAAAGGAGGAAGCATGCTCCGCTCCCGGAGACGAAAAGCCGTTCAGCCGCCGCCGACGGCGACGACGATTTCGAGGCGGTCCCCGTCCGCCAGGACGGTTTCCGCATGAGCGCCGCGCGGCACGATCTCGCCGTTGCGCTCAACCGCGATGCGTTTGCCCGCGCAGCCCAGGGATTCGACCAGTTCCGCCACCGTAAGGCGATCCGGGAGCCGGCGGGACTCGCCGTTGAGTGAAATCAGCATGGAGCCGGATTCTAGCATCGCGCGGCGACGTGGCGGCATGGCCGAGAAGTCATTTCGCATCCGCGGCGCAGAATGACGATGAGGAACTCATTGCGCTTCCTGATTCGCAACGAAATTCCGCCAAGAGGAAGTATCCATGACCGATCCTGGAAAAGCGGGAAGATTCGCCGCGGCGCGCGGTCCGGTCGCCTCCTCCCCCGGCCGGCCGCGCCGGCAGCCTCTGCAAAAAGCTCGAAGAGGGTGCCCTGGCAAGCCTCCCTCTTCGAGTCGTCCTTTACCCATATCCTGGACTGGAGGCTTCCAGTCGATCAGCGACTTGCTTTCGCGCGGAGGTTTGCCTTCCTCTCCCCCGCGGGGGAGGAAGGAAGGTGGCGGCGCGAACGGGAAGCCTCGCCTCTCGAAGAAAAAGCGGTAAACCGTTGGCGGGGCAAAAAGATCACGAACAGCTTCCAGGATATGGGTGAAGGTCGGCTCTTCGAGGGAGGTGGCGCATAGCGCCGGAGGGAGGACTCGTCGAGGATCGCGCTTTCATCCACTGCAAGATCACTGAGACTCCTTACTAATCTCACTAATCGAGTCGCACTTTCTGCTTGTTCCGCGAACGGGAATTCCCACTGCGCCAGCCCTATCCCATTCATTCAATCGCCATTCGCGTCCTTCGCCTCCGCGCCGCACACGTGCAGCGCCACCTTGCCCTTCTCCAGGATTTCCCGGATGTTTGCGGGGGGCTGCCGGTCGGTGAAGAAGGCGTCGATCTCGGAGATGTGCCCGAGGCGGACCATCGGACTGCAGGCGAATTTGGTATGGTCGGCGACCAGCAGCACCTGGCGGGCGTTTTCGATGATCGCCTTCGCCACGCGCACCTCCCGGTAATCGAAATCGAGCAGCGCGCCATCCTCGTCGATCCCCGAAATGCCGATGACGCCGTAATCGACCTTGAACTGCCGGATGAAGTCGATCGTCGACTCGCCGATCACGCCCAGGTCGTGCCGCACCGCGCCGCTGGCGATGATTACCTCGAACTCCGCGTCGCCACAAAGCAGCGCCGCCACGTTCAGGTTGTTGGTGATGACGCGCAGCTTCCTGTGGCCGTGCAGGGCCTTGGCCACTTCCTCGGTGGTCGTGCCGATGTTGATGAACAGCGAGGCGTTGTCCGGGATGAAAACCGCCGCCATTCTGGCGATGCGGACTTTCGCTTCGTAATTGAGCACCTGCCGCGTCGAGTAGTCGATGTTCTCCGTGCTGGAAGCCAGCCCCGCTCCGCCGTGGTAGCGCCGCAGCAGGCCTTTTTCGCACAGTTGGTTGATGTCGCGCCGGATGGTCTGCACGGTCACGTTCAGCAGCCTGGAAAGTTCCTCGGTCGCCAGGAAACCGTTGCGCTTGGCCATCTCGAGAATTTCGAGATGGCGCGGACTGAGATTCGCCCGCGGAATCCTCCGGTTCTTCATGCACGCTCCAAGCTCTTCATCCTGCCGCGAATTCTAGCCTCAATTATCCTGCAACAGCGTCAATTCCTCGTTGGTATGCCGCAGGCGGATCGACAGCAGGCGGGCGAGCTTGGTCATCAGCACCAGGGCGATGCGCTTGTGCTGGTCGGCGAGATAATTGAATTTTTCCAGCGACAGGACGTACATGTCGCAATCGCGGATGGCGATGGCGTCGTTGTCGCGCTTGTGGTTGTCGAGGAAAGCCCGCCCGCCGAGAAAATCGCCGCGTCCGTAGGTGGCGATGTGCTTGATCGCGCCGCCGCGCCCGATCGAGCCGACGACCCTGACTTCGCCCTTGCGGATCAGGAACAGCTCGTTGCCGGGGTCGCCGGTGGAGAAAATCGTCTCGCCGGCCTTCCACGAGCGTTTTTCGAGGCAGGCTTCGAGATCGACCAGGGTATCCGGCTTGCTGCCCTTGAACAGCTCGATTTCGTGCAGTTCCAGCGGCGGCCGGTCGTGGTTCACGGTATCCGCGTGCTGGCCGAGCAGGCTGGCTTCGACCCACCCGATGGCCGCCTCCAGGCTCGGCAGGTAATGCACCGTGCCGTCGTCCGGGGACAGGCCCGCGAGTTCCAGGAATTCGCGCAGGTTGCGGCCGTTGGGCAGGCGCTCGCGCACGTTCGAGAAGAGCAGTGGCACGTTTCGTTCGGCCAGGGCGTCGCGCACCAGGCTGAGCATCTGCGCCGCGGTGACGTCGACCGACTGCACGCGCTGCAGGTCGAGGATCAGGTATTCGGTGGCCGCGAGTTCGGGTTCGAGCGTGCGGTAGAGTTGCTGCGCGGTGCCGAAGAACAGGCTGCCCTGCAGTTCGAAGATGACGGCCGATTGTCCCTTCTTGTCGAGGATGCGCATTTCGTGCTCGGGACGGTACCAGGCGGAGGAACGCTCGCCGACGAAACTCTTGCGGCGCACGATCGCGCCGCCGACCTGTTCGCGCAAAAAGAGCACGACCGACAGGACGACGCCGACGGCCGCGGCGTAGATCAGCCCGATGGTCAGGGCGCAGCCGATGACGGCGAGCACGACGCAGAAGTCGACGAGGGTCGATTTCGATTCGAGGAAGCGCACCGGACCGGTGTCGATCATGCGCAGGCCGACGACGATCAGCACGCCGGAAAGGGTGGCGACCGGAATCCAGGCGACGAAGGAACCGAACACGAGGGCGGCGACGACGGCGGTCAATCCTTCGAACATGCCGGAAACGCGCGTCTGCGCGCCGGAGGAATAATTGACCATGGTGGGCCCCATGGTGCCCGCGCCGGGCATGCCGCCGACCGCCGAGGCAGCGATGTTGGCCAGGCCCTGGGCGGCGAGCTCGCGGCCCGAGTCGTGGCGCGAACGGGTCAGCCGATCGAGGACGACGCAGGTCTTCAGCGTATCGATGCAGAGCAGGACGGCGAGCGTCAGGGCGCTGCCCACCAGCCCGGCGACCTGCGCCAGCTTCAATTCGCCGATCTGGTTCCAGCGGTCGGTGATCAGCGCGACGTAGCCTTCGCCGGTGGCGCCGAGCGAGCCGATGATGAGCGGATTGTCCGCGAGGCCGCGCAGGGAGGGATCGACGGCGGCGATCGTGGCATAGGCGGCCGAACCGCAGACGATGCCGACGATGGCCGCCGGGACTATTTTCACCAGACGGCTGGAGAAGATCATCGCCAGAATGCTCACGCCGCCGATCGCCAGACCCCGCCAATCCCAGTGCTCGGGGGAGAACAGCACCTGATGCCAGGGCGCGTCCGTCGCGGCGCCGACGAGCTTGGGCAGTTGGCCGCCGATGATGATCAGGCCGACGCCGGACAGGAAACCGCTGACCACGGGGTAGGGGATGTAGCGGATCAGGCGGCCGAAGCCGAGAAAGCCGATCAGGATCTGGATGAGGCCGGCGAGGATGCCGAGCACGGTGAGCATCAGCACGATGCTGGCCGGTTCGACGCCCTGGTGCACGAGTTCGATGGCAAAAGCCGAGAGCACGGCGGCGGAGGGCGCGCAGGGCGCGCTGATCAGGCGGTCGGTGCCGCCGAAGGTCGGGGCGACGAGGCCGAGCGCCATGGCGCCGAGCGCGCCGGCCAGGGCGCCAAACGCGGCGTAGTGCGGCGCGATCGCGGCATACACGGTAACGCCGAAGGCCACCGAGGCCGGCAGCGCCACCATCATGGCGGCGAAGCCGCCCCAGAAGTCTCCCGCATGGCGCGTCCAGGCGCCGGACAGTTCACGCATGGCGGGCAATCCTATGGGTGAGCTCTTTCAACTCATGGCGGATCCACTTGATGCGGCTCGTATCAAGCAAAGCCTTTTCGACATGGAGGGCACGGGAAAAAACCGACAGGTTCATTTCGTTTTTCTCCGCGTTCTCCGTGTCTCCGTGATCTCCGTGTCGAAAGAGCTTTCGTTCCATCAGCTTTCATTCACTCCGGATGGCTGATCAGCCGCTCGGCGTTTTTATCGCCCGAATCCTCGCTCGCGGGCAGCACGTCGTAGCCGATGCTCGCCATCTGGGAGTGGATCCAGCGCATCTCGGCAATGAGTTCCAGGTGCGCCGAACTGCTCTCCATCGCGTTCGAGACGCCCTGGCTCAAGCGGTCGATGTGCCGGCTCGAACTTTTCCGGCACATCGTCTTGAAATCCCGCTTGCGCTGCACCAGCACGCCGGCGGTCGCCGGCTGCCAGGCCATGACTACTTCCGCCGCGAGCTGGGTGCTGCCGATCAGGAAGCGGAACAGCGCATCGAGCTCCGTCTTGCCTTCCTCGGAGAAGCGTTTGCCGTTCCTTTTCATCGTATCGGGGACGGGGAGCATCGACTTGCAGACGATGTCGCCGACGTTTTCCAGGCTGGCGGTATAACGCAGGAGGGCGGTGATGCGCATGAGATCCGCATCGTCGACGCCCTTGCGCGTGAGCTCGACCGCGTAGGCGCGCACGGCCTTGAACAGGACGTTGACCTTCTCTTCCAGGCGCGCGATTTCCTGGGCCTTGTCGCCGTTGCCGGAAAGCAGCATGTCGAGCGTCATTTCGAGCATGTTCTGCACCGTGCCGAGAATGCGCAGCACTTCGCGCGAGAGCGCGGTGACCGGCAGGAGGTCGATTTTTCCGATGGCCTCCGCGCTGCCGGGAATGTATTTCGGGCCGATGTCGTTCGCCGCCCTGGCCGGTTCGACGAACAGGCGCGCGAGAAAGCGGGCGGTCGGCGCGGCCAGCGGGGTGAACACCGCGATCAGCGCGCAGTTGAACAGGATGTGCAGGATCACCACGCGAAAGCTCGGCGCGCCGGGCAGGATTTCGTACAGCGCCGCGATCGGCCGAATCCCCACGAAACAGACGAGCACGCCGGCCAGCTTGAACAGGCCGTTGCCGACGACGATGCGCCGGGCGGCCGCGGCCTGGTTCCAGGTCATGACGACCGGCGGCGCGGCGTTGCCCAGGTTGACGCCGAGTATGGCGGCCAGGATGAGGCCGGGATCGGCGGTGATCCCGGCCTGCACCAGCGAGGCCCAGAACAGCAGGATGGCGATCGACGAATGCGCGAGCCAAGTGAGGATGGCGAACAGCAGCGTGGCGATCAGGAGCTCGCTGCCCAGCGAGGAAATGACGGTCCGGATCAGCTCGCTGGCGGCCAGCGCGGCGGAGACCTGGCCCATGAAGGTGAGCGCGACGAGGATCATGGCGATCCCCAGGCTGATGCGGCCGAACTGCTTGAGCGGGGAGTCGGTGTCGGCGTAGATCGAGTGCATCAGGTAGCCGGCGAACATCAGGATCGGCCACAGCGCCTTGAGATTCAACGTGAGCAGGGCGGCGACCACGGCGCTGCCGGCGTCGGCGCCGAGCAGCAGGACGAGGCCGTCGACCACGGGAATGGCGCCGGCGGCGGCCAGACCCGAAGTAAACACGGCCACCGCGATCGAGCTTTGCAGGATGGTCGCGGCGCCCGCGCCGGTGGCTAGCGCGGCGGCGCGCTTGTTCAGGACGCCCGGCAGCCGGTGGCGGATTTGCGCGCCGTAGACGCGCATCACCCCGGTGCGCGCCATGCGCACGCCCCACAGCAGCAGCGCCGCCGCGCCGAGGATCAGGGTCAGTTCGTAGGTGCCGGAGCCTGGCATGGAATCATTCGGGAAAAACCATTGACCACAGGGGTATATCGAAACATCATCACAGCCCGCCGAGATCGTCGACGACGAGCGCCGGCTGGCGGGAGAGCTTCGGCAAGTCCTCGCGCTTCGCCTCGCCGGAGAGCACCAGGATGAAGTCGATGCCGGCGTTCTCCGCCAGCAGTTTGTCGGTCGAGAGGCGGTCGCCGACCATGACCGTTTCCTCGCGCGCGAAACGCCTCAGTACCGGCGAGAGGACGATCGTATCGGGCTTGCCGAAGATCATTTCGGGCAGCCGCCCCGTGGCGGCCTCGTACAGTTTCATGAAACTTCCGGCATCCGGCAGCGGGCCTTGCGCCGACGGGCAGACGAGATCCGGATGGGTCGCCAGGAAGCGCACCTGCGGGCGTTGCAGCGCAAGGCAGGATTCGGCGAGCTTGCGGTAAGTAAGTTCCGTGTCGTAGGCCAGCACCACCGCCTGGCAGTCGTCGCCGGCGGTGAATTCGACGTCCGGAAGCCTTTCCTCGAGGTAGGTTCGGAAGCTCGCGTTGCCGACCGGGTAGATGCGGCGCAGCTCGTGTTCCGCGAGATAGTCGACCAGGGGCAGCAGTGGCGAGAGGATTTTCTCCAGACCCACCCGGATGCCGAAGCCGGCGAGCTTGCCCACATAGTCGTCGAGGTTCTTCGAGGTGTTGTTGGTCAGGAAAACGATCTCGCGTTTCGAGAGATTGCGCAGGATGAAGTCGATCGTCCCCTGGATGGGCCGGTCACCGAGGTAGACCGTCCCATCCATGTCGAAGACGAAGCATTTCTTTTTGCCGAGATCCATGCGTCCATCGCCTAGGTCAGCCACTTCATCGGGGTGATCGACAGATCCGGGAAGAGCAGCAGCACGAACAGCATGAAGATTTCGAGAAGCAGGAAGGGCGCCAGCTTGCGCACCAGGAGCGGCATCGACATGCCTCCCGAACCGCAGACGACGAAGAGCACCGTGCCGACCGGCGGCGTGATGACGCCGATGCCGACGTTCAGCACGAACAAGAGGCCGAAGAAGTAGGGATCGATGCCGGCCATCTTGATCAGCGGGTAGAACACCGGCGCGAAGAGCAGGATGTTCGGCGTGAGGTCCATGACCATGCCCGCGGCGAACAGGAAGACCATGATCGAGAGCAGCAGCAGCCTCGGCGTCGGCACCAGCGGCTCGAAGAAGGCGGCCATCTGCATCGGAATCTGCGCCAGGGTAATGAAGTAGCCGACGGCCGAGGCGGCGCCCACGATCAGCATCACCACGGCGGTGCTGCGCGCGGCGGTGGCGGAAACGCGCAGCAGCCTGCGGAACGAAAGTTCCCGGTAGTAACCCATGGTGATCACGATCGCATACACCGCCGCGAAGGCGCCGCCCTCGGTCGGCGTGAAGATGCCGAAACGGATGCCGCCCAGGAGCAGCACCGGCATCATGAACGCCGGCCAGGACTCCTTGAGGATCTGGATCGACTGCTCGCGGGAAAAGGTGATGGTCTCCGTGTAGCCGTCGACGCGCACGACGATGAACCACATGACGAGCAGCGCGAAGCCGATGAGCAGCCCCGGCACCAGGCCGATCATGAACAGCTTGGTGATCGACAGTTCCACCGTGGCGCCGAGCAGGATGAAGTTGGCCGACGGCGGGATGATCGGGCCCAGGATCGCGCCCGAGGCGATGACCCCGCCGGCGCGGCCGGGGTTGTAGCCCGCGTCCCGCATCATCGGGTACAGAATGCCCATCAGCGCGGCGGCTTCGCCCACCGAACTGCCCATCAGGCCGGCGAAGATGATGGAAGCGACGATGGTCGCGTAGCCGAGACCGCCCTTGACGCGCCCGATCAGCATCTGGGCGAGCAGGATCACGCGCTTGGAAAGCCCCCCCTGGGCCATGATCTCGCCGGCGAAGATGAAGAACGGGATGGCCATCAGCGGGTAGTTGTTGACGCCGTCGGCCATCGCCTGCGGGATGGTCATCCAGTCGGAGAAGCCCGAATGGAGCATCAGCACGATGGCCGAGAGCACCATCACCAGGCAGATCGGGATGTTGAGGAGCAGGAAGAAAAAGAGGCTGCCGAGAAAGATGAGGAGTTCCATGTCAGAACTCCTTCGGCTTCTTCAGGAATTCCGAGGCCGGCTTCCCGAGGGTCCGCCAGAATTCGCGCAGACGGATGGCGAGCGCCGCGAAGGCCATGATCGGCAGCGCGCCGTTGACGAAGGCCATGTTGACTCCGGTGGCCACGGTCCTGGTGTCCATCGTCTGCTGGACCAGCGCGACGCCGCCGATGGCGAGCAGCAGGAGCGCCCCCAGCGCGAGCAGCTGCGCGAAGATGTCCACGCTTTTCTTGGTGACGCCGGACAAGAGGCCGGTCACCATGTCGACCGCGATGTGGCGGCCGCGGTAGAAACCCTCGATCGACCCGAAAAAGGTGATGTACATGAAGAGGAAGCGCGACCATTCCTCGCTGGGCGCGAAGCTCGACCGGAAAACGTAACGCAGCATCGCGTTGTAGAAGACCATGCCGATCATGCCCAGGAAAACGAGGGCACAGAACCACTGGAACGCCAGTTCGCCCTTGCTTTCGCTCTCCTGCGCCTTGTCTGGTAGAAGTTCACTCATTTCGCGCCCCTTGACTCGATACTCATTGGAAGATCCTTGCGGGCCACCCACCGCGCCCCTTGCCGAAACTCCTTGAACGAAAACTCCGGAACGCCGATGTACCGCATGACGCGGATGCGCAACGCTCCGGAGGCGCCTTCCCGCGGATTTCGCCGCGGGAAGGAATTCCAACTCGCCGCTGGCGGCTCGCTGGGGACTGACTGGAGAAAACGCCTAGCGATACTGCAGCGTGCTGTCCAGGATTTCCTTGTAGTTGGGCACCGTCTTGGCGAACAGTTCCCAGGTGCCTTCGCCGGCCTTCCTCAGCGCCGCCTTGAACGCGGCGTCCGGAGTCACGATCCTGCCGCCGCCCTTGGTGATTTCCTCGATCGCCTTCTTCTCGACGTCGGCCGCCATCTTCCAGACGTCCTCGGCGGAACGGAAAGCGGCGTCGTCGAAGATCTTCCGGTCTTCCGGCGACAGGCCGTTGTAGAAGTCGTTGTTGATGTAGAGGCCGTGGATCACCAGGATGTGGCCCGACAGCGTGATGTTCGGCGTGATCTCGTACATCTTGAGCGCGACGATGTCGGCGAACGGGCTGTCGCCGCCGTCGATCGTGCCCTGGTCGAGCGCCGCCGGAACTTCCGCGAAGGGCATCGGCTGGCCGGACTGCCCCAGTTGCTTGGCGAATTCGAGGTAGAGCGGAATGTTCGGCACGCGCATGCGCAGACCCTTCAGGTCGTCGATGCTGTTGACCGGCTTCTTGGTGTAGAAGTGGCGGAAGCCGAGCGGGAAGGCGTTCAACAGCGTCATGCCGGATTTCTCGGCAAAGCCCTTGTTGATCAGCTTGAAGGTCTCACCGTTCATGGCCCGGTGGGCGTGATCGAGACTGTCGTAGAGCATCGGCGTCTCGAGCATGGCCATCGCCGGGAAGAGCGATGAGGTCTGCGTCCCGGTGGCGCACATCTGGATGATGCCCCGGCGCGTCTGCGCGATGTAGGCGTCTTCCTTGCCAAGCTGGCTGTTCGGGAAAACCCGTACGTCATATCTGCCCTTGGTGGCTTCCATGACGTACTTGGCGAACAGCTTCATGCCGACCGTTTCCGGCTCGCCGTCGGGCTTCATGCCGGCGATCTTGACGATGATCTTGTCGGCGGCGTAAGTGGGCAGCGTTGCGGCGCCCAGCACGGCCAGGGCGGAAAGAAGAAGAATTCTGCGTTTCATGGTGGTCTAACCTCCTCGTAGAGAAAAACAACGGACTGCTGCTCCTGCGATAAACCATTGGCTCCTGCGGTAGACATTCTCCCCGAAATGGCGACGCTTGGCGATGGCCGGATCAGGCCGAATCACCCAGGCGTTCCACGGCAAGCTCCGTCTCCTGCCGGCAACGCCCGCCGTCCCAGCCCAGTTCGCCGGCCATCAGCTCGACGACCCTGGGCAGGGCGGCCCGCGCGGCCGCGTTGTCCAAGATGGCCAGGGACGTCCTGCGCGTGAGGATATCCGAGGCGCGCTGGGCGAATTCGTGACGCACGGCGTACGCCACTTCCGCCTCAAGGTAGGGATGATCGGGATGCAGGCGGGCGGCCAGGCCGTTTTCAGCGAGGCGCGCCACGCTCGGCGCCTGGTCGCCGAAAGCGTTCTGGAGGTGGCGGGCGACGTCCTCGTCGAGGCCGTAATCCCTGGTCAGCACCAGAAAGACGTCGGGGGAGAAGTGCTCCGCGCCGACCAGCCTGAGATCGAGCGTCCGGCACGGACCGGAGGCGTGCAGCCCGGCGCTGGCGATGGCCTGGTCGACGGCCTCCTCGGCCATCCTGCGGTAGGACGTCCATTTGCCTCCCGCCATGGTGATCAAACCCGAGGGGCTGACCATCAGCAGATGCTCGCGCACCTGCTGAATGGTGTTGGCGGATTCGTCGAACTTGACCAGCGGGCGCAGCCCCGACCAGGCGGCCAGCACGTCGCCGCGCTGCACGGAGAGATCGAAGTAGCGGTTGATGTGGCGCAGCACGTATTCGATCTCGTCCTCTCGGGCGCGCGGATGCTCGACGACCTCGGCCGGGGTGTCGGTGGTGCCGATCAGCGCGTGGCCCTGCCAGGGAAGCACGAAAAGCACCCGGCCGTCCTCGGTCTTCGGGATCAGCAGCCCGGTGTCCGGCGGCACGAAACGGCCGGACAGGACGATGTGGATGCCCGACGCGGCTTCCAGTACCGGTTTGGCGGCGGGATCGTCCATTTGCCGGATGCGTTCGACGAAGGGACCGGCGGCATTGACGATGCAGCGCGCGCGGATGTCGAATTCCCCGCCGCCGATGGCGTCGCGCACGCGCGCCCCGCACAGCCTGCCGTCCTTCTGGTCGAGCGAGATGGCTTCCACGTGGTTGGCGACGGCGGCCCCGTATTTGCGGGCGGTCAGCACCAGCGCCACGGCCATGCGCGCGTCGTGGAACTGGCCGTCGTAATAGATGACGCCGGCCTTGAGATTCTCGCCGCGCAGCATCGGAAAGCGCCTCTTCGCTTCCCTGCCGCCGACGAGACTGCTCTTGCCGAGTCCCAACCGGCCCGCCAGCACGTCGTACAGCACCAGGCCGGCAAAGACGTAGGGCACTTCCCACCAGTGATACAGCGGCGTGACCAGGGGCACCCGGCAGGCCAGGTGCGGCGCGTTCCTGAGAAAAATGCCGCGCTCGAACAGCGCTTCCCTGACTAGATGGTACTGCGCCCGGTCGAGCTTCTTGACCGCCATCTCCAGATAGCGCACGCCGCCGTGCACGAGCTTCGTGCTCTTGCTGCTGGTGCCCTCGGCGAAATCGTTCTTTTCCACCAGAGCGACTTTCAGCCCGCGGCTCGCCGCATCGACGGCGATCCCGCAACCGGTCGCTCCGCCGCCGACGATCAGGAGATCGAACGGTTCTTCCGCTTTCAGGCTGTCGAGAATGGCTTGCCGATTCATGTCTTCACCCCGGCGTTTTCCAATGCGAACTATCGTTTCTTAAACGAACATACGGATTTGTCGCCCCGATGTCAAGTCCGACCGAGCCGGATTGTCGCGAGCTTTCGATTTGTCCGGTTCTGTGGCGCGCGAGCCTCCGGCTCGCCCTGCGGATGGCCCGCTCAGGAGCTGCCAAGGCGCACGCCCTGACGTCAGGCAGGGTCGCAGGGATACGGAAGGGGCTGCCGTGGTAGACTGATCCCCCGTTTGCAAGGCACGAATCCGAAGCCGCGGCCCGTGTGCCGCCACAGAACATTGCCAGGTTGCCGCCATGTCCGAAGCCTTCCTCTCCCGCCAACCCCTGATCAACCGCCAGAACCGCATCCTGGCCAATCGTCTTTCCCTGCATCTGCCCGGCGGCGCGAGTCCGCGCGACGTGACCGAGACCCTGCAGTCGCTGGGCGAGGCCTGGCCGACGGAAGGCAAGCCGGTATTCATCGATTGCCGGGGAATTCCCTGGCGGATCGAGTTGGGCGAATGGAACGTGCCGGCCAACGCCACTTTCGAGATTTCGGGCGCCGCGTTCGTCGGAGATGACGCCGCTCAGGTGATTTCCGACCTGCAGGAGGCACAGCTGCCGCTGTGCCTGATGATCGACGAACACGCCAGGGCCGCGCTCGAGTCGGGCGTCGCCTTCCGTTTCATCGGCCTGGACGCGAAACGCTTCCCGCCGTCCCAACTGAAGGCGCTCACCGCGCAGACGCAGTCCTACGGAATCGGTGTGGCCTTCAATGTCGCCGACCGGCAGACCTTTCAGGAATGCCTCAACGCCGGGCTCAACGCCGCGGCGAGCTGGTTCTTCAAAATGCCGTCCGGCAAGCCGGCCAAGGCGGTCAATCCGGCCCAGGCGCAGATCATCCGCGTCCTCAACCTGGTGCGCAGAAACGCCGACGTGAGGGAGATCGAGGCCGCGCTGAAGCAGGACGTGACGCTTTCGTACAAATTGCTCCGCTACATCAACTCCGCCGGATTCGGCCTGTCCTGCGAGATCCAGTCCTTCCGCCACGCGGTGACCATCCTGGGCTACGACAAGCTCAACAAGTGGCTCTCGCTGCTGTTGGCCACGGCCAGCAAGGACCCGATGGCGCAGGCGCAGATGCACACGGCGCTATGCCGCGCCCGTCTGATGGAAATCCTGGGGCAGGGTCTCGTCGATCGCAGCGAAGCCGACAACCTGTTCATCACCGGCGCCTTCTCGATGCTCGAAACCCTGATCGGCGTGAGCCTGGACAAGATCCTCGAGACCATGAGCCTGCCCGAGAAGATCAGCGACGCGCTGCTCGGGCGCGGCGGCGTGTACGGCCCCTTCCTCGAGCTGGCGGTCGCCTGCGAAGGCGAGGACGGCGAGGCCATCGCCGCCCAGTCCGGGATGCTCGGGCTTTCGGCCGCGGCGCTCAATCAGGCGCAGCTGGACGCGCTCGCGTTCGCCGAAACGATCGACCTCTGATGCGCCATGGACGAAATCTCCTGGTGGCTGCTGCGCCGCGAGAACCAGTTCTTCGTGGTGGAAGGCGGACCTTCCGGCAAGACCTTTCCGGCGGGCCGCGCGTCCGAGCTCGGCCTTCCGGCGACGGCGCTCTCCATCGGCGCATGGCGCGGGCGGCCCTGCCGCGCCGTGGAGGTTTCGGCCCCTCCAGCCGGAATCTCCGGCGAATTTTCCCCGCTGCGGCCGCTGTACGGGGCCGCCGGCGCGGAAGCTTTCGCGCTGGCCGGACGCGCCAGCGAACTCCTCGACTGGCAGAAGAACCATCGTTTCTGCGGTCACTGCGGCGCGTCGACGGTGAGGAAATCCGGCGAATTCGCCATGGCCTGCCCGGCCTGCGGCCTGTTGGCCTACCCGCGCATCTCGCCGGCGGTGATGGTGTTGGTCGAGCGCGGCGACGATCTCCTGCTGGCGCGCAGTCCGCATTTCAAGCCTGGCGTGTTCAGCGCGCTGGCGGGTTTCGTCGAGGCGGGAGAAACCGTCGAGCAGTGCGCGGCGCGCGAAGTGCGCGAGGAAGTGCGGATCGAAGTCGCCAACCTGCGCTACTTCCGCAGCCAGCCGTGGCCTTTCCCCAACTCGCTGATGATCGCCTTCTTCGCCGACTACGCCAGCGGCGAAATCACGCCCGATCCCGCCGAGATCGAGGCCGCCGGCTGGTTCCCGCGCAAGGCCCTGCCGCCGCTCCCCGACCACGCCAGCATCGCTCATCATCTGATCGAGGCGGCCGCGCGGCGGAACAAACAAGGTCGTCCCCGCGGCGGGGGATGAAGGCCCTGCCCGACGGCGCGCGGGCGTTTTCCCACACGCGGGCGATGGGCGCTTCCGCGCCATCCCAGGGGGACGCCCGAGGAATTGGCGGCGCACCTGCGCCAGTGGAGCGCGTGTGGTCCATACTGGCTGGCGCGCGTCCAGGCGGGTTCGGTACAAAGGCCAGCCGGCGGCGCGGTGGATCGCCAGCGCGCCAGGCCATGCTCGAAACGCTCGCACACCATTCCCCCGAACCACTCAGGGGCTTCGCCAACTCCGTCCCGCATGATCCGCGGAATGATCGGGGGAGACGGGGGTGTAGATACCCATGCTGCGGGGGGCGAGGGGAATTTCTTCCCAGGTTCCTCTCCCCCGCTTGGCGGGAGAGGGTGCCCCGCAGGGGCGGGAGAGGGCGTCGTAGCCAACAGAGCGCAGCAACGCCGAATGAAAGCGGGAAGAGACGAAACGCCCGCCCACTCTCCATCGCGGAAAATACCGCGGCGCTTCGCGCCGGAGGTCTGGCACCCCCTCTCCCGGCCTTCGGCCACCCTCTCCCCCTTGCGGGGGCGAGGGGAATTTCTTGGGAGCGAGGGGAATTTCTTCCCAAGTTCCTCTCCCCCGCCTGGCGGGAGAGGGTGCCCCGCAGGGGCGGGAGAGGGTTTCGTTCCATACGGAGCGAAGCGACGCTGATTTTTTTGCGACGGGGAGTGGACAGGCGTCCCGT
>JAITIQ010000055.1 GCA_031279425.1 Accumulibacter sp.
CCGGCGGCGTCCCCGCTCCCCACAGCCACAGACTGTTGATCGTCGCCCGGCCGCCCTCCCCGCGCCGCCGGTTCACCGGCTGGGCGTGCAGCAAGGTCTGCATCTCGTTGTACAGATGACGCAGTTCCCGCTCTTCGATGATCTCCCGCAGCACCTGTTCGACGCCGCGCCCGGCGACCGCGGAGAGCGGCGGCGCGGCGCGGCGCGCGAGCGCCTGCCGCACTCTTTCGCCTCGGCTGGCGGCCGGCCGCAGATACCAGCGTCCGGCGCCGGCGGCATGAAAGACGCCGAGATCGGCGAAATGGCGGTTGAGCGCGTCCACGAGGGCGGCGACCTCCTCCGGCAGGATGGCGAGCGCCGCGCCTTCGACGAGGATCAGGCGCTCCCGCGCGACGGCAAGATGCACCGGATCGGCGGCGACGCAGCGCGCCGGTCCGGCATCGCCCAGGGGCCCGGATTCACCGCGCAGCCGGATTTCGCCCAGCGCGACTTCGGCCGCGTGGCCGAACATTTCCGCGAGGACGGCCTCCGGCGCCTGCGCGGCGCGCGCGGCAAAGCGGCCACGCGCAAGCCATGCGGCCAGCGCCGGACAGGCGGGCCAGTCTCGCGCCGCACGGTTTTCGAGGCCGGTCCGGAACAGTTCGGGAACGAACAGGGTCAGGCAGTCAGGCATGAACCCCGGCCGGCTGCGCTGGCGGCCTCTACAGAAAGCTCGAAGAGGAGGCCCTGGCAAGCCTCCTTCCTCGAGTTGACCTTTGTCCGTACCCTGGACTGGTTCATGATCCTGGACTGGAGGCTTTCAATCGATCAGCGGCCCGCTTTCGCACGGACGTCTGCCTTCCCCTCCCCCGTCCGGCGGGGGAGGGTGCCCCGGCAGGGGCGGGAGAGGGCGTCGTTCCTCGCGGCGAAGCCGCAAATTTCACTCCGGACATGATTTTATGCGTCTTCAACCATGTCTCTATCGCCCGTATCCATGACTGATCCAGGAAAAGCAAGAGGATTCGCTGCGGCGCGCGCGGGCCGACCCCTTCTTCTCCGGTCGGCCTCCCGATGGTGAAACCCGCTTCCGCCACGAAGATCAGGCGCCGACTTCCGGATTGAGCGAATACAGGCCGGTCAGGCGGGCTTCCGCCAGCACGTGTCCGCGCATCGCCTGGCGCGCCTGCGCTCCGTCGAAGCGGCCTTCCACCGGCAGGCGCTCGACGTCCAGCGCGAAAAGCGTGAACACGTAGCGGTGGCGGATTTCGTCGTTCCAGGGCGGGCAGGGGCCGTCGTAGCCGAAATAGTCGCCGCGCATGTCGTTGTCACCGGCAAACCAGTCCGTGTAGCCGTTGATGCCCTGGCGCGCCCCGCGCGGCGCGGCCGGCCCGGTCTTGCCGCGCGGCGTGACCTCGGCGGAAAACTCGCCGGCTTCGATTTCGCCGAGGCTGGCAGGCAGATCGACCAGCACCCAGTGGAAGAATTCGACGCGCGGCAGCGCGGCGGGCACCGTGCGCCCTTCCTGATTGACGTCGTCGCCCCGGCTGGGCACGTCGGGGTCGTGGCAGATCAGGACGAAGGAGCGCGTGCCTTGCGGCGCGCCGCTCCAGGCCAGGTGCGGGTTGAGGTTCTTGCCGAGACGGACGCGATGTTCCGCATCCGGGACGCAAAAGGAAAAATCGCCCGGGATCGTCTGCCCGTCCGCGAAGCTGTGGCTGCTCAGGTTCATGATCGTCCTCCGTGGATGACTCAGGGATTACTCGGCGGCGTGCCGGCGGAAATCGCCGGGACGAAAGCCGACGAGCCATAGTGTAGCGAAATAGACGCCGGCGCCACAGCAAACGACGAGCATGAGCCGCCCCAGGCGTTCCCCCATGTGCCATTCCAGCCATGCCCCAGGGTCTCCGCCGACGAACCGGAGCGCCGCGCCCATGGCCGCGAGCGCCACCGCCAGCCGGACCAGGAACGCCGGCCAACCCGGCCGCGGCGTGTAGATGCCCTGCCGACGCAGCCCGCGATACAACAGTCCGGCGTTGAGGCAGGCGGCGAGGCCGATCGACAGGGCCAGGGCGGCATGACGGAGCGGCACGATCAGCGCCAGATTGAGCGCCTGCGTCACCAGCACGATGGCGATGCCGATGCGGACCGGCGTGCGCATGTTTTGCCGGGCATAGAACGCCGGCGCCAGCACCTTGACCAGGATGAGGCCGGGCAGGCCGATGCCGTAGGCGACCAGCGCGTCGCGGGTCCGGAAGACGTCCTCGCCCGTGAAGGCGCCGTGATGAAACAGCGTGGCGATCAGCGGCACGGCGATGATCGCCAGCGCCAGCGCCGCCGGGGCGGCGAGCAGCAGGCTCACGCGCAGCCCCCAGTCGAGCAGCCGGGAATACTCGCCGAAGCGCTCTTCGGCGTGATACCTGGCCAGCGAGGGCAGCAGGATGGTGCCCAGCGCGGCGCCCAGCATTCCGGCGGGAAACTCCATCAGCCGGTCGGCGTAATAGAGCCAGGACACGCTGCCGGTACCGAGAAACGAGGCGAGAATCGTATTGATCAGCAGGCTCACCTGCGCCACCGACACGCCGAGCACCGCCGGCGCCCACAACTTCAGGATGCGGCGCACGCCGGCCTCGCGCCAGTCGAATGAGAAGCGCGGCAACATGCCGATGCGCTTCAACGCGGGCAGTTGCAAGGCGAGCTGCAAGGCGCCGCCGAGAAATACCGCCCAGCCCAGCGCGAGGACCGGACGCGCGAAGTACGGCGCGGCGAACAGGGCCATGCCGATGAACGAGAGGTTGAGCAGCACCGGCGTGAAGGCCGGCACGGCGAAGCGGTTCCAGGTGTTGAGCACGCCGCCGGCCAGCGCCACCAGCGACATGAACAGGATGTAGGGAATGGTGATGCGCGCAAGCTCGACGGTCAGCGCGAACTTGTCCGGATCGTCGGCGAAACCGGGCGCCGAAACATAGACGACGAGCGGCGCGCCGGCCATGCCGAGCAGGGTGACGACGATGAGCGCGAGCAGCAGCAGCGTGGCGACGCGGTCGACGAGACGCCTGGCCTCGCCGTCGCCGAGCCGGTTCCTGTACTCGCCGAGGATCGGCACGAAAGCCTGCGAGAAGGCGCCCTCGGCGAACAGGCGGCGCAGCAGGTTGGGCAGCTTGAAGGCGACGAAGAAGGCGTCGGTCATCATCCCCGCGCCGAAAACGCGGGCGATGACGAAATCGCGCGCGAAGCCCAGCACGCGCGAAAACAGGGTCATACCGCTGACGGTGGCCAGGGCCTTGAGCAGATTCATCGGACGATGGCGTCGAAAGTCGCCATCTTATTCCATTTCCCGTCCGTTCCCGGGAAGGTCGGGGCGATCGCATCCGGACCCTGGCGGCGAGGCCGAAAAGGGCATGGCGCTGGCTCCCTCTTCAAGGGGAGGGGATTGCTGTCTCGTTTTGCTGGCAGGATGCCGGCGTTCCCCGCATGGATCACCGCGCGCAAGCTGTCCGAAAACGCAGATTGATTTTTCTGGCGGAACAGAGGCTTTTTAGAGCAGATTGATTTGATGTTGGTCATATATGTACATCGTCATTGCGAGGGCCGCAGGCCCGCGGCAATCCAGAAGACCGTCCGGATTGCCACGTCGCTTCGCGCCTCGCAATGACGGGTGCGATGTATCATGCGCATTGGTTTATTAATCTGCTCTATTTTTCCGGAGCGCTGGATGCCAGAAACTCGGCGAAGAGTGGATCGTCGAAGGTGATGATTCCGCCTGTTTTCGTGAGCATGCCCATTTTCGTGAGCTTGCCGATGGAAGCGCGCGCCTTCGCGATGGTGGCCT
>JAITIQ010000060.1 GCA_031279425.1 Accumulibacter sp.
CCGCATCTCTTCCAATGTCTTGTGATCCAATTTCCGACCGTCTCTTTTCATGATCTTCTCTCAAATCACTCTTTATCTCAATTTCTCTATTATACGCTAAATTACTGACTGATGAGTAACATTGAATGAATCCGCTCTGGGATCAATGAGCTGTTCGTGGATTGAATCAGACCTCGAAGCACTGTCCGAGCTTCGGCAGAACGAGGTCCCTCCAACCCAGCCTCTTCTCGATCGCCTCGGCGAAGACCGCCATCGTGCCGGCCTCGCCGTGGACCAGGAAGGTCTTTCCGGGCGGCCGGCGGAAGTTCCCGAGCCAGTCGAGCAGAGCGGCCTGGTCGGCGTGCGCCGAGAGTCCGCCGACCGTGTGGATGCGCGCGCGCGCCGGTACCGGCTCGCCGAAAATCCTGACCACGCGCGCGCCGTCGACGAGACGTCGGCCGAGCGTTCCGGCAGCCTGGAAGCCGACGATGAGCACGCCGCATTCGGCGCGCGGCAGATTTTCGCGCAGATGGTATTTGATGCGTCCGGCATCGCACATGCCACTCGCGGAAATGATCACCGCGCCTTCGCGGATCGTGTTGAGCGCCCTGGAACGCTCGGCGTCGGCGACGAACTCGACCTTCAGACGACCGGGATGATCCCGCAGCCAGGCCATCAGATCATGTGTCTCGTCGTCGAACAATACGGAATGGTTCAGAGTGATGCGAGTCGCCTGGCTGGCCATCGGAGAGTCCACGAAAACCTGATCGAGCGGCGCGAGACGGCCGCGGCGGATCAGGTCGCCGAGCAGGCAGAGGATTTCCTGCGTGCGGCCGACGGCGAAGGAAGGAATGACCAGGTTGCCGTGATCGTTCCAGGTCTGCTCGAAAGCGGCGACGATTTCGTCCTCCGTCTCCCGCATCGGGCGGTGCAGGCGGTTGCCGTAGGTCGATTCGACGAGCAGCGCGTCCGCCTCGAGCAGCGGATTTTCCGGGTCGCGCAGCACGGGGCGGCCACGCATGCCGAGATCGCCGGAGAACACCAGGGTCCGCGTCCGCTTCCCTTCCCGCGCGACGACTTCCAGCCAGGCCGAGCCCAGGATGTGCCCGGCCTCGTGAAAACGGACCTCGACGCCGTTCGCCGGCCGAACCAACTCGCCATGGGGCACCGGCCGGCATTGCCTCAGCACGGCCTGCGCCGCGGTCACCGAGTAGAGCGGCGGCGAAACGGAACGGCGCGTCCTGTCGCCCCGGCGCTGGTGCCGCAACTGCCATTCGGATTCCTTCTCCTGGATGTGCGCGCTGTCCGGCAGCAGCACGCCGGCGAGGTCGATACTCGCCGGCGTGGCATAGACCGGCCCGCGATAACCGAGCACGGCAAGCCGGGGCAGCAAGCCGGAATGGTCGATGTGGGCATGGGTCAGCAACACGAAATCGATCTCGCGCACGTCGAAGCCGAAATCGAGCGCCCGCAGGTTTTTCGCGCGCGCCTCGGAGCCGCCCTGGAACATGCCGCAATCGACGAGAAAACGCGCGCCCTCCGTTTCGACCAGGGTGCAGGAGCCGGTCACCTCGCCGGCGGCGCCGAAAAAGGTAAGTCGTGTCATGGTTTTTCTTCCTTCTCGATCAGCAACGAATGACGAATCTCAGTTACTCTGAGCATGGGAACGGGATAGGTTCGTGAGGTCTCGTTTCGCCGCGTCGCCATTCGGGAGTGCCATGACACGCAACGCTATTTCGCGCCGACGGGCCGGCCGCATTTTTCGCGGTACGACAAACCCAGCAGATCCAGAATGGCGACCCGCCGCGGCCCGGTCGGCAATACCACCCGGAAACTGGCCGATATCGACACCACGGTGGCGGCAAGGGTGCGTTCGGGGAAAGGCACGGCAATATCGGATCGGGCTTCGTGATTCATGAAATCATATTCCATAAATCACGAAATTTCACGACGATCAGCCATTCCCGGGCACAGCCCGTCCTCGTCCGTCTGTAAAAGCCCTGCGAAGCGGGCGAGACACGCCCGCGCTCCCCGTTTTTCACCCAAAGAGGCAATACGCCGGAGACTCGCGTACCGCCGCATCTTTCCTCGCTGCGCGGGTGATGTCCGCCGCCACATGACCGTTCATCGCGCAGCCTGTCCGAAGTCGCCGGCTTCCTGGAGCGCCGGCATCCTGCCGGCCTCGTTTCGTTCCAACCGTCCATGGCTTGTTCCCGGTTTCCCGATACGATCGCCCAACCCCTTTCTACCCACGACGAGAAGCGCACGGACGATTGCGGGGATTTCAAAATTTTACCTTTACCCCCTGGCTGTTTCCCGGATTCGAGGGCATCCTTCACCGAAGAAAACTTCGAGGCAATCGAAAATCACGGGAAGCGTCGAAGAAGCCGATTCTGACTGATTTCCATTTTTAGACCGAGGCCCGGCCAAGCGCTAGAATGACGCATCCCGCGATGGCAAGGAAGCGGGTTTACGGGGAAGGCAGAGCGATCTGCCCGTTTTTGTGGGAGGAGCCCCTTGGCAACGGATGGTATTGCGACTCCGGATGCCGCGAAAGCGGCTCCGTTTCCCATGGTCGATGGCTTGCGCGAGGATCTGCTGCATCATGACGACCCCCTGCTCGATTGCCTGGTCGAGCTCACTCGCATGCTCGGGCGTCCGAGCACGCGCGCCGCGCTCTCGGCCGGCCTGCCGCTGGAGGGCGGCTGCCTGACGCCCTCGCTGTTCCCCCGCGCCGCCGCTCGCGCCGGCCTGTCGAGCCGGATCGCGCGGCGCCCGCTGAACGACATCGACGGAGCCGTGCTGCCGGCGATCCTCCTGCTCAAGGACGACAAGGCCTGCGTTCTGATCGCCTGGAGCAAGTCCCGCGAGAAGGTGCGGGTGCTCTTTCCGGAAGCCGGGGAAGGCCACGTGACGCTGACGCGCGAAAAACTGGCCGCGCGCTACACCGGCGTCGTCCTGTTCGCCCGGCCGCGCTTCGTCTTCGACGCGCGCGCGCCCAAGGTCGCCGACCTCGCCGGGCGCCACTGGTTCTGGGGAGCCCTGTTCGAGCAGCGGGCGGTCTATCGCGACGTGATCGGCGCGGCCCTGCTGATCAATCTGTTCGCCGTGGCCCTGCCGCTGTTTACGATGAACGTCTATGATCGCGTGGTGCCGAACAACGCGACGGACACCTTGTGGATGCTGGCCGTCGGCGTATTCCTGGTGTTCGGCATGGATTTCGTGATGCGCCTGTTGCGCAGCCATTTCATCGATCTGGCCAGCGCGCGCATCGACGTCAAGCTGTCGGCGCTGATCATGGAGCGCGTGCTGGGTATGCGCATGGAAGGCAAACCGGCATCGGTCGGCTCCTTCGCCTCGAATCTGCGTTCGTTCGAATCGGTGCGCGACTTCATCGCCTCGGTGACGGTGACCGCGCTGATCGACCTCCCGTTCGCGCTGCTCTTCCTGCTGGTGATCCTGTGGATCGCCTGGCCGCTGGTGCTGATCCCCTCGTGCGGGCTCGTCGTCGGGCTCGTCTACGCCTACTTTCTCCAGTTCCGGATGCACGAATTCACCGAGACGACCTACCGCGCCACGGCCTTGCGCAACGCCTCACTGGTCGAAAGCCTGACCGCGCTGGAGACGATCAAGACCCTGAGCGCCGAGGGCGCCGTGCAGGTCAAGTGGGAACGCGCCACGGCCTTCCTGGCGCGCACCGGCGCGCAACTGCGCCTGCTTTCGGCCTTCGCCAGCAACGGCGCGGCGATCATCATGCAGAGCGTCAACGTGCTGCTGGTCGTGGCCGGCGTCTATCTGATCCACGAGCGCGCGCTGACCCTGGGCGGGCTGATCGCCACGACCATGCTCGGCGGCCGCGCCATGGCGCCGCTGGCGCAGGGCGTCGGCCTGCTGATGCAGTTCCAGAACGCGCGCACCTCGCTTTCCACGCTCAACAAGCTGATGGATCTGCCGGTCGAGCGCCCGGATGCCTCGAACTTCATCCACCGCCCGGAATTGCAGGGCTCGATCGAATTCCGCGACGTCTCCTTCAATTACCCCGAGCAGACCGAGCCAGCCCTGAAGCGTGTTTCGCTGAGCATCCAGGCGGGCGAGCACGTGGTCATCCTCGGGCGTACGGGCTCGGGCAAGAGCACGCTGCAAAAGCTGATGCTGGGCCTGTACCAGCCGGGCGAGGGCGCGGTGTACATGGACGGCATCGATCTTCGGCAGCTCGATCCGGCCGACCTGCGGCGCAACGTGGGTTACGTCGGGCAGGAAGCCATGCTCTTCTACGGAACGCTGCGCGAGAACGTCTCCATCGGCGCGCCCTATGCCGACGATTCGGCGATCGTGCATGCCGCCGAGGTGGCCGGCCTGTCGGCCTTCATCAACCGCCACCCGAAGGGTTTCGACATGCCGATCGGCGAACGCGGCGAATCGCTTTCGGGCGGGCAGCGCCAGCAGGTGGCGATCGCCCGCGCGGTGTTGATGGACCCGCCGGTGCTGCTGTTCGACGAGCCGACGAGCGCCATGGACTTTTCCACCGAAAGCGCCTTCAAGGAGCGCCTGAATCGCCATGCCGCGCACAAGACCCTGGTGGTCGTCACGCATCGCACCAGTCTCATCGATCTCGCCACGCGCATCATCGTCGTCGATGACGGGCGGATCGTCGCCGACGGTCCGCGCGAAAAGGTGATCCGGGCGTTGCAGTCCGGCCAGGTCGGGAGGGCGGCATGAGCTCGCGTTCGACCGGCGCCTTGCCGAAGCCAACGGGTTCCGCCGGCAGACCGGGCGGCGCCGAGCATCGCCGGCGCTCCTCGCGGCAAGGCGGGCAGAGCTCCCGGACGAGCCGCAAGGGCCTGATCGACGCGCTGCTCGAACGCGTCGCCCCGGCCGGCAAGGAGAGCGGCCAGAGCCTCGCCGCCGACATCGACTACGCCTTCGTCCAGCAGGAACCGCTGCGCGCGCGCATCGTTCTGTGCCTGGTCGCCCTCATCGTCGCCGTCGCCGTGACCTGGGCCGCCCTGAGCAACATCGACGAGGTGGCGCGCGGCGAGGGCAAGGTGATTCCCTCGCGCCAGTTGCAGGTGCTGCAAAGCCTCGATGGCGGCGTGGTTTCGGAAATCCTGGTGCATGAAGGCGAGGTGGTCGAGTCCGAGCAGATCCTGCTGACCATCGACCAGACGCGTTTCGTGTCGTCCGTGCGCGAGAGCCGCGCGCAAATCCTCTCCTTGCAGGCCAAGGCCGCGCGTCTCAGGGCGCTGACCGAGGATGCGCCCCTCGTCATGCCGCCCGAGGTCATCCGGGAAGACCCGAAGACCGCCGAAGAGGAACGCCATCTTTATGAATCCCGGCGCAGCGAACTGGCCAACTCGCGCATGATCGTGCGCCAGCAGTTGTCCCAGCGCCAGCAGGAACTGGCCGAGGCGCGGGCGCGCTATGCGCAGGCGGCGCAGGCTTATGAACTGACCTCGAAGGAACTGTCCGTGACCCGGCCGCTGATCGGTTCGGGCGCCGTCTCCGAAGTCGAGATCATCCGCCTGGAGCGCGATGCCGCCCGTTTCCGCGGCGAGCGCGACATGGCGGCGGCGCAGATATCGCGCAGCCAGTCGGCGATCGCCGAGGCCAGCCACAAGATCGAGGAAGTCGCGCTGGCTTTCCGCAACGAGGCGGGCAGGGATCTCGCCGATACCATGGCCCGCTTGAACAGCCTGTCGGAGAGCAGCGTCGGCCTGGCCGACAAGGTCGAGCGCGCCGTGCTGCGCTCGCCGGTCAAGGGCACGGTGAAGCGTCTGCTGGTCAACACCGTCGGCGGCGTCGTGCAGCCCGGCAAGGACGTCGTCGAGATCGTCCCGCTCGAAGACGAACTGCTGCTGGAAGCGCGCGTGCAGCCTCGCGACATCGCTTTCCTGCGGCCCGGCCAGAAGGCGATGGTCAAATTCACGGCGTACGATTTCGCCATCTACGGCGGGCTGGAAGGTCAACTGGAACACATCGGCGCCGACACGGTGGTTGACGAGAAGGGCAACGCCTTCTACGTGGTGCGCGTGCGCACCGACCGCCCCGATCTCGGCAACGACATGCCGATCATTCCCGGCATGGTGGCCGAAGTAGACATCGTCACCGGCGAAAAAAGCATCCTGACCTATCTGTTGAAGCCTGTGCTGCGTGCCAAGGCGCGCGCTTTCACGGAGCGCTGACATGCCTTCCGCCTTTTTGTCGCGCGACGCGCGCCTGCGCGAAACCTGGAAAAAGGCCTTTCCCGACCTGATCGCCGGAACCCTGGCGCAGGTGCCTCCGGCGGCGAGCATGATCTGGGTGTTGCGGCCGACGGGAGCAAGGTTCGATACCCTGAATCTGGTCAGCAACATCGTCCGGCAGGCGGCGGAAAGGCCGGTGATCCTGCTCGCCGACGAGCCTGGCGAGGAAGAGGCGATGCTGGCGCTTTCCGCCGGCGCGTCCGGTTATTGCAACGGCCACGCCGCGCCCGCCGTTCTCGCCCAGGTGGCGCTCGCCGTCGGCAACGGCGGCGTGTGGGTCGGACAAGGTCTGCTGCAGCGCCTGCTCGCGGCGACGAGCCGGCGTCTGGCCGCGTCTTCGGCCGCATCGGAAGCCAACCAGGCCGCGTGGCGGGAACGGCTCACGGCGCGCGAGCGGGAAGTGGCCATTCTGCTGGCCCGGGGCGAGAGCAACAAGGAAATCGCCCGGCGCATGGACATCACCGAGCGCACGGTCAAGGCGCACGTCGGGGCGATGCTGGAAAAGCTCGGCGTGCGCGACCGTCTGCAACTCTCGCTGATCATCAACGGACTCGAGGCGCCGCGCGGATAGAGCGTTTTGAAAAAAGACAGATCCGCTCGTCTGCTCCCCGGAAGTTTCCGCTTTCCTTCACGGCC
>JAITIQ010000065.1 GCA_031279425.1 Accumulibacter sp.
ACCTTCCGGAAGATGCTTCATCAGCAGCCGAATGTTGTCTTCGTTCATTCCATTTCTCCCGTGCCTCTGGAGAAATATATCCACTTTCGGCTTGGTTTGCTATATTTAAGTTAGTGCAGATGGGAGGGTGCCCCGCAGGGGCGGGAGAGGGCGTCGTTCCCTCCGGCGCGAGAGCGCCGCTGACCAAAAAGGGGAGGAATGAACGAACGCTCATCCACGCTTCCCCGCCGGGAAAACCGCGTCGCTGCGCCGCGCATGCTCGATCCCCTCTCCCTGGCCCTCTCCCCCCTGCGGGGGGCGAGGGGAATCCATCGGGAGAACTCGTCATTGCTCGGGTTATGCGCCGTGGCAATCCAGTTCGTTCTGCCCGGCGCGAAGCGCCGCTGTTCTTATCACCAGCTGTTTCGGGGTGGGTAGATACCTATGCTCCCGCAGGGGGGATATGACCAACATTAAACAATCTGCTCTGATACGTGCCGAAGGCTCGCGTATCGCCGCGTCTTTCCTCCCCGCGGCTGGCGCTTGCCGCCATGACCGTCCATTGCGCTCCTCAGTTGAATCCGGAAGGGCTTGACACAACGCAACGATACAACTAAGATCATCGACATGAAAACCGAATACACCCATTCCATTCCTTCCGAGTGGCGTCCGATGTCCCGCGTGTTTACGGCGCTGGGCGACGAACACCGGCAGCGCATCCTGATGCTGTTCGACCGGGGAGAGCGTCTCAACGTCGGGCGGATTGCCGCGGTATCGACGCTGACGCGCTCGACGGTGTCGCATCACCTCAAGATCCTGCGCGAGGCGGACGTGCTTTGTTCGGAGAAGATCGGCAAGGAAGTGTGGTTCTGGATCAACCGGCGTTCTCTGGAAGAGACTCTCGGCAATGTGCTCGACTACGTGCGCTCGCATTGCTGATTTTTTTTGACCTTACATAACGAACTTCATGAATATGACAAACGATAACACGATCAAGACTGGCGCGCGTATTGTTCTCCGCTTCCTGCTGCGCGCCACGGCCAGGCTGCTGTTCCGCGTGCGCGTGCAGGGCGTCGACCGGGCGCGCGAGGCAGCGGGCGCGCGGGACGGGCGCCTGCTCATCATCGCCAATCACGAATCCTTCCTCGACGGCATCCTGCTCGGGCTGTTCCTGCCGATCGAGAATCCGGTATTCGTGGTGCATACCGAGGTGGTCAAGCGCGGCTTCTGGCGTTTCTGGCTCGGCCTGATGGCCGATTACCTGGCGGTCGATCCGGGCAATCCGATGGCCATGAAGCGGGTGGTGCGCCTCATCGAATCGGGCCGTCCGGTGATGATCTTCCCCGAGGGGCGGATCACGCTCACCGGCAGCCTGATGAAGGTTTACGACGGGCCGGCCTTCGTCGCCGCGAGGACCGGCGCGACGCTCCTGCCGGTGCGCCTCGACGGGCCGTCGCGCAGCTATTTCTCGCGGCTCTACGGGCGCCCGCGCAAGCTTTTCCCGCGCATCACCCTGAGCGTGCTGCCGACGACGGCGCTGCCGATGCCGCAGGCGCCGTCGGCCAGGGCGCGCCGCCAGAAGGCCGGCGAGGCGCTGCGCCGGCTGATGCAGGAAATGGCGCTGGCGCAGCCGGACCGTCGCACTCTCTACGGCGCGCTGTGCGACGCCATGGAACGGCACGGAAGCGGCCGCCGCGTGGTGGAGGACATCAAGCAGCTGGAATATTCCTACCATGATCTCCTGAAAGCGGCCCTCGCGCTCGGCCGGCTGGCCGCGCGGCTCGCCCGTCCCGGCGAGCGCGTCGGCCTGCTGCTGCCGAACCTGATGCCGACCGTCGCCCTGTTTTTCGGCCTCTCGGCCCTGCGGCGGGTGCCGGCGATGCTCAACTACACGGCGGGTGTCGACGGCATGCAGGCCGCTTGCGACGCGGCGGAAATCCGCGTCGTGATCAGCTCGCGAGCCTTCGTCGAGCAGGCCCGGCTGGCCGACAAGCTGGCCGCGCTGCGGGGGGTGGAGCGCATCGTCTATCTCGAGGACCTGCGCGCGGAAATGGGTTTTCTCGACAAGCTCTGGCTGCTGGGCTGGGCGCTGCGCTTTCCGCGCGCGGTGGAGCGCATGGAGGGCGAGGCGAACCCCGAGGACGCGGCGGTGGTGCTGTTCACCTCCGGTTCCGAGGGCAAACCCAAGGGCGTCGTGCTCTCGCACCGCGCGATCCTGGCCAACATCGCGCAGATTCGCGCGATCATCGACTTTTCCATCGACGACCGCGTGCTCAACGTCCTGCCCATCTTCCACTCCTTCGGGCTGACGGCGGGCACCCTGCTGCCGGTGCTCACCGGCGCGAGCCTCTTTCTCTATCCCTCGCCGCTGCATTACCGCGTCATTCCCGAACTGGCTTACGACCGGGGCTGCACGGTGTTGTTCGGCACCAGCACCTTCCTCGGCAACTACGCGAGATTCGCGCATCCCTACGACTTCTACCGCCTGCGCTACGTCGTCGCCGGCGCGGAAAAGCTCGCCGACACCGTGCGCGACCAGTGGTTCGAGAAATTCGGCATCCGCATCCTCGAAGGCTACGGCGCCACCGAGACCGCGCCGGTGATCGCGGTCAATACGCCGATGGCCTATCGCCGCGGCACCGTCGGGCAACTCTTGCCGGGGCTCGAACAGCGCCTCCTGCCGGTGCCCGGCATCGAGCGCGGCGGCGTCCTGCACGTGCGCGGCCCCAATGTGATGAGTGGCTACCTGCGGGCGGACCGTCCCGGCGTATTGCAGGCTCCCATGTCGGAATGCGGCGAAGGCTGGTACGAGACCGGCGACATCGTCGACATCGACGACGACGGCTTCGTGCGCATCGTCGGCCGCGTCAAGCGCTTCGCCAAGGTGGCCGGCGAGATGGTCAGCCTGGAAGCGGCGGAGAAGCTGGCCTTCGCCGCTTCTCCCGGCGGACAGCACGCCGTCATCGGCCAGACCGACCCCGGCAAGGGCGAGGCGCTGGTGCTGTTTACCACCGCGGCCGGCCTCGAGCGCGCCGCGCTGCAAAAGGCGGCGCAGGATCTCGGCCTGCCCGAACTCGCGGTGCCGCGCCGCATCGTGCGCGTCGACGCGCTGCCGCTGCTCGGCACCGGCAAGACCGATTACGTCGCCTTGAAACGCATGGCCGAAGGAGCGTGAAATGACGCGCATCAAAAAGAATAATGTCCTTCCTTCGACCGCCGGAATGCGAAGAAGCGGGGAGCGCCCGACATGAACCGCCGCCGATTCCTCCAGGCCGCCGCCTCCCTGGCCGCCGCCGCGGCGGCGCTCGAGGCCCGCGCGCGCCAGCCCCTCCTCATGAACCCCTGCCGCGCTCCAGCGCTCGGCGCGCTCGCCGAAAGCCCGTGGCTCGCCAGAGTCTGGCAGGGACTCGATCCGGCGGAGGTGTGGGACGTCCACGTCCATCTCGCCGGCATCGGCGACAGCGACGGCGGGCTGCACGTCGGCAGCCGGCTCCTGAGCCCCTGGCATCCGATCCTCTACGGCCAGCGCCTCGCCTACCTCAACGCCGGCTGCGTTTCCGGCGAGCCTGGCACGGTGGATGAAAACTACGTGCGGCGGCTCGCCGCGCTGGCGCGGGGCCTGCCCGCCGGCGTCAAGGCGCTGCTCTTCGCCTTCGACTGGTATCACGACGACGACGGGCGTCCGGCGCCGGAGAAAAGCACCTTCCACGTGCCCGACGCCTACGCCGCGCGCGTGGCGGAGGATCATCCGGACGTCTTCGCCTGGGCCGCCTCGATCCATCCCTACGCGCCCGACGCCGTGGATCGGCTCGAAGCCGCCGCCGCGCGCGGAGCGAAGGCGGTGAAATGGCTGCCGGCGGCGCAGAACATCGATCCCGCGGCCAGGCGCTGCGACGCCTTCTTCGCCGCGCTCGCCCGCCTGCGCCTGCCCCTGATTACCCACTGCGGCGCGGAAAAAGCCGCGCAGAGCGCGAGCCTCGAACATTTCGGCAATCCCCTGCGCCTGCGCCGCGCCCTGGACGCGGGCGCGCGCGTGGTCGTGGCGCACTGCGCGAGCGCCGGCAGGGACGAGGATCTGGACCAGCCGGGCAAGCGGCGGACGAGCTTCGAGCTGTTCACCCGCCTGATGGAACGGCCGGAATGGAAAGGCAATCTCTTCGGCGACATTTCCGCCATCGTGCTGCGCAACCGCAAGCCCAGCGTCCTTCGCGCCCTGCTCGAACGCGAGGACTGGCACGGACGCCTGCTCAACGGCTCCGACTACCCGCTGCCGGGCATCCTGCCGCTCATCTCGCCGGCCGCGCTGGCCCGCGACGGCCTGCTGCCGAAGGAAGCCGTCGCCGATCTGGAAAAGCTGCGCGAGCACAATCCGCTGTATTTCGATCTGGCCTTGAAGCGCAACCTGTCGTGGAGGGGAAAAACCTTTCCGGCGCGGGTATTCGCCACGCGGGGGTTTTTCGAAGGAAAGCCATATCAAATACACGATGGCGCTCTGAAGGTCGAAGGAAAAAGCTGATCGGCGCGGCCAGCGAGCGTAGCTTGGAACTGCTTCGCGCGGTCCTCGGGGTCGTATCGAACGACGCGAAGCGTCGCCAATCCTTGGCAGACGCTCCCCGGCCCTGTGGTCTGGATCGGGCCGAAGGCCGCGGTCCGCCACCACCGCGCCTTGGCGTAAGGAATCGCTGGTTTTGAAACGGGCGATGCCGCGCATCGTCTGAAAACGATTCCCGGACCGCGCTACGCTTGTCCAGGCCGCGCTGGCTGCTGGTAATTTTTGCCCAACCAAGGGTTTGTCGCCTTTTCTTCGAAGACCGGGCTTCGAGAGACCGGGCTTCCCTTCGCGCCGCCCTCTGCCTTCCCCTCCCCCGCCCGGCGGGCATGGGTATCCACACCCCCCGACCGCGGCGCTTCGCGCCGGGCAGAGCGAACCGGATTGCCACGGCGCATGGCCCGGCAATGACGAGTTTCCCCGATGGATTCCCCT
>JAITIQ010000093.1 GCA_031279425.1 Accumulibacter sp.
TTCGCCCGTCCCCGGCAGGCTGATGCCGACGTTGGCGTGCCGGCTCTCGCCCGGCCCGTTGACCACGCAGCCCATCACCGCCAGGGTCATGTTCTCGACGCCGTCGTAGTCGGCCCGCCAGCCGGGCATGCGGCTGCGCACGTGGTCCTGCACGGCCTGCGCGAGTTCCTGGAAGAAGGCGCTCGCCGTCCGGCCGCAGCCGGGGCAGGCCGCGACCATCGGCGCGAAGGCGCGCAGGCCCATGCTTTGCAGCAGTTCCTGCGCGACGAAGACTTCCCGCGCGCGCGCGCCATTCGGTTCCGGCGTCAAGGACACGCGGATCGTGTCGCCGATCCCCTCCTGCAGGAGGACGGCCATCGCCGCCGTGGAAGCGACGATGCCCTTGGAGCCCATGCCGGCCTCGGTCAGGCCGAGATGCAGGGCATGGTCGGACTGCCGGGAAAGCTCGCGGTAGATGGCGATCAGGTCCTGCACGCCGGACACCTTGCACGAGAGGACGATGCGCTCGCCGGGAAGCCCGAGTTCCTCGGCCCTCGCCGCCGACTCCAGCGCCGAGGCGACCATCGCCTCGCGCATCACGCCGGTCGCGTCGAGCGGCCGGGGACGTCGGGCGTTGCCGTCCATGACGCGCGCGAGCAAATTCTGGTCGAGGCTGCCCCAGTTGACGCCGATGCGCACCGCCTTGTCATGCCTGCAGGCGATTTCGATCATGCGCGCGAACCGTTCGTCGCGTTTTTCGCCGTGGCCGACGTTGCCGGGATTGATGCGATACTTGGCCAGCCGCTCGGCGCATTCCGGGTAATCGGCCAGCAGACGGTGGCCGTTGTAGTGAAAGTCGCCGACCAGCGGCGCGTCGACGCCCATGCCTTCGAGCGCATCGCAGATGCGCGGCACGGCTGCCGCGGCTTCGGGCGTATTGACCGTGACGCGCACGAGCTCCGAACCCGCGCGCGCCAGTTCGGCGCACTGATCGACCGTCGCCGCGACATCCGCGGTGTCGGTGTTGGTCATCGACTGGACCACGACCGGCGCGCCGCCGCCAATCACGAGCCTGCCGATGCGCACCGGCCGCGTGGGGCGGCGTCTGCCGGAAACGCTCATCCCGGAAAACCCGATGCTCATTCGAGGATCAGGCGCGCCACGTCATCCCGGCTGCTGCGCTGGGCCAGATCGACGGGCTGGCCCTTGTATTGCAGCGCGACGCGCGAGGCGTTGCCGATGACCAGCGAAAACGGCGGCTGGCCCGTGACCTCGCGCCGGCTGCCGGGCGGACTGACCTGGGAAAAGAGTATCTGACCGCCGCCATCGCGTACTTCGACCCAGGAAGAGTCGGAAAAGGAAAAGACCAGCATCCCCCCGCCGGCATCGGCGACGGGAATCGGCCGCATGGCCTGGGTATCGCCCGGGGGCAAAGGCTCCGTGCCGGAAACCGGGGCAAGCGGAATGGAAGGCGCCGCCGCGGCCGGCACGATGGGATCTTCGGCGACGGATGGCGGAGACGCGGCGTCCGGCGGCGTCACGGTCGACCTTGGAATCACCTGGTTTCCCGAGACGAGCGCCTTGACCGCGTCGAACGCGGACAGCCAGGTCTCGGCGGGAATGAAAAAACAGGCCAGGAGCGCCAAAACCAGAACGATCAGCCCGGTGGCCACGCGGAAGTAATCGCGCCGGTCGCGCTTGCCTTCGCGCGGCATGTTGATCGAGGAAGCGCCGACGACGAGTTCCGGCCCGCGCGGCATTTCCACGTGATCCAGAGCCTCCATCAAGGGATCGATTTCGAGTTCGAGGTAGCGCGCATAGTTGCGCACGAATCCGCGGGAAACCGTCCTGGGCAGGTGGGACCAATCGTTCGCTTCCATCTCCTGCACCTGGCGAATGCTCAGTTTGAGTTTCGTCGCCGCCGCGCCGACGGAAATGCCTCGGGCTTCGCGCGCCGAACGCAGCTGCTGGCCGACGTCCATGGCCTCCTCCAGCACGGGCTCCAGCGCTTCCTGATCCAGAATACTCACTTGTCCGATGCCGGCCACCAGGTCCTGGACGGCCTTGTCCTCGCTCATTCGTAATTCCTTTTCAGCAATTCCTGATATTCGGGAGAATCGGGGTATCTGCGGCGCAACTGGATGGCAAGGCTTTGTTCGTCCGCCCGGTTGCCCAGCCGGCGCTCGGTGCGCAGGAGCAGCCAGAGCATCTCCGGTCCGGGATCGGTCAACTGGAAGGCGCTCATCAAATGTTTTCTGGCGGCGTCGTAATTGCCGCGCAGATAGGCGGCCTCGCCCAGGTGATACAGCGCCTGCGGATTGTTGGGCATCAGGCGCAGGCTTTTCTGCAGCGCGTCCTGCGCCGTGTCGAGCTGGCCGATCTTGATGTGGCAGGCCCCCGCATTCAGGTAGGCATTGGCCGGCGTCTGATACAGAGGATCCCGGTAGGCGCGCTCGAAATACTCGATCGACTCCTTCGCCCGGCCCGTCTGGCAGAGAAACCAGCCATAGTTGTTGCTGATCTCTGGATTCCTGTCTTCGAGCGAGAGCGCCCGCTGGAAATCCTTCTCGGCGGAATCGAATTCCTTCACGTAGTAGAGCACCAGTCCGCGCGTGGCGAAGGCCGGCGCGTAATCCGGATCGATCGCGGCCGCGAGCGTCAACTCCTCGAGCGCGACGATCAGGTTGCCCTCCTGGAAATACAGCGAGCCCAGCTCGGTATGCGCCCTGGCGCGCGTCCGCGGATCCTTGGGCGTCGGTTCCGAAGGCGAAAAACCCGGCGCGTCCGTCGGCGCGGACGGCTGCTGCGCCGCCGCCGGCGGAAGGAAACCCGCCAGGCAGACAACGGCAAGGAAACACGCAAACTCATGACCTTTGATCATGGCAGTCTCATCTCACGAACACTCATCGCCGCTTGTCGGGAACAACGGCTTCTGTCCCTCACCCGCCCGGCCAGCTGGCCGCACGCCGCGTCGATGTCCTGGCCGCGGGTCTTGCGCGTCGTGGCGACGATTCCGGCGCTCGCCAGGATTTCCGCGAAGTTCCGTACCCGTGCCGGCGGAGAACGCCGGAAGGAAGAAGCCGGGAACGGATTGAACGGGATCAGGTTGAACTTGCAGGGGATCCCGCTCGTCAAGCGCAGCAGGCGGCGGGCGTGATCCTCCGAATCGTTGACTCCGTCGAGCATCACGTAGGCGAAAGTCACGAAATCGCGCGGCGCCTTTTCCAGGTAGCGCCGGCAGGCGGCGATCAGTTCGCGCAGGGGATATTTGCGGTTGATCGGCACCAGCCGGTCGCGCAGCGCATCGTCCGGCGCGTGCAGCGAGACCGCGAGAGCGACCGGGCATTCGTCGCGCAGACGGTCGATCATCGGCGCCAGTCCCGCCGTCGACACCGTCACGCGCCGCCTCGACAGGCCGTAGGCATTGTCGTCGAGCATCAGGCGCAAGGCCGCCACCAAGTGATCGAAATTGGCCAGCGGCTCGCCCATGCCCATCAGCACCACGTTGCTGATCATCCGCTCGTCTCCCGAGCACGCGCCCAGCACCCGCTTGACCTGCCAGAGCTGGCCGATGATTTCGGCGACGCTCAGGTTGCGGTTGAAACCCTGCCTGCCGGTCGAGCAGAAGGCGCAGTCGAGCGCGCATCCGGCCTGGGTGGACACGCACAGCGTCCCGCGCTCGTCTTCGGGAATGAACACGCTCTCGACGGCGTTTCCGCCGCCGACGTCGAACAGGAACTTGCGCGCGCCGTCATCGGAAAAACGGTCCGAAACGATGGCCGGAGGCTTGATCTCCGCCTCCGCCCCGAGTTTCTCGCGCAGACTCCCGGCGATGTCGGTCATCGCGCCGAAATCGTCCTGTCCCGAACGGTGCATCCAGCGCAACACCTGCCGAGCGCGGAACGGCTTCTCGCCCCACTCCACAAAACGCGCGGCGAGTCCCGCCGCGTCGAAATCGAGCAGATTGACGGCCATGCTCGGATCACGGCGAACCTTCAACGGCCCGCGTAGAGGTTCATCGCCGGGAAGAAAAAGGCGATTTCCGCCCTGGCCGTATCGGGGCCGTCGGAACCATGCACCGCGTTGGCGTCGATGGACTCGGCGAAATCCGCACGGATGGTGCCCGGCGCGGCTTTCTTCGGATCGGTGTCGCCCATCAGTTCGCGGTTCCTGGCGATGGCGTCCTCGCCTTCGAGCACCTGCACCATCACCGGCCCGGAAGTCATGAACTCGACGAGCTCGCCGTAGAACGGCCGCTCCCTGTGCACGGCGTAGAACTGCCCGGCTTCCCGGGACGACAGCCAGACCATTTTCGCGGCGACGATGGAGAGTCCGCTGGTTTCGAAACGGGAATAGATTTTCCCGATCACGCTCCTGGCGACGGCATCGGGTTTGATGATGGAAAGCGTGCGTTCGACGGCCATTCGATCGATCTCCGGTAGATGACAAAAAACGAGGACTGAAAGCAGACCAGCTTTCCGGAAGGCTCCTCATTCTACCAATAACCCGCCGATCTGCGGCAGTTTCGCGTCGGAGCCAGGCGCAATGAAAGGCGGAGGTTTCTCCAAAGACAAAAGTTGCCAGGGGCGGTTTGCGAACCGCTTCGCTCCTGCCTCAACCCATGCCTTCATGCCAAAGAGCGGCCGGCGTTCCCCGGCTTTGACACCGACATCCACCCTGACCAGGAAGGCCAACGACGGCAGGGCCGGACACTACGTAGACTGCGCGCGCCGATGAATGACGAAGGCGTAGGACAGCCCGGCCTCCTCGAAGACCTGGCTGCGCGAGACTTCCCGCCATTCGTCCGGATGAACTTCAGGGAAAAGGGCGTCGCCGGAAAAATCCGCCGCGATTTCCGTGAGATACAACCTGTCAGCGAGCGGCAGCGCCTGGCGATACAACTCGGCGCCGCCGATGACGAAAATTTCGTCTCCGTTCCCGGCTTTCCCCACGGCCTCATCCAGCGAGCCAGCCAGTTCTGCGCCGGGCGCGGCATAGCCCGGATTCCGACTGAGCACCACGTTCCGGCGGCCGGGCAACGGCCGGAACTTCTCCGGCAGCGACTCCCAGGTCCTG
>JAITIQ010000106.1 GCA_031279425.1 Accumulibacter sp.
GCGCCGGGGTGCCTCACGTATTCACGCGTGGATTCGCTCGCATCCGGCAGGCGTACCCGGTCGCGGCGGACTTCGAGGAGCCTGCCTTTGAAGGCCTGCGAGCTCTCGATCGTCGTCTCGACGAGGTGCGAAAAATTTTCTGGGATTTGTGTCTTCATGTCATGCGGGGAAAAACGCCCCGAAGGGCAGGGCGTACGAGCAGCGCAAGGCGGGATCAGAAGAGGATGGATCCGGCCAGGCTATCCGCGCAGAGCTGCATCAGGGAATTCGGGAAGATGCCGATCAGGGCGATCGCCAGACCATTGACCGAGAGCAGCAATTTCACGTCCGGCGTGGTTTCGATCGGCTCGGCGCTCGCCGGCGGATCGAAGTACATGACCTTGACGACACGCAGATAGTAGTAGGCGCCGACGAGCGAGAAGAAAATGGCGACGAGCGCGAGCCACAGATGTCCGGCGGTGACGACCGCCACCAACACCGAGAACTTGGCGAAGAAGCCGACGAAGAACGGGATGCCGGCCATCGAGAACATGGCCATCATCATGATTCCGGCGTACCAGGAATTGCGCCTGTTCAGCCCGGCGAAGTCGCTGATCTCGTCCGCTTCGAAACCCTGGCGGGAAAGCAGGAGAATCGTGCCGAACGCGGCCAGGCTGGCGATGACGTAGGTCACGACGTAGAACATCGCGGAAGCGTAGGCGCCGGGAACGAAGTCCGGATTTTCCATGAAAACCCCGGAGGCCATGCCGAGCAGCATGAATCCCATGTGCGAGATCGCGGAATACGCCAGCATGCGTTTGAGGTTGGTTTGCGCGATCGCGGCGAAATTACCGACCGCGAGCGACGCCACGCACAGGATGATCAGCATCGTCTGCCAGTGGTAGTAGGCCGCGACCAGGCCACAGACCAGCACGCGAACCGCCACGGCGAACGCCGCGAGCTTCGGCGCGCTGGCGATGAACAGGGTCACCGCCGTCGGGGCGCCGTGGTAGACGTCGGGAATCCACATGTGAAAAGGCACCACGCCCAGCTTGAAGGCGATGCCGGCGACCACGAAAACCAGACCGAAAAGGACGATGTCCAGGTCCATTTCACCACTGAGCAGGCGCGCGGCGAGCATCGGAATCTCGAGCGTTTCCGCCGCGCCGTAGAGCATCGACATGCCGTAGAGCAGCAGGCCGGAAGCTAAGGCGCCGAGCACGAAATACTTCATGGCCGCCTCGGTCGCAGCCACCGACGAGCGGTTCATCGCCACCATGGCGTAGAGCGACAGCGAGAGGAGTTCGATGCCGATGTAGACCGTGAGCAGATGGCTGGCCGAAATCATGACCATCATGCCCAGGGTGGCGAACAGGCTCAATACGTAGAATTCGCCCCTGGCCATCTCGGGACGGGCCCGCACATAGGCGCGCGAGTAGAACAGCACGAAAATGACGCTGATATAGACCATGAACTTCAGGAGATCGCCCATCAGGTCGCTCACGTACATGTTGCTGAAGGTGTAGGAGACTTCTCCGGTACTGATGGCGAAGGTCGTCACCGCCGCGCCGGCCAGCGTGAGCAGGGTGAGGTCATAGGTGACGGCCCCTTTCCCGTCCCTGGAGAACACGTCGGCAATCAGGATCAGGCACGCCATCGTGAGCAGGAATATCTCGGCGCTGGCGATGGAGAGATCGGGCAGGGCGAATTGCATTTCGGCAAGCGTCATGGCGGATACCACTTATTGGATCTTGCTTACGGAGATATGACGCAGCAGCTCGTCGACCGAGCTGTGCATGACATCGGTCAGGGGCTGCGGATAGAGGCCTATGCCCAGCGCGGCGGCGGCCAGCAGCGCGAGCACCAGGAATTCGCGCGCGGTAATGTCGGTCAACCCGGCGACACGAGGGTTGCCGACGGCGCCGAAGACCACCCGCTTGTACATCCACAGGGTATAGGCGGCGCCGAGGATCATGGTCAGGGCCGCCGCGAAGGCCACGCACAGGTTGAATTGGACCGAGGCCATGATGACCATGAATTCGCCGACGAAGCCCGAAGTCGCCGGCAGGCCGGCATTGGCCATGGCGAAGAGCAGGAAGAAGGCGGCGAATTTCGGCATGGTATTGACGACGCCGCCGTAATCGGCGATCTGCCGCGAATGCACGCGGTCGTACATCACGCCGATGCAGTAGAACATCGCGCCAGCGACGAATCCGTGCGAAATCATCTGCACCAGCGCGCCCTCCACACCGAGCGGACTGAACAGGAAAAAGCCGAGCGTGACGAATCCCATGTGCGCGATCGACGAATAGGCGACGAGCTTCTTCATGTCCTCCTGCACCAGCGCCACGAAGCCGATATAGACGACGGCGATCAGCGACAGGCCGATGATCAGGCCGGAGAAGGCGTAGGACGCATCGGGCGCGATCGGCAGCGAAAAGCGCACGAAGCCGTAGGCGCCCAGTTTCAGCGCGATGGCCGCGAGGACGATGGAGCCGCCGGTCGGCGCCTCGACGTGGGCGTCGGGCAGCCAGGTATGCACCGGCCACATCGGCACCTTGACGGCGAAGGCCGCGAGGAAGGCGAGGAAGATCCATTTCTGCTCGGCAAGCGAGAGCGGCAGCTGGTGCCAGTCCAGGATGGCGAAGCTGCCGCCGTCCACGGCAAGGTACAGATAGATCAGCGAGAGGAGGAGGAGCAGCGATCCCAGCAGGGTAAACAGGAAGAACTTGAAAGCGGCATAAACCCGCCGCGGTCCGCCCCACACGCCGATGATGAGATAAAGCGGGATCAGGGAAGCCTCGAAGAAGACGTAGAACAACATGCCGTCCAGGGCTGCGAAGATGCCGTTCAACAGGCCGGACATGATCAGGAAACAGGCGTTGTACTGCGCCACCTTGCTCTCGATCACCTGCCAGCCGGCCAGCACGACGATGACGGTAATGAAGCTGTTGAGAATGACGAACAGCATCGAAATGCCATCGACGCCCAGGTGGTAGTTGATGTGGAATCGCCGGATCCAGGGCATGAACTCGACGAACTGCATCGCCGGCGTCGCCGTGTCGAAACCGGCATAAAGCGGCAAGGTCACCAGCAGGCCGGCCAGCGCGCCCGCCAGGGCCAGCCCGCGCGCGGCGGGCGCGTTCCGGTCGGGTCCGGTAAACAGCAGCACGGCCAAGCCCGAGAAAACCGGCACCCAGATGGCTAGCGAAAGAATCGGCAATCCTGACATAGTGTTCCAGTCGTCATTGAGTTCACACGCTCGGCAAAAGCCAGCGGGTCAGGGTGAGCAACGCGCACAGACCCAGGATCATCATGAAGGCGTAGCTGTAGATGTGACCGGATTGCAGCAGGCGCATCAGCAGGGCGGTCCAGCCGACGATGCGCACCGATCCGCCGACGATCAGCCCGTCGATGATCCCCGCGTCTCCGCCCTTCCACAATCCGCGGCCGAGAAGGCGGGCGCCGCCGGCGATCACGCACTCGTTGAACCGGTCGAAATAGTATTTGTTCTCCAGCAGCGTATGGAGCGGTCCGCAGGCGGCCTTGATCGCCGCCGGAACGTCGGGCTGCCCGAGATAGCAGAACCAGGCCGCGAACACGCCGGCGGCCGCCAGCCAGAACACCGGCGAGATCAGCGCGTGCGTGGCCATGGCCGCCGCGCCGTGGAAATCGCGCGCCAGTTCCGCCATCACCGGATGCGCTCCCGCGTCGACGAAGATGGCCTTGCCGAAAAAATCGCCGAACAGCATCGGCTCGATGGTGAGGTAGCCGATGAAGACCGACGGGATCGCCAGCAGAACCAGCGGCACGGTCACCACCCAGGGCGTCTCGCGCGGCTTCTGCCCCGGCGCGAGGCCGTGATGTTCCTCGTCTCCGTGCGTCTGGGCATGATGCCTGCCGAAACGCTCCTCGCCGTGGAAGACCAGGAAGTACATGCGGAACGAATAGAAGGCGGTGACGAACACTCCGGCCATGACCGAGAAGTAGGCGAAGCCCGAACCCGCGACCGACGAGAGCTTGACGGCTTCGATGATCGAATCCTTGGAATAGAAGCCGGAGAAGAACGGCGTCCCGATCAGCGCCAGCGATCCGACCAGGCAGGTCGCCCAGGTCCACGGCATGTATTTCCTCAAGCCGCCCATGTTGCGGATGTCCTGGTCGTGATGCATGCCGATGATCACCGAGCCGGCGGCGAGGAACAGGAGCGCCTTGAAAAAGGCATGTGTCATCAGATGGAAGATGGCGACGGAATAGGCCGAGGCGCCGAGCGCCACGGTCATGTAGCCCAGTTGCGACAGGGTGGAATAGGCCACCACGCGTTTGATGTCGTTCTGGATCATGCCGAGGAAGCCCATGAACAGCGCGGTGATCGAGCCGATGACGATGACGAGGGACAGCGCGGCGTCGGACAGTTCGAACAGCGGCGACATGCGCGCGACCATGAAGATGCCGGCGGTGACCATGGTCGCCGCGTGAATCAGCGCGGAGATCGGGGTCGGGCCTTCCATCGAGTCGGGCAGCCAGACGTGCAGCGGGACCTGCGCGGATTTGCCCATCGCGCCGACGAAGAGCAGGATGCACGTGGTGGTGAGCAGCGAAACCGCCGTCGAGTCGCAGCCCGGAATCAGGTTGAACGTTGCGTCGGCCAGACCCCTGGCCTCATCGAACACCGGCTGGTAGTCGAGCGTGCCGAAATGGGCCAGCACCAGCCCGATTCCCAGGATGAAGCCGAAATCGCCGACGCGGTTGGCGAGGAAGGCCTTCAGGTTGGCGAAGATGGCCGTCGGGCGCGTATACCAGAAACCGATCAGGAGATAGGAAACCAGGCCGACGGCTTCCCAGCCGAAGAACAACTGCATGAAATTGTTGCTCATCACCAGCATCAGCATGGAGAAGGTGAACAGCGAGATGTAGCTGAAAAAGCGGTTGTAGCCGGGATCGTCCCGCATGTAGCCGATGGTGTAGATGTGCACCATCAGCGAGACGAAGCTCACCACCAGCATCATCGTGACGCTCAGCGGATCGATCAGGAAGCCGACCTGAAAGACGTAGTCGCCGGAGGAAAGCCACTGATACACCGACCCATCGAAGGTGTTGCCCGCGGCCACGTCCCGGTAGATGAAGATCGACGCCACGAAGGCGATGCCGACACCGGCGATCGCCACGGAATGAGCCAGACACCGGGGCAGCACGCGGCAGAACAGACCGGCGACGATCGCCCCGAACAACGGCGCCAGGGGCACGAGCAGGTAGAGTTTCTCCATGTTCAACCTTTCAGGCTGTCCAGATCATCCACGTGGATGGTCTTCAGGTTGCGGAACAGCGCGACGAGGATGGCGAGTCCGATCGCCGACTCGGCGGCGGCCACGGTCAGCACGAAAAAGACGAATACCTGTCCGTCCAGATTCTGCAGGTAGTGCGAGAAAGCGATGAAATTCATATTGACGGCGAGCAGCATCAGCTCGATCGACATCAGGAGGATGATCAGGTTTTTCCGGTTGAGGAAAATCCCGACGATACTGATCGCGAACAGGATCGCGCCGAGTACCAGAAAATGGGCCAGTGTCAACAAGATGCCTCTCCCCAGACTGCTTCACGCGAATGGCGGCGGAACCCGCTGCCGCGCGGCGTGCAAGATGAAATCCATGGCCTCACTCCTCCGTTTCCTCCCTTTCGGCAGGCATCTGCACGAGGCGCACGCGATCCGCGGCCTTGACGAAAACCTGTTGCGACGGATCGACCGCCTTGGTCTTGCGCTTGCCGCGGAGTGTCAGCGCGGCCGCCGCGACGATGCCCACCAGCAGGATGACCGAAGCCAGCTCGAACGGATAGACGTATTCGGTGAACAGCAGGCGCCCGACCGCCTGGACGTTGGAAAACCCGGCCCCGGTCTGCGGCACGTCGCTTTCGAACACGTCCAGGTATCTCTCGCCCAGGACGAGCCCCATCTCGGCGACGATCAGCAGCGCGACGAGCAAACCGACCGGCAGATAATGCCAGAATCCCTCGCGCAGGCGGTCCAGGTCGATGTCGAGCATCATCACCACGAACAGGAAGAGCACCATCACCGCGCCGACGTAGACCAGGATCAGCGCGATGGCCAGAAACTCCGCCTGCAACAGAATCCAGATGCCGCTGGCGCTGAAGAAGGCGAGCACCAGATGCAGCGCCGCATGGATCGGATTGCGCACGGTCACCACGCGCAGGCTGGCGAACACCAGGATCGCCGCCAGAAAATAAAAGACCAGGGTCTTGAATTCCATGCTCACACCTCCGCGACCACTCTGCACGGCAGGCCCGTCGCGCCCGCCAGGTTGAGCGGATAAATGCGCGCTTCGAAACGGCCCTCTTCCGCCAGCCGGGAAAGCCGTTCCAGGTTCGCCAGGTTCTCGACGATGAATGTCCCGCGCTCCGCGCAATATTCGTCGACGCGCCGGTGCTCCGCCGCTTTTCTCGCGCCGCCCATGTCTACGCCGATGAACGCGACTTTCCTGTCCAGCAGTCCGTCGATGAGCGCATAGGAAAGCTGCGGGGCTTCCAGGCGGAAATAGTCGCCGTTGCCATATCCGAAATCGTCGAGCGCGCCCGTGTGGAACAGGACGAAGTCGCTTTCCCGGACTTTCGACAGATCGGCGTCTTCCGGCCGGATTTCCCGATCCTTGACGGCGCGGACGTCGAAAACGACGCCCGGCGTTTCGCTCCGGTCGATGTCGAAGGTCTTGCCCATCAGGTCCAGATGCGTCCCCATGTGGCCGAACAATTCGACGCCGTCGCTCCTCGTTTTCGAGTACGCCGCCAGTTTGTCGAGGATTTCCTGGGTCACGGGCACGGACAAGTCGATTTTCATTCGGAGCCTCCCGTCAACGGTACCTGGCGTCCGCCGCCTTGTCGGCCGCGATCTGTTCTTCATGACGGTCACCATTGTCCAGCAGCATGGGTTTGGTGTAGTAGAGATCGCTCTGGCGCTCGCCGTGGTATTCGAAGACGCGCGTCAGGACGATCGCATCGACCGGGCAGGCCTCCTCGCAGAAACCGCAGAAAATGCACTTGTGCAGATCGATGTCGTAGCGCGTCGTCCGCCGGGAGCCGTCCTCGCGCTCGCCCATCTCGATGCGGATCGCCATCGCCGGACAGACCGCCTCGCACAGCTTGCAGGCGATGCAGCGTTCCTCGCCGTTGGCATGGCGGCGGAGCGCGTGCAGGCCGCGGAAGCGGAAACTCTGCGGCGTCCTTTCCTCGGGATAGCGCACCGTGATCTTGCGCGCGAAGAGATGGCGCCCGGTCACGGACAAGCCCTGCAGGAGCTCCTTGAGCAAAAGGCTGTTGAATATTTCCTTCATCGAACCCATGGCACGCCTTTCACTTCCAGATATTCAGCGGCGACAGCATCCAGCACGCGACGACCGCCAGCCAGACGAGGCAGACCGGAATGAACACCTTCCAGCCCAGGCGCATGACCTGGTCGTAGCGATAGCGCGGGAAAGTGGCGCGCACCCAATAGAACAGCACCAGCACGCCGAATGTCTTGACCAGGAACCAGAGAATGCTGTCGGGCAGGAAGGACACCGGGGAAAGCCAGCCGCCCAGGAAAAGCAGGCTGACCAGCGCGCAGCCCATGAGCATCGCGGTATATTCGGCCAGTTGGAACACCGCGAAAGCCATTCCGGAATACTCGACGTGAAAGCCGATGATTTCCGATTCGCCTTCGGTCAGATCGAAGGGCGCGCGATTGGCCTCGGCGAAAACCGAGGTGAGGTACACCACGAAAACGGGCAGAAGCGGCAGCCAGTTCCAGGAAAGGAACTTGATACCCATGCCGGCGAACCATCCACGGCCCTGCGCTTCCACGATGTCGACGAGGTTGAGGCTGTTGGACACCATGAGCACGACCACCAGCGCCAGGCCCATCGGAATCTCGTAGGAAATCATCTGCGCCGCGGAACGCATGGCGCCGAGGAAGGCGTACTTGGAATCCGGCGCCCAGCCGCCCAGCATGATTCCGTAAACACTGATGGAAGTGACCGACATGACGAACAGCAGACTGGCGTTGATGTTGGCCAGGACGAGGAAATCGTTGAACGGAATCACCGCCCAGGCGATCAGCGCCGGCGCGAAGGAAAAGGCGGGCGCCAGGAAATAGACGGCCTTGTCCGCCCGGGTCGGAATGACGATTTCCTTCAACAGCACCTTGACGCCGTCGGCCACCGGCTGGAAAAGCCCCAGGGGGCCCACGCGGTTCGGCCCGAGGCGTATCTGGATCCAGCCGATCACCTTGCGTTCGCCGTAGGTCGCGTAGGCCACGACTCCCAGCAGCGGCGCGAGGACGAGCATCGCCTTGACGACGGTCCACACCAGCGTGACGATGTCCGGCCAGGCGCTTCCGAACGTGTCCTGTCCCAACTGCATCAGCCCGTTGAAAAGCGGAATCAGGAAACCCGGCAACAATTGCTGCAGCGTCTCGACCATCATGCGCGCTCCACGTGAATCGGTCCGAACATCCCGCCCAGCGAAGCGGTCGCCGCGTGCGCCGCCGCGACCCGCACGCAGCCCGGAGGCACTCCGGCGTCGGCGCGGGCCGTGAGCAGGGCTTCTCCCGATCCCTGCCGCACCCTGACCCGTGTTTCGGCGGCGATCCCGAGCCGGTCGAGCGTTTCCGGATGGAGGAAGGCGGCGGGCGGAGCCGCGTCCCGCGTCTTCTGCAGCGAGGCGGCGCGGCGCGCCAGCGGATCGGCGAAGTGGATCGGCACGTCGGCGATGCGCGTGAGTCCGCCGTCGTCATCGGAAGCGGCGGAAATCGGAGCCAGGGGCAGGTCGATGCCGTTATCCAGGTTCTCGATGAAGGAAGCGCCCGCGGGAATGAACTCGTCGCGCACGGCTTCGCTCGATTCGTAGCCGAATCCGGGAAGTTCCAGCACGTTGCCGAGAACGCGCAGCACCTTCCAGCCGGGACGCGCATCACCCCTGGGACGGCAGACGCCCTGGACGCTCTGCACGCGCCCTTCGGCGCTGACGTAGGTTCCGGACGTTTCGGTGAAGGCCGCCAGCGGCAGCAGCGCGTCCGCGTAATCCTGCGCCGCCCGGCTCATGAACGAGCCCATCGCCACCACGAGATCGGCCTGCCCGAGCGCGGCGACGGCTTCTCCGGGATCGGCGCAATCGAATTCCGGCTCCACGCCCATCAATAGATAAGCCTTGCGCGGCCGGGCGAACATTTCACGCGCGTTGAGCCCGTCGCCGGCGGGCAGGGCGCCCGCGACGCAGCCGCCGACGCTGTTGGCGGCATCAAGAATGAAGCCGAGCGTCGCCCCGGTCAGCCGGGAGAGCTCGGCGGCCAGCGCGTGCAACTGCCCGGCTTGGTCGAGCTGTTCGGCCACGTTGCCCAGGAAAATCGCCTTTTTCCCATCCTGGACCAGGCTCGCGGCGACGGCCCTCGCCTGCTCGCAGGGTTCGACGGCTTCGAGTCCGGCCGGAACCGCCACTCCTTTCTGCTCCGCCGCAGCCTTGACCACACCCGCCAGCGCGCGGACCAGATCGCGCGGCGCAACGGTGATCCGCGCGCGGAGATTGATCAGCGGATCATCGCCGGTCACCGAGACGAGGCTGAGCTCTCCGCCTTTTCTGGCCAATTGACGCAGCCTTTGCGCGAAGAGCGGATGATCCTTGCGCAGGAAGCTGCCGACCACCAGCGCCGCGTTCAAATCCTGTATTTCGGAAATGCGCATCCCCAGCCAGGGCGTGCCGGCGCGCCTGCCGTCGCTGGAAAAATCGCAGCGGCGCAAACGGCAATCGACGTTGCCGGAGCCCAGGCCGCGCATCAGTTTCTGCGTGAGATACAGTTCCTCGGCGGTCGAATGCGGCGAAGCCAGGGCCGCGATCGACTCCGCGCCGTGGTTTGCGGCGATATCCTTCAGGGCATGGGCGACGTAGTCTAGCGCGACGTTCCATTCGACTTCGCGCAAGGCGCCGTCGACGCGGATCATCGGCTTCTCCAGGCGATCCGGAGAATTCAGCGCCTCGTACGAGAAACGGTCCTTGTCGGAAATCCAGCACTCGTTGATCTCTTCGTTTTCCCGCGGCAGCACGCGCAGCACGCGGTCGTTCTTCACCTGCACCGTCAGATTGGTTCCCAGGCTGTCGTGCGGGCTGACCGACTGGCGGCGCGACAGCTCCCAACTGCGCGCCGAATAGCGGAAGGGCCTGGAAGTCAGGGCGCCCACTGGGCAGAGGTCGATCATGTTGCCGGAAAGCTCGGAATCGACGCTGCGCCCGAGGAAGGTCTGAATCTCCGAATGCACGTTGCGATGAGCCATGCCCAGTTCCATCACCCCGGCGATTTCCTGGCCGAAACGCACGCAGCGGGTGCAGTGAATGCAGCGTGACATTTCCCGCATCGAGATCAGGGGTCCCGCTTCCTTGGCCAGGACGACGTGCTTCGTTTCCCTGAAACGCGAGGCCGTGCCGCCGTAGCCCATCGCCAGATCCTGCAACTGGCATTCGCCGCCCTGGTCGCAGATCGGGCAGTCGAGCGGATGGTTGATGAGCAGGAATTCGAGCACGCCCCTTTGCGCCGCCACGGCCAGCGCGGAATGCGTGAACACCTTCATGCCGTTGGCCACCGGTGTGGCGCACGCGGGCAATGGCTTCGGCGCTTTCTCGACCTGGACCAGGCACATCCGGCAGTTGGCCGCGATGGACAATTTCTTGTGATAGCAGAAATGAGGAATGTAGGCGCCGGAAGCCCGCGCGGCTTCCATGACCGTGCTGCCGGGAGGCACCTGAAGCTGTTTGCCGTCGATCTCGATGTCTAGCATATCGCCGCCTCAAACCGTCGCGCTGAAGAAGGTGCTGCCGGCGCGCTGCACTTCCGGAGCGACGAGACATTTCCCTTTTTCGATGTGGTAGAGGAACTCGTCCCGGAAATGCCTGAGAAAACCCTGCACCGGCATCGCCGCCGCGTCGCCCAGGGCGCAGACGGTCCGCCCCATGATGTTCTTCGTCAGATCGCCCAGAAGATCCAGATCCTCGGGCCGCCCCGCCCCATGCTCGATGCGATGCACGATGTCGTACAGCCAGCGGGTGCCTTCCCGGCACGGCGTGCACTGGCCGCAGGATTCCTCGTGGTAGAAATACGACAGGCGTTCCAGGGCTCTCACCATGCAGGTCGTCTCGTCCATCACGATGACCGCGCCGGAACCCATCATCGACCCGGCCTTGCCGATCGAGTCGTAATCCATCGTGCAATCCATGATCACTTCCGCCGGCAGCACCGGCGCGGACGAGCCTCCCGGAATGCAGGCCTTGAGCTTCCTGCCGCCGCGCACGCCGCCGGCCAGTTCGAGCAGGACGGGGAACGGGGTACCGAGCGGGACTTCGTAATTGCCGGGGCGGTTGACGTGCCCCGACACGGGAAACAGCTTGGTGCCGGCGTTGTTCGGCTTGCCGGCTTCGAGATAGGCCTCCGGCCCCATGTTCAGCACGAAGGGCACCGCCGAGAAAGTCTCGGTGTTGTTGATCGTCGTCGGCTTTCCGTAGAGGCCCACGGCGGCCGGGAACGGCGGCTTGAAGCGCGGCTGGCCCTTCTTGCCTTCGATCGATTCGAGCAGGCCCGACTCCTCACCGCAGACATAGGCGCCGTAGCCGTGGTGGGCATTGAGCTCGAAGCAGAAGTCCGAGCCGAGAATGTTCCTGCCGACGAATCCGGCTTCGCGCGCCTCGTCGAGAGCCTCCTCGAAGCGCTGGTACAACTCCCAGATTTCGCCGTGGATGTAGTTGTAGCCGCGCGCCGCGCCCACCGCGTAGCCGGCGATGACCATGCCCTCGATCACCGAGTGCGGATTGCAGCGCAGGATGTCGCGGTCCTTGAAAGTGCCCGGCTCGCCTTCGTCGGTGTTGCAGACGATGTATTTCTCGCCCGGGTCCCTGGGCATGAAACTCCACTTGAGGCCGGTGGGAAAGCCCGCGCCGCCACGCCCGCGCAGGCCCGACTTCTTGACTTCGTCGATCACCTGCGCCGCCGGAATCCTCTCTTCGATGATCCGTTTGAGCGCCCTGTACCCGCCGCGCTGGACGTAGTCCCGCAAACGCCACGCGGCATCGCCGTCCCAACCGACGGTCAGGATCGGCTTGATCGCGCCGAGGACGGCCATTATTCGAGTTCCTCCAGCAGTTTGTCGATTTCATCCGGCTGCATGCGGCAGCACATGCGCCGGTTGTTCACCAGCAGCACCGGCGCGTCGCCGCAGGCGCCCATGCACTCGCCCTCCTGGAGCGTAAACCTTCCGTCCGGCGTCGTCTCGTTGAAACCGATGCCCAGTTTCCTTTGCAGATATTCGGCGGCATCGACGCCGCCCGACAACATGCACGGCAGGTTGGTGCACACCGTCAGCTTGTACTTGCCGACCGGCGCAAGATCGTACATGTTGTAGAAGGTCGCCACCTCGTAGGCCGCCATCGGCGGCATGGAGAGGTAATTCGCCACGAATTCGATGGCTTCGCCCGGCAGCCAGCCCAGTTCCTCCTGCGCGATGGCCAACGCCGCCATCACCGCGGACCGCTGCTGCCCGGCGGGGTATTTGGCGATCTCGCGATCGATTTTCTGTACGGATTCTGTAGTCAGCATCAGCGGTCAATCTCGCCAAAAACGATGTCGATCGTGCCCATCAGGGCCACCACGTCGGCAATCATGTGGCCGCGCGCCATCTCGCCCATGGCTGACAGATGCGCGTAGCCCGACGAACGGATCTTGAGGCGGTAAGGCTTGTTGGCGCCGTCTGAAATGACGTAGACGCCGAATTCGCCTTTGGGATGCTCGACGGCCGAATAGACCTGCCCTTCCGGAACGTGGACGCCTTCCGAGCAGAGTTTGAAATGATGGATCAGCCCCTCCATGTTCGACTTCATGTCGGCGCGACGCGGAGGCGCGACCTTGTGATTGTCGGAGAGTACCGGGCCCGGATTGGCGCGCAGCCAGTCGATGCATTGCTGAAGGATGCGGTTCGACTGGCGCATCTCGTTCATGCGCACCAGATAGCGGTCGTAGCAGTCGCCCGTCCTGCCGACCGGGATGTCGAAATCGAGCCGGTCATACACCGCGTACGGCTGCTTCTTGCGCAGATCCCAGGCAAACCCCGAACCGCGCAGCATGGGCCCGGAAAAACCAAGCTGCAAGGCGCGCTCGGGCGGCACGATGCCGACATCGACCAGACGCTGCTTCCAGATACGGTTGTCGGTGAGCAGGGTTTCGTAGTCGTCCAGGAGCTTCGGAAAGCGGGCCACGAAATCCTGCAGGAAATCGAGAAAGGTGCCGCTGCGCGCTTCGTTGAATTTCTTCAACTTGGCGCCGTTCTTCCACTTGGACTCCTTGTATTGCGGCATACCGTCCGGCAGGTCGCGATAGACGCCGCCCGGACGATAGTACGCCGCGTGCCAACGCGTGCCCGAGACGGCCTCGTAGCAATCCATCAGATCCTCGCGCTCGCGGCAGGCGTAGAGCATCATGGTCATGGCGCCCACGTCGAGCCCGTGCGAACCGATGAACATCAGATGGTTCAGTATCCGCGTGATCTCGTCGAACAGCACCCGGATGTATTGCGCGCGGACCGGCACCTCGATGCCCAGCATCCGCTCGATGGCCCGGCAGTAGGCGTGCTCGTTGCACACCATCGACATGTAGTCGAGCCGGTCCATGTAAGGGAGCGCCTGGATCCAGGTTTTCGTCTCCGCCAGCTTCTCGGTCGCCCGATGCAGCATGCCGATGTGCGGGTCGGCGCGCACGACGACCTCGCCGTCGAGTTCGAGCACCATGCGCAGCACGCCGTGCGCCGCCGGATGCTGGGGACCGAAATTGATGGAGTAATTCTGGATGTCAGCCATTTTCCACGTCCCCGTAATTCTTTTCCCGGATGATCCTGGGGGTCATCTCCCGCGGTTCGATGGTGACGGGTTGATAGACGACGCGCTGCTGTTCCGGATCGTAGCGCATCTCGACGTGACCGCTGACCGGGAAGTCCTTGCGGAAAGGGTGCCCGATGAAGCCGTAATCGGTGAGCAGACGGCGCAGGTCGTCGTGTCCGGGAAAGACGATGCCGAAGAGGTCGAACGCCTCGCGCTCGAACCAGTTGGCCGAGTTCCAGACGGGGACGATGGACGGCACCGCGGGAAAGTCGTCGTCGGGCGCGAAACAGCGGACACGGACGCGCCAGTTGCGCGCGATCGACAGGAGATGAACCACCACGGCGAAACGCCTGCCCTGCCACCGGCCATCGCCGTAAGTCGAGTAATCGACGCCGCACAGATCGATCATCTGCTCGAAAGCCAATTCCGGCTCGTCGCGCAGGGTCGGCATCACGTCCGGATAGAGCGCGGCATCGACATCGACGGTGATCTCGCCCAGGGCCGTCTGCATTCCGGCAATCCGGCCGCCGAGATGTTTCTGCAGATTCCGGCTGAGCAGTTCGAGCTTGGCGGACATGACTTTCTTTCGGACGAATCAGCGGGCGATGGTGCTCGTGCGGCGGATCTTGTTCTGCAGTTGCAGGATGCCGTACAAGAGCGCCTCGGAAGTGGGCGGACAGCCGGGAACGTAGATGTCGACCGGCACGATGCGATCGCAGCCGCGCACCACGGAATAGGAATAGTGGTAGTAGCCGCCGCCGTTGGCGCAGGATCCCATCGAGATGACCCAGCGCGGCTCGGCCATCTGGTCATAGACCTTGCGCAGGGCCGGCGCCATCTTGTTGGTCAGCGTTCCGGCGACGATCATCACGTCGGACTGGCGCGGACTCGGGCGGAAGACGATGCCGAAACGGTCGAGATCGTAGCGCGCGCAACCCGTATGGATCATCTCGATCGCGCAACAGGCCAGCCCGAAAGTCACCGGCCACATCGAGCCGGTACGCATGTAGTTGATCAGCTTGTCGGCCGTCGTGGTGATGAAACCTTCCTGGAGAATCCCTTCGATGCCCATGGCCCGGTCACTCCCAATCCAGCGCGCCCTTGGCCCACGCGTATACGTAGCCGACCAGCAGGATCGCGACGAAAACCAGCATTTCCACGAAGCCGAACCACTTCACGGCGTCCGTCTGCGCGATTTCCTTGAAGATCGTCGCCCATGGCACCAGGAAGGCGACTTCCAGGTCGAACAGGATGAACAGGATCGAGATCAGGTAATAGCGGACGTCGAACTTCGTGCGCGCGCCGTCGAAGGCTTCAAAACCGCACTCGTAGGGGGAAAGCTTTCTGCCGTCGGGGCGATGGGGCGCCAGTATCAACCCGGAAATCACCGGCGCCACCGCGAAACCGATACCGAGCAGAACGAAGACAAGTATCGGGAAGTAGTTATCCAGCATGATCCGTCACGCCTTCCGTTGAACGAAGCCTGGTGCCGACGATGAGACTCGAACTCATACGACCGAAGTCACTACCCCCTCAAGATAGCGTGTCTACCAATTCCACCACGTCGGCACGACCACATCATGACGGCAAGATAACAAGGGAAGCGTTCCTGCCATCATCCCGCTGCACCATTACCTGGGAATATCCTTTGCCTTGGAATCCGGATCCGCGGAATCCGCTTTTCCGTCATCCGCCGGAGCAGGTGATGCAACAGGCTGCGATTGTACCGCGTCCTGCATCACGCTGCCAGACGTTTTCGGCTTGTTGGAAGCCATATACGCCAGGGAGAGGCTGGTCAAGAAAAAAACGACGGCAAGCGCCGCCGTCGTCCGGCTGAGGAAATTGGCCGAGCCGGTCGCGCCGAACAGGCTGCCGGACGCTCCGCTGCCAAACGCCGCGCCCATGTCCGCGCCCTTGCCATGCTGAACCAGGACGAGCCCGATGATGCCCAGCGCGGACAGCACGTGAAGGACCAGAATGATCGGGAAGAGATATTCCATTTTGCCTCACCGCGCGGCCGCCGCGCAGATGGATAGAAAATCGGCGGCGACGAGCGAAGCGCCTCCGATCAGACCGCCGTCGATGTCCGGCATGGAGAAGAGCTCCGCCGCGTTGCCGGGCTTCACGCTGCCACCGTAGAGAATCCGCAATCCGTCGGCCACCTTGCCGTCCAGCCGGGCGACCTGGGTACGCAGGGCGACATGTACCTCCTGCGCCTGGGCCGAAGTCGCCGTCCGTCCGGTGCCGATGGCCCAGACCGGCTCATAGGCGAGCACCGCGCCGGAAAACGCCGCCACGCCGACGCGATTCGACACCGCTTCGACCTGCGCCGCGACCACCTCGAGCGTCTTGCCCGCGTCGCGCTGTTCCAGGGTTTCCCCTACGCAGAGGATCGGTTGCAGCCCGGAAGCCAGCGCCGCGGCGAATTTCTCGGCGACCAGCGTATTGGATTCGCCGAAGATCGAGCGGCGCTCGGAATGCCCGACGATCACGTAGCGGCATCCGAAATCCTGCAGCATCACCGCGCTCACCTCGCCGGTGAAAGCGCCTTGCGCCCGTTCACTGAGATTCTGGGCGCCCCACGCCACCGCCGTCCCGGAAAGGACGGACTGCGCCTGGGTCAGGTAGGGGAAAGGCACGCATACCGCGACCTCGACCTCCCGCCATCCCACCACGCCGGCGACGATATCCCGCAGCAACGGCTCATTGGTCTTGAGCGTGCCGTGCATTTTCCAGTTTCCCGCAACGAACTTCTGGCGCATGGGATGCCTTCCGCGAAAAGAATGGATTATATCGGCAGGCCCCGCGCATGGTCAATCGGAGCAACGCGGTCAGCGCGCTGCGGGTACCAGAAGACAGAGGACGGAGGACAGAACGGACCCCATGGGTAAAAAGACCGGGAAAGCTTGTCATCACAGGCCTTGAATGGAAGAAATCAGTGGTCAGCTGTGGTTTCCAGGTTCAACGCAGTCAACCGGGGATGTCGCTCGCTGGCAAACGCTGGAGCTTCCGCCACAGCGTGGCCCGGCTGATGCCCAGGCGGACGCAGACTTCGTTCGCCGGTTGCCTGGCCAGGAGACCGCGGATGACTTGCGACTCGATCTCCTTGAGCGTCCCCGCGTCCGGGATGACGAGGAACCCGGCTTCGGCGGCGTTCGGCGCCTGCTCTCCGATGGCTTCGGCGATTTCGGGGACGTCGACGACGCCGGTTTCGCTGTACGCGACGACCTCCGCGATGTTTTTCAACTGCCGCACGTTTCCAGGCCAGCCGTAGGATTTCAGCCAACGCTCCGCGGCCGTGGTCAATGCCGCGGAGCGTCCCGACCGGGCGGAGAAGCGCTTCAGGTAGAAGTCGAAGATGCGCGGGACGTCTTCGGCGCGGTCGCGCAGGGGCGGGATTCTCAGGCTGAAGACGTGGATGCGGTAATACAGATCCTGTCGGAACGCGCCGGACAGCGCCTGCTGGAACAGGTCGCGATTGGTCGCCGAAATGATGCGCACATCGACGGGAATGATCTTGTCATCGCCGATGCGCATGATCTCCTTTTCCTGCAACACGCGCAGGAAGCGACTCTGCATTTCCGGCGCCAGCTCGCCGATTTCATCCAGAAAGAGCGTGCCGCCGTGCGCCAATTCGAAGAGTCCGGGTTTGCCTCCCTTGCGCGCGCCGGTGAAGGCGCCGTCGGCGTAGCCGAAAAGTTCGCTCTCCAGAAGGCTTGGCGCGATGGAGGCGATATTGACCGAAACGAAGGGGGCGTTCTTGCGGCGGCTGTCATTGTGCAGGCTCTGGGCGAAGACTTCCTTGCCGGTGCCCGTCTCTCCGTAAATCAACACGTTCGAATCGTTCCTGGCGTAATTCCTGGCGCGGGCCGCGAGCTGCTGCATGACTTTGGAATCGCCGATCAGATCGCTGAAATGGTAGCGGGCGAAAAGCCGCTTTTCGTGGAGACTGGAGCGGATTTTCGATTCGGAGGCCTGGATGCGCGTGACTTCCTGCAGGGTCAGCACGCGCCCCTGGATGGTCTTGTCGAATTCGAGCGGAATGCTGCGCGCGACGACGCTGTTGCCGTTGATGGTCGTGACCTGTTCCTTTTCGGCCGAGTCGATGACCTGGAGCGCTCGGGAAAAGTCGGGCGAGGCGGTCGGCGAATCCGCCGAAAAGATGCGCCGGGCATGGCGGTTGAAGAAGCTGATTTCCTTCTCGGGCGTCACGGCGATCACGGCTTCGTCGATGTTGTCGATGATCGCCTTGAGCTGGGCCGACTGGAGCTTTTCTCGCTTTTTCGCTTCGAGAATGCGGATCGCCTCGAGCAGCGCCGACCGAATCGGTATCCGGCCGCTTTCCAGGATCACCGCTTTCGCGCCGAGATCGCGGGCGGTGTCGTAGGCAACGCGACAACCGATGATCGCCTCGTAACCCTCCCGAACCATTTGCCGCACGCGCGTCTGGATGGCGAGTTCGCTATGCTCGGGCTGGATGCGGACCTGGGCGTCGAGAATCCTGAAGTCGCCGATGGCGCCGCTGAACAGGTTCGCCCGACTGACGATGGCGATGCGCTTGAAGCCCTGTTGCGTCAGGCTGCTCAGTTGACCGAGCAGTTCATTGAGGGACATCACGATCTCGACGACGCTGATTCCGGGAACCTGCCGAGCCTGGTCGGCGAGTCCGCCGCGGCTGACGACGATTTCGATGCCAGGGTAGCTTTTCACCACCTTGGGAGCATTCAGGTCGTCGGTCGTCTCGACGGCAATCGATAAGCCCAGTTCCTCGGCCACTTCGGGCGCGAGGGCCGAGATGCTGCGCATCGGGCTCAGGAAGAGAATCCGAGTCGTCATGAGCTCAAGCTCTGTTCCACTACAGCAAAGGTACGGATACGTCGTCGTTGCGGAAATGAAGTCTCACCTGTTTCATTTTTGCGACTGATTATACATCCCTCTCAGAAAAAACAATGACTTGGATTGGGCACGTCGATTGCTTTGATCCGATCGCCGCAAACGGCGAGGATTTCAGAATCAGTGATTCATCTCTGGCATATGCTTTGCTGTGATCAAAATCGAGGAACGCCCGAGAAAAGCCCGTTTTCCCGGAAACGATCCTTCCGCCGAAAATGACCCTTCGGTCATGTTTGGCGCGTCCTTAAACCAGAACCATCCAGGAGGATTCATGAACAAGAGACTGTGGGGTACACTGTTCGCCGCCCTGTGCCTGGGCTTCGCCGGAAGCACGCTGGCCGCGCAATACAGCATCAAGGTCGCCTATGAGAACAATCCGGGCGAGCCGATCGACAAGGCGGTCATCGAGTGGGCCAGACTGTTCGCCGAAAAAACCGGCGGCAAGGGCGAACTGAAGCTTTATCCGAGTTCGCAGCTGGGCTCGAAGAAGGATGTGATGGAGCAGATGAAGCTCGGCAGCGCGGTGATCACCATCGCCGACGGCGGCTTCTTCGCCGACTACGTCCCCGACTTCGGCATTCTGATGGGGCCTTACCTGGGCAAGGATTACCAGGATGTCTTCAAACTGACCCGGTCGCCGTGGTTCGACGACATGAACAGGAAGCTGCAGGCCAAGGGCTTCCGCATCCTGACCTCCAACTGGCTCTACGGCACGCGCCACATGGTCACCAAGAAGCCGGTGCGCGCGGTGGCCGATCTGAAGGGCTTGAAAATCCGCGTGCCGAACAACCGCATCCAGATCGACGCGATAAAGACCCTGGGCGCGACGCCGACGCCGATGCCGCTGGGCGAAGTCTATCCGGCGCTGACCACCGGCGTGATCGACGGCGCCGAGAACCCGATCCCGGTGCTCTATGGCCAGAAGCACCACGAGCCGGCCAAGTATCTGATTCTCTCGGGGCACCTCGACAACATCAGCCAGTGGGTGACCGGAGAGGCTTATTTCGGGAAGCTGCCGCAGGAAATCCAGAAGGCGCTGACCGAATCGGCCGACGAAGCCGGCGCTTTCATGACCAGCATCATCCATCAGGCCGAGAAGGACACCATCGAGAAGATGAAGGCGGAAGGCGTGACGGTGATCGAGATCGACCGCGAGGCGTTCCGCGAAGCGGCCAAGCCGACCTATGCGCACTTCCCGGAATGGACGCCGGGACTGTATGACACGGTGCAGTCGTACATGAAGTAGACGCCTGAAACCGCCTGAAAACCATTGACCACAGAGACACTTAATTCCCGATTGCCTCGGAAACGGCCATTTTGCGGCTGCGCCTACGGGAACGGCGCCCTCTCCCGCCCCTGCCGGGGCACTCTCCCCCGCCAAGCGGGGGAGGGGAAGGCAAGCGGCAGTGAAGGGAATTCGCGCGGGAGCAATCCGGTTTTTTGCCATCTTTATCGTGAATCGGAACAAGACAGATTGCCACGGCCCTTCGGCCCTCGCAATGACGAGGGGGGCTTTCGCAATGACGAATTCTTCCGATGGGTTCCCCTCCCCCGCTTGCGGGGGAGGGTGCCCGAAGGGCGGGAGAGGGTGTCGTTCCCTCCGGCGCGCAGCGCCGCTGGAGGAAAAGGGGACGAAGGAACGGAAACGCCTGTTCACTCCTCGCCGCGGATACATCAGCGTCGCTGCGCTCCGCATGAAAGGAAACCCTCTCCCGCAGGCGGGAGAGGGGACGGCAAGCCAGCGCGGCCTGGACAATAGTGATGAACGATAAAACCATCAAGCACAGAGGCACAAAGAAATGCACGGAGAGAAACCCCCGTTTCCGGATTTTCTCTGTGCACCTCTGTGTCTTCCGTGATGAAAAAGGCTTTGCTTTTCCGCCGTTTCACAGGGAGGCGTCATGGAATTTCTGAAAACTCTCGACGACTGGCTGGCCAAGATCCTCTTCCTCGCCATCGTTCTGATCACCATTCTCGCGGTATTCATGCGCTACATCATCAACGATCCGCTGCAATGGATCGAGGAGGTGCTGATCGCCCTCTACCTCTGGGCGATCATGCTCGGCGCGGCGTCGGCGATGAAGGTGCGCGGGCACGTCAGCATCGACGCCTTCGTGAGCTTGCTGCCGAAGCGCGCGCAGCGCTGGATGCAGCATTTCGATGATGTCGTCGGCATCGTCGTGCTGCTCACTTTCGGCTGGCTTGGCCTGCGTCTGGCAATGGCCGCCGGCGACAAGATCACGCCGATCCTCGGCTTCAAATACACCTACGTCGACCTGGCGGTGCCGGTCGGCGCCTTCTGGATGGCCTTCTACCTGCTGCTGCATCTGGCGCGGGACATCAAGAAATCCGGGGGGGAATGATCATGGCGGTGACCCTGGCCTGTCTGCTGCTGATCCTGGGCTTCGCCATCAACCTGCCGGTGTTCATCTCGGTCATTGGCGCGGTGCTGGCGTACTTCTTCCTGGCCGACGACGCCTCGCCGATGATCGCCGCGCAGCGCATCATCGGCGCCGGCGAGAACGTCACGCTGCTGGCGATCCCTTTCTTCATCTTCCTCGGCAACCTGCTCAACTACACCGGCATCACCCGCCGCATGCTGCGTCTGGCCGAAGTGCTGACCGGCCACTTCAGGGGTGGTCTGGCGCAGGCCGACGTGCTCCTGTCCACGCTGATGGGCGGTCTGTCGGCGTCGAATCTCGCCGACTGCGCGATGCTCTGCAAGATGCTGGTGCCGGAAATGACCAAGCTCGGTTACAACAAGGCCTTCTCGGCCGCGGTGACCGCCGCCGGCTCGCTGATCACCCCGATCATTCCGCCGGGCATCGCGCTGATCATCTACGGCTTCGTCGCCGACGTGTCGATCGGCAAGATGTTCATGGCCGGCGTCGTGCCGGGCATCCTCTGCTGCCTCTTGCTGATGACCGCCATCCGCATCGTCGCCGGCCGGCGCGGTTACAGGCCGGCGCGCGAGCGTGGGCCGACCTGGGCCGAATTCTGGCCGGCGTTCAAGGAAGCCTCGGGCGCGCTGATCCTGGTGGTGGTGATCATCGGCGGCATCCGCATCGGAGTGTTCACCCCGACCGAGGCCGGCGCGATCGCCGTGCTCTACGTGATCGTCATCGGCTCGCTGGTGTACCGGGAAATGAGCTTCGAGCACATCCAGCGGGCGCTGATCGAAACCGCGCGGGCGACCGCCGGGGTGATGCTGATCATCATGGCCTGCTCGGCCTTCGCCTGGATTCTGACTTGGGAACAGGTGGCGCAGGACGTGGCGCGCTTCGTCACCGGCTTCTCCGGCAGCCCGGTGGTCTTTCTGCTGGTGCTGAACGTCTTCCTGCTGATTCTCGGCATGTTCATCGAAGGCAACGCGGCGATCATCGTGCTGGTGCCGCTCTTGATGCCGACGGTCAGGATGCTCGGCATCGATCCGGTCCAGTTCGGCCTGATCATGATCCTCAACCTGGCGATCGGCTGCCTGACGCCGCCGATGGGCACGGTGATGTTCATCGCCAACGCCATCACCGGCACCAAGGTCGGCGAATTCGTGCGCGAAAGCCTGCCGCTTTATGCCGCGCTGTTCATCGCGCTGATGCTGGTGACTTTCGTCCCCGCCGTTTCCACCTGGCTGCCCAATCTGTGATGGCCTTTTTTCAGAGAAAGCTCATGAAAACCGTATTGCTCAAAAAACCCGGCGACATCGTCATCGCCGAGTTTCCGGAACAGCAGCGCGAACCGGGAGGCGTGCTGATCCGGGTGAGGAGCGCCGGCATCTGCGGCTCCGACATCGGCGCCTACAAGGGCGAGAATCCCCTGGTTTCGTACCCGCGCATCATCGGGCACGAGATCGCCGGCGAGGTGATCGAGGTCGATTCCGACGAGTGGAAGTTCAGGATCGGCGAGCGCGTCGTCATCGAGCCCTACGTCTATTGCGGCAAGTGCTATCCGTGCTCGATCGGCCATACCAACTGCTGCGAGAGGCTCGCCGTGCGCGGCGTGCATGTCGAGGGCGGCCTGGCCGAAGTCATCTCGCATCCCGCGGCGCTGCTGCACCGGCTGCCGGACTCCATTCCCTGGCGCCTGGCGCCGATGGCCGAGCCGCTGGTCATCGCCATGCACGCCGTCCGCCAGTCCGAGGTGGAATCCGGGCAGCACGTCGTGGTGACCGGCGCGGGCCCGATCGGCCTGCTCGCCGCGCAATACGCGCTGACGCTGGGCGCGTGGCCGATCATCATGGACCCCGTCGAGGAGCGCCTGGCGCTCGCCCGCTCGCTGGGAATCGAGCACGCCGTGAATCCGGCGGCGGACGACGCCGTGGCGGCGATTCTGGCCGTTACCGGGGGACGCATGGCCGAGGCGGTCATCGAGTGCTCGGGCGCCGCGTCCGCCATCCGCGGCGCCATCGATTACGCCAGCCACGCCGGCCACATCTCGCTGGTCGGCTGGCCGCGGGGCGAGGTCCCGCTGCCGACGGCGCTGATCACCAGGAAGGAACTGACGCTGCGCGGTTCGCGCAACAGCGTCGGACAATTTCCGGAGAGCATCCGCCTGATCGCGGAGGGCAGGGTCGAGGTCGATGCGCTGGTGACGAAAACCGTGTCCCTGGACGAGACGCCGGCGATCGTCGCCGACATCGCCGCGCATCCGGAAAATTATCTCAAGGTGACCTGCCTGATTTGACTCCACCGCGCCTAGATCTGCCTCGAACTCATCCGGGCGCTCCCCTTCCCTTTACCTACCCATCATGGACCCATCATGGAACTAGCAAAGTACACTTTCGGCGTGGGCGATCGTTTCGCTCATCAGGGCAAGGCGCAGTTGCGCGCCATCATGAGAGCCAATGAAAGCGGCCTGGACATCAGTCCGGTGTGGAACAAGTCGAATCGCGAACATATCTACGTTCATACGTATCCCGCGGACGTGCGCCGCGAAGCGGACGCCGCCGTGGCGGCCCTGGGTTTCACCGGGAAATACTTCGTCGACGCCGACCACATCAATCTATCCACGGTCGAGCCTTTCATCGACACGGCGGATTTCTTCACCCTCGACGTCGCCGCCTTCATCGGCAAGCCGAGCAGCGACGCCGACGTCGCCGCGTTCGTGGCCTCATGCAGGGAATATTTGGGCGAGCTGGCGATTCCCGGCATCGAAAAACCGATTCAGGTGACCCCGGCGCTGCTCGCGCAGGTGGCCGGAAAATTCCTGGCGGCGATACGGCAGGCCGCGGAAATCCATGCCCATCTCGTGGCGAGGAAAGGCGAAGGGAATTTCGTCACCGAAGTGTCTATGGACGAGGTAGAAACTCCGCAAACGCCGGTGGACATGCTTTTCATCCTGAAGATGATCGCCGACGCGGGCATTCCCGCGCAGACCATCGCGCCGAAATTCACCGGCCGCTTCAACAAGGGCGTCGATTATCGCGGCGACCTGCGGCAGTTTGCCCGCGAGTTCGAGGACGACGTCCTGGTGATCGATTTCGCGGTCAGGGAATTCGGCCTGCCGGAAAGTCTGAAGCTGAGCGTTCACTCGGGAAGCGACAAGTTTTCCCTCTATCCGATCATGGGCGACATCGTCAAAAAGCACGGCAAGGGCCTGCACGTGAAGACCGCCGGAACGACCTGGCTCGAGGAAGTCATCGGGCTCGCGCAGGCGGGCGGCGAAGGGCTGGCCCTGGCCAGGGAAATCTACGCCAGCTCGTATGGCAGGAAGGACGAACTCTGCGCGCCCTACCTCGACGTCATCGACATCGACGGCGCGAAGCTGCCCGCGGTGGAAGAGGTCGAGGGCTGGAGCGGCGAAAGCTTCGTCAACGCCCTGCGCCATGTTCCCGGCCATCCCGAATACAACCCCGACTTCCGCCAACTCGTGCACGTGGCCTACAAGATAGCCGCCGAGATGGGCGAAAGATATCTTTCGATGCTCGAAAGGTATGATGAAATCATCGGACGGTGCGTCGAGGAGAACATCTACGAACGGCACCTGAAGCGCCTGTTCGGGTGGTAGATTGAAGGCAAACCGCCCTATTGCGCCGGTTTCCCCGGATTTGGCCGTGCCGCCGGATCTGACGGCCTTCGGTAAAGACTGTGATCGTATCGCTGTCTGTGATGCTGACGACTGTGCCGGTGATTGTGGTGGAGAAGGCATAAGGCGACAGGGCGAGACTCAACAGCGCGAACCGGCGCGCTATGCCTCTGATCGTTCTCCTATGCGAGCCGTCAGCGCCGCTGTTGCCGGACGGAATGCAAGAGCGGAAGAACTTCATGGGCAAATCATCACCCCCCCGGTACGTTGACATACTCTGCCTTGAGGATGAAAGTAAGTTCCGCCAGCGCCCGCATATCGATTACCCATATTATCCCAACAACCGGTATTATCGCAGCTTGTGATGACGGACGGCGCGGGAGCTGCTGGATTGTTGGGCCTGGGCCGCGGAGCAGAAGGAACCGGAGCAGAAGGAACGGAAACGCCAGCGCAAGACGCCATGACAGAGAGTTGAGCCGCGGTCGGGCCTCGTTTCGGATCAATGCTACCCCGGACTTTGTCGCAAAATTCAGAACGCTTCCTGCTGGCGGAAGAATCGCCACCAATGGATATCACGCTTGGCCCATTGTCCGGTTCCATCATCGCTGCTTGCCGGGCGCTCTGGCGGTAATAAGAGTGGTCGGTGGAATTGACGGACGGAAGATCCATCTTCTCCCCTGCTTGATCCGATGGGCAGGCTCGATCTGAGAAAATGATTTTCCCGGATTGGTCCTTGCATTTGAAAAAATTTTGTCCAAACGTTTCCTTCGATGGAATGGACATCATCGCAACGACCAGCACGGATAAAACAATTCCTGTTTTCATAAATCCTCCCTAGAAGTTATTACAATTGACCATCTTGCCTCAGCAGGTGGTTTCGTTTCCGCACCGCCGCGCCCGTCAGAGTGCGCAACATCCGTCGACCGGAATTCAAGCGTGCAGGGCCGCAACAGCGGCTTTCGGGTTGGCCGCCACGATTTTCAGCAACGCGCGCGCCGGGCCGGACGGAACTGTTCTTTTTTGCTCCCAGTTCTCCAGAGTGCGCCTCGATACCCCAATCAGGTGCGCGAATTCGGCTTGGGAAACCGAAGCCGATTCACGCAAGGCTTTCACATCTGGGGCTTCGATCACATGCACCTTCACCCCTGGGAGTTCTTCGCCGCGCATGTAACGTCCCGCGTCTCGAATGCTTTGCATCAGGTCGGAAAACAATTGTTCATTCATTTCCAAATTCCTCCTCAACCAAATGAATCAAGGCTTTCAACTGTTTGTCACTCGGAGTGTCCATGACATTCTTCGGATAAGCAAACATCAACAGACACAGAGACGCGGAAACGCACCAATAATAAATCACCCGTGCGGCCACCACTCTTGCCACGCTCAGGTAGCGCCACACGCAGCTTACGCAAACCCTGTCCCTTGACCAGCACCTTGCCTGCTTCTGGACGTTCCAGAATAATGTTCTGAATCCGCCGCAAATCCTCGTCGGAAAAGGAAATCAGCTTCTGAAAAAGAGGCAGTTCAACAAAGACCATAAGGCAAGGAGAGTGTTTACGTATAGATATATGCAAATTTTTCTTGCCAAGCCGCAAAAACTTCCGGTTTGGTG
>JAITIQ010000113.1 GCA_031279425.1 Accumulibacter sp.
CACCCCGGCAGCGGCGCTTCGCGCCGGGCAGAACGAACTGGATTGCCACGGCGCATGGCCCGGGGCAATGACGAGTTCTCCCCATGGATTCCCCTCGCCCCCCGCAGGGGGGAGAGGGCCAGGGAGAGGGGGGGCCAGGCATGCGGAGCGCAGCGACGCTCTGATTTCTCGGCGGTGAAGAGTGGTGGATGAGCGTTCGTTCATTCCTCCCCTTTTTGATCAGCGGCGCTCTCGCGCCGGAGGGAACGACGCCCTCTCCCGGCCCTGCGGGCCACCCTCCCCCGCCCAGCGGGGGAGGGGAATCCGGTGCGCCGCCGTTTCGGAATATGTAGATACCTATGCCTGACAAGAAAGGGCAGAAAACAGGGGGCAGGGGAGGGTCGGTAGTCGGATTGGCGCCCAGGCAAACCCAACGACAACCGGATACTGAAAGGGGATTTTGCAGGGGCGGCCACGGCTTCGGCCTCCCGCCCCTGATCTTGTGGGATAATCGCTCGCCTCGTCGTTCGCCGTCTTTCAACCCGATCGCATGGATCATCCGCCGCCACCGTTCTTCAAGCGCGGGCCGGCGCCGCTGGCGCGGCTGTCGTTCTACGCCATGCTCTCGTTGGCGCTGCTGTTTTTCGACGCGCGTTTCCAGACGCTGGAACTCTTGCGCCAGGGCGTGTCCCTGTTTACGCATCCGGTCCAGCAGGTGGTCCATACGCCGATCGGATTCCTGGAAAAATCGGCAGACTACTTTTCCAGTCTGGCCAGCCTGGAAGAGGAAAACGCCCGCCTGAAGCACGAGCGGCTGTCCAGCGCCGAAGCCCTGTTGCGCACGCGGGAACTCGAAGCCGAAAACGAACGCTTGCGCCAGTTGCTCGAAGTCCGCGAGCGGCGGAAGATCAATGGCCGTGTGGCGCAGATCCTCTATGCGCCGCGCGACCCGTTCTCGCGGCGCGTCGTCGTCGACAAGGGGCAACAGGACCGCATCTCGGCCGGGCAGCCGGTGGTCGACGCCGCCGGCGTCGTCGGCCAGGTCACCCGCGTATTTCCCTTCGTTTCCGAAATCACGCTGATCACCGACCAGGACCAGGCCGTTCCCGTGCAGATCCTGCGCACCGGGCAGCGCTCGGTGGTGTTCGGTCTCGGCGACGGACGGCTCGAACTCCGTTTCCTGCCGGTCAATGCCGACGTGCAGGACGACGACATGCTGGTGACCTCGGGGCTGGACGGCGTCTTTCCGCGCGGCCTGCCGGTCGCCCGGGTGTCGCACATCGAGCGCGACACGTCGTATACCTTTGCCCGCATCCACTGCCTGCCGATGGCCGGCGTCGAGAACTTCGGCGAGGTCATGGTGCTCGACCCGCGCGAGGCGCTGGACATCCCCGAAGAAGTCAAGGCGCCGCCCGCTTCCGAGCCGGCCGCGAAAACCGGCGCCAAGCGGCGGCCGAAGAGGAATTGAGGAAAGGCTGGGCGATGCCGTCGACTTTCCATTCCTCGCGCATTCTTCTGCCGGTCCGCCCCTGGTTCATCGCCGCCAGCCTGTTCGCCGCGTTGCTGCTGAATTTCCTGCCGACCTCGGATTGGCCCTGGATGCCCGACTGGGTGGCGCTGATCCTCGTGTTCTGGAGCGTCCGCGAGCCCCGGCGCGTCGGCATGGGCGTGGGCTTTCTGCTCGGCCTGGTCATGGACGTGGGCGACGCCAGCCTGCTCGGACAGCATGCGCTGGCCTACGTGCTCGCCGCCTACGCCGCCGCCGCGCTGTCCCGCCGCATTCTGTGGTTCACGGAGGCCAAGCAGGCGCTGCACGTGCTGCCCCTGCTCATCATGACGCAATGCGTGCAGTTCCTCGTCCGGGCCATGCCCAACGTGGCGCTGCCCGGTTTTCCCTATTTTCTCGGACCGTTCGTCGGCGCGGCGCTGTGGCTGCCGCTCTCCTTCCTGCTCCTGCTGCCGCAGTACCAGCCGGAGGAACATGACGAGAACCGTCCGATCTGACCAGCCCAGGGCCCGACCGTGCTGATTGCCGCCAAATCCCGGAAGCCGCAGGATGACGATCTCTCCCGTTTCCGCTTTCGCATCACTTTCGCCGCCGGCATGGTGGCGCTGGTCTTTTCGCTGCTCACCGGCCGTTTCGTTTTTCTGCAGGTGGTCCAGCATGAGTACTACACCACCCGCGCCGAGAACAACCGCATCTCGCTCGTCCCGATTCCGCCCAACCGCGGCATCATCGAGGACCGCAACGGCGTTGTCCTGGCGCACAACTACTCGGCCTTCACCCTGGAAATCACCCCGTCGAAAGTCGCCGATCTCGAGCGGACGATCGAGTCGCTCGAGGGCCTCGTCGAAATCCAGCCCAAGGACAAGCGGCGCTTCAGGAAACTGCTGGAGGAAAGCCGTTCGTTCGAGAGCCTGCCGATCCGCACACGCCTTACCGACGAGGAAGTGGCCCGCTTCGCCGCCAACCGCTACCGCTTTCCCGGCGTCGAAGTCAAGGCGCGCCTGTTCCGCCAGTATCCGCTCGGTCCGGTCGGAGCGCACGCCATCGGCTACATCAACCGCATCAACCGGGCCGACCTGGACATCATCGAAGAGAACGGACAGAGTTCCAATTACAAGGGAACCGAGCATTTCGGCAAGACCGGCCTGGAAAAGAGCTACGAGTTTCAGCTGCATGGCCAGACCGGCTACGAAAAGGTGGAAATGGACGCGGGTGGCCGTCCGGTGCGCAGCCTGTCGCGCAACGCGCCGATCTCGGGCAACCGGCTGACCCTGACGCTGGACATCAAGTTGCAGGAAATGGCGGAGAAAGCCTTTGGAGACTGGCGGGGCGCGCTGGTGGCCATCGAGCCTTCGACGGGCGGCATCCTGGCGCTGGTCTCCACGCCGTCCTTCGACCCCAATCTGTTCATCGACGGCATCCGCTCCGAAGACTGGGATCAGCTCAACCATTCGCCGGACCGGCCGATGGTCAACCGGGCGCTCAACGGCGCCTATCCCATCGGTTCGACCTTCAAGCCCTTCATGGCCCTGGCGGCGCTGGAAACCGGCAAGCGCACGCCGAACCAGTCCTTTTTCGATCCCGGTTTCTTCACTTTCGGCGGGCATACCTTCCGTGACGCCAAAAGAGGCGGCCATGGCAAGGTGAACATGCACCAATCGATCGTGCATTCCTGCGATACCTATTACTACATGCTGGCCAATGACATGGGCATTGACGCCATCGCCCGTTTCATGGGGCCGATCGGTTTCGGCAGCAGGACCGGCATCGACATCGACGGCGAATCGGAAGGCGTGCTGCCTTCCCCCGAGTGGAAGAGGCGCTACTTCAAGCGCGCCGCGCAGCAGAGATGGTTCGGCGGCGAGACCATCTCCATCGGCGTCGGCCAGGGCTACAACGCCTATACGCCGATCCAGCTGGCGCAGGCCGTGGCGACCCTGGCCAACGACGGCGTGCTGTTTCGCCCGCACCTCGTCCAGTACGTCACCGACAGCCGTACCGGGAAAAAGACGATGATCGAGCCGGAACCCTTGCGCAGGCTGCCCTGGAAACGGGAGAACGTCGCTTTCGTCAAGCAGGCGATGGTCGGCGTCAACAAGGAAGGCACGGGCGCCCGCGCCTTCGCCGGAGCCAGATACGTCTCCGGCGGCAAGACCGGCACGGCTCAGGTGTTCAGCCTGAGAGGCGCCGACTACAAGGAGCGCAGGCTCAGGAAGGAGTTGCGCGACCATGCCCTGTTCATCGCCTTCGCTCCGGCGGACAAGCCCCGGATCGCGCTCGCCGTGCTCGTCGAGAACGGCGGCTTCGGGGCGCAGACCGCGGCGCCGATCGCGCGCATGGTGCTGGACTACTACCTGCTCAACGAGCCGGCGGACGGCCCGGCCAGGGAAGACGAGGCCGCCCGGGAAAGCGACGAGGACGAAGGAGAGCCATGATCCCGCCCGTCGTCTACCGTTTCCATGCGCGCCTCGTCCGGAACGTCGACGGAACCTTGCTGATCACCACGCTGGTGATCATGGGCTTTGGCCTCGCCACCATCTACAGCGCCAGCGACCGCACCGCCAACCAGTTGATGAACCTCTGCGCCGGACTCGTCGCCATGTGGCTGTTTGCCCAGCTGCCGCCGCAGAAGATGATGCGCTTCGCCGTGCCGCTTTATGTCGTCGGCGTGGCGCTGCTGGTGCTCATCTGGCCGCTCGGGCTCGGCATCAAGGTCAATGGCGCCCGGCGCTGGCTGTCGCTCGGCGTCACGCGCATCCAGCCGGCGGAAATGCTCAAGATCGCCATGCCCCTGATGCTCGCCTGGTACTTTCACAAACACGAGGCCATGCTGAGAATCCGCCACTACGCGACGGCCGGTCTGCTGCTCCTCGTCCCCTGCGCGCTGATCGCCAAGCAGCCCGATCTCGGCACCGCCATCCTGGTTGGCGGCGCCGGCTTTTACGTCATTTTCTTCGCCGGGCTGCCCTGGAAGATCATCATCGGCATGACCGCCGCCGGCGTGCTGGCGACGCCCTTCGTCTGGAGCCTGTTGCACGATTACCAGCGCCGACGAATCCTGACGCTGATCGATCCGAACAGCGATCCGCTCGGATCGGGCTACCACATCATCCAGTCCACCATCGCCATCGGTTCCGGAGGCCCCTTCGGCAAGGGCTGGCTGCAAGGCACGCAGACGCACCTGGAGTTCATTCCGGAGCGGCACACCGACTTCATCTTCGCGGTCTTCTCCGAGGAGCGAGGACTGCTCGGCAACAGCATCCTGCTGATCCTCTACCTGATCCTGATCGCCCGCGGGCTGTACATTTCCGCCAACGCCTCCACTCTCTTCGCCCGCGTGCTGGCCGGCTCGATCACGCTCAGTTTCTTCACCTACGCGTTCGTCAACATGGGCATGGTCAGCGGCATCCTGCCGGTGGTCGGCGTGCCGCTGCCCTTCATGAGCTACGGCGGCACGGCGCTGGTCACGCTGTTCATCGGCGTCGGCATCCTGATGAGCATCCGTTCGCACCGGATGCTGGTGAAGAAGTAGCTCCGGCGGGACGGCAAGGTGGAAAAGACGCAACGGTACCTCTTGTCCGGCGCGATGTGCCTGGCTCTCCTGCTGGCCGGATGCGGCGGACAGCCCGCGCGCGACTCGTCCGCGGCGCGCAAGTCCGGCACCGTCGTGCAAAAGCGGGGCGGCGCCTACTACCAGAACGACGGTCCGGCCGACGAGATTCCCGTCGATCTCGACCGCATCCCCGATGCCCGCCCGCGCCTGGAATCGCTGCATCGCGGCGCCAACCGCCCGTACGTCGTGCTCGGCAAGTCCTACGTTCCCAACACGGCGCTGAAAGCAATGCGGCAGCGCGGCGTCGCCAGCTGGTACGGCAAGAAATTCCACGGTCAGAAGACTTCGATCGGCGAACCCTACGACATGTTCGCCATGACCGCGGCGCATCCGACGCTGGCCATTCCCTCGTACGCGCGCGTGACCCGCCTGAGCAACGGGAAATCGGTGGTGGTGCGGGTGATCGATCGCGGCCCTTTCCGCGCCGGCCGGATCATCGATCTCTCCTACGCCGCCGCGCACCGTCTGGGCTACATCAACGACGGCAGCGCGCCGGTCGAGGTGGTCGCCCTGCTGCCCGCGGATTTCGACTCGCCGCCCGATGCCGGGCCCCGCGCGCCGGTATCGCCGCCGGCCGCCTCCGTCCAGGCCGGGCACGACGAATACGAACGGCTCGTGGCGCAGCTCGCGCAGGCGGCTGGAGAGGAAGACGATGCGCCCACCATGCCGACCGCCACGCCGTCGGACGGCGGCTTTTTTCTGCAACTCGGCGCCTTCGCCAGCGCGGACAACGCCGAGAGCCTGCGCGCCCACCTGGCGCGCGAGCTCGACTGGCTGACGGAGGCCATCCGCATCGAGAGCGGCGACGATCTCCATCGCGTGCAACTCGGCCCGTACGCCGGCCGCGCCGACGCCGACAGGGTCGCCGAAAGAATCCAGGCCGCGCTCGGCTACCGGCCGACCCTCGTCACGCGGTGAGAATGCGAGCGGTTTGGCGCTTCCCTCGAAGAGGGAGGCCCTTCCAGGAGGAACTGGCCGCCGTTCATCAGGGCGCGGGCGATCGAGACGCGCTGCCGCTGGCTGCCGGAGATCTGGTGGGGACGGTGCCCGACGCGTCGTTTGGCAAGGTCCAGGCGTTCGAGTGGTAATGATCGTAGTCGCCGTGAAACTGGGAAAGCTCCTGCTTTCCGTGCAGGGGAATGTCCGAAGCATCCACATCAAGGATCGGTTCTTGCGGGGAAGCTTTCTGCGTCGCGATGAATTGTTCCACCAGCACTCGATGGAGCGCGATCACGTCTTCGCGCGTGGCTTCCAGAGGACAGAGGACAGAAGACAGGAGACAGTCAGTTACCGGGCGCGAAGCGCCCGCAAGGATTACTGTCTTCCGTCTTCCGTCCTCTGTCTTCTGATCAGCCGGTCGTGATCGTTCCGGTCTTCGTAGCCGCGGACCAGCCCATACAACCCTTGCGCGATCAAATCCCGCAGCGAATGGGTAATGGCACCCTGATCCCGTGGAGCGTGCGGCACCTTCGCTACCGCCTTCGACAGGCCAAACTCCATTTCATCCGCGGTACACCTTGGCATCGGCCCAGATCCTCATGAATTTTCTCTCAACCAGATTCTATGAGGGTTCCACGCTGGGCCGATACTTTTCGGGGGAAATATCCGGGCTAAAGCCTCGTTTTTGACGAACGGTATCATCCGTTCTCCACATCAGCGAAGCTGCAAAACTTTCCTTCCGTTTCCCTGGCGGCGAGCGCTTTCCATGGCGCCCGCCGCTGGAATCCTTGCTGTGCCCGCCGCGCAGAAGGGCGCCCAAGGCATCTTGCGCCGCGAAGACCTCAAAGCTCGATGGTCGCTTCGATTTCCTGCAGCTTGCGCCGGGCCAGCGCGAGATTGGCCTTGTTTTTGTCCAGCACGAAATACAGGAAGATCCCTTTCGATTTCGCGACGGGGCGGATGACGTGATATTGCTTGCCCAGCGTGATCAGGATGTCTTCGATGACGTCGTCAAGTTTCAGGGACTTCATGGTGGCGAGCTTGGCGCGCACCACTTCGGTATTTCCCGCCGCGGCAAGTTCGATGTCGATACCCGAACCTTCCGAGCCGAGCAAAAGTCCGCTGGTCGCATCCACGACTGCGGCGACCAGGGAGCCATTGATCGTCAGCGCGTCTTTCAATGATGTCTGGATGTTGCTCATGTTGCTACCTCCTTTGAGGATCAAGAAATTTCCCGCAGATTGTGCGGTGGGTTGGCAAAAAAGCGAAGGAAACGGGATGAAGCGGGATCGAAACGCGCGGGCATGACCAAATTTTACGCCTTCGTCATTTTTTCGACCACCTGCCGTGCATAATACATCAATTTGCCCAGCATGGCTTCCTTTGATGCGGCGATGCTCAGGATCATGGGGCCGGCGGAACAGGAGATGTTCAGGATGAAAATATAGCCGTCGGCGCCTTCGATGGTGATGCACTGGTGGTACTTGCCGGTGCCCACCTCCTGAACCGCCATGTCTCCGATGGCGGAAATGGAGCTTGCCATGGCGGAGAGCTTTGTTCCTTCCGCTTCCGGCATGGAGGCCATCGCCACATCGAAGCCGTCCACCGTGGAGATGACGGCGCCCCAGACGCCCACGCCGCCGAACTGGTTGACGAATTGCTCGAGCAGGGATTTCGCCTTGGCGCGCAGGTCGTCGTCGATCGATTTCGGAGAACTCCTGGGGGGTGCGGTGCGGGCTGCGGCAGCATTCATTGTCGGGTCTCCATTTGCACGAGCAGCAGATCCAGTATCCATAAAACTTGCTCCCGGTCGCGGACGTCCGCCTGTATCACGGGGCATACCATCTGTTTTTGCCGCATGAATTCGGAAAAGTCTTCCAGCAGGGGCGAATGCGATTCGACCATCTTGCTGATGACCACCACGCAGGCGGTTTCCCGGATCAGGGCCTTGAAATGATCCAGATAAAGCGCCAAATCCAGCAGCGGATCGGGCCGGGTATGGTCGACCAGGATGACGACTCCCAGGGCGCCCTGCGCGAGAATTCTCCACATGAAGGCGAAACGTTCCTGCCCCGGCGTGCCATAGAGACGGAGCCGCTCCGTTTCCCCGAGGGAAATCTCACCGTAATCCAGCCCGACCGTCGTCATGTCCTTGCCAATCGTCAGGTCGCTGCTCAACACATCCGTGCGGACGGGAGGGATTTCGCTGATGGACTGGATGGCCGTCGTTTTTCCCGCGCCGACCGAGCCGGTAAAGATTATCTTGTGTTCGATCATGATCCTTCATCAGGCCGAAAAAAGCCCCAGACTGGCGCGGATTCTGCCGAACAGACCTTTCAGGCCGTTTTTTTCCGGGACGCTCGATTGCGCGCGGGAGGGAGGAAGCTCCTCCTCCGGCTTGAGCGGCCTGGCGTAACCCTCCCGGCACAGATCGAGGAGAAATCTCCGGCATTTTTCCCTGGGACGCGCGGACAGCATGACGAGCTCATCAAGGGTCATGTGGCGGGCGCTCAGCATCGTAGACATCCGCAGGAAATCCTTGTCCCGGGAGAGAAAATCCGGAGAAGGCCATTGTGTCAGCATGATCCGGACGGCCGGCATCCCGCCCTGCTCGAAACGCGGCGCGGCCTGTCGCGCCCGCAATTGCCGCACGAAGCGTTCGATCTGCTTCAGCTGTCCCGCGAGATGAAGGGCGCGCGGCGGCGGTTTGCAGCGGAAAACGTGGTAGTCGTCGGACGAGACGGGCAAATCGCTGATCCACAGCACGGCCTGGGTGCTCTGGATCCTGGAATGCAACAGCGCGGCTGTTTCGGCGGGCGCAATCTCCGAACCGACGACAACCACGTCAACTTCCCACGAGCGCTGGAAATGCCACGTGGCATGGCCTTGCGTGCCATACAGGGCGACGACGGACCTCAACAATACGAGGTCATGCTGCGAGCAGCATGTCGATGTGTAGCTGATGGAAATTTCGTCTGCGGCAAGATCGTTGTTGTGCATTTATGCAAGTGGAACAATGGCTGACCGACGCATTGTGTCTTCTTGAAATGTTCGAAGAGAACTGCTGGCAGCCGCCACGCTCTGCCGCGGCTCCGGAGCGATGACGCTACGCCCCGATCCTGAGAATGTCAAGTGGCTGTGTCGCGCGGGGGCAGGGACGTTCTGCACCTTCTGGGGAAACGCTCGATCCTTGACCTCCGGTGTCCCGATCTGCTGGAAGTCATCGAGCGGATCGAGAAGAGGAGCGCGCTCTCGGTTTCGGAGCACGTGCGTGGCCACCTCAACTAGATTTACCGTTACGCGCTGGTCAAGGTGCCGGGACTCGAAACCAACTATGCCGCCGATCTCGACGTGGTGGCGATTCCTCGTCCGCCCGCGCGCCATCATCCTTTCCTGCGCATGGACGAATTGCCGGAATTGCTGCGGGCCATCGAGAAATAGGAGGGCGCGTATCAAACCCGGCTGGGATTGCGGCTCTTGCTGCTGACCGGCGTGCGCACCTGCGAACTGCGCTTGGCGACGCCGGAGCAGTTCGATCTGGAGCGCGGTCTGTGGATCAT
>JAITIQ010000124.1 GCA_031279425.1 Accumulibacter sp.
CCTAATCTGTTCCGCGACTACGAGCACGCGCGCAAGGTGCTCGACGGCCCGATCGGCCAGGAGATCCTCACCAAGTTCCCGGCCAAGGGCCTGGTGGCCATCACCTGGATGGAAAACGGCTTCCGGCACATCACCAACAGCAAGCGGCCGATCAAGACGCCCGAGGACGTCAGGGGCCTGAAGATCCGCACCATGGAAAACAAGGTGCATATGGACGCCTTCAAGGCGATGGGCGCCCTGCCCACGCCGATGAACATGAACGAAGTGTTCACCGCCTGTCAGACCGGCACGATCGACGGCCAGGAAAACCCGATTCCGGTGATCCTGTCGAACAAGCTCTACACCGTGCAGAAGTATCTGACGCTCGACGCGCACGTCTATTCGCCGGCCTTGCTGATCATCAACAAGGGTCTGTGGGACGGCCTTTCCGCCGCCGACAAGACCGCCTTCCAGGAAGCCGCCAAGATCGCCCTGGCGGCCAACCGCAAGAAGGTCAACTCGGATGAGGTCGATGGCATGGACATCATGCGCAAGGAAGGCGTCGAGATCATCGAGAAGGTCGACAACGCCGCCTTCCAGAAGGCCGTGGCTTCCGCCTACGTCGATTACAAGAAGGAATTCGGCGAAGCCAACATCCAGAAGATCATGGACGTCAAGTAGCGCCTGGCATCGCGTCCCGCGCCGCCGTTCCCGTCGCGCCCTTGCGGGGGCAGGAGCGGCGGCGCGTTCCCCAGCCTCGCAACGAGCCGGAAAGACCTGTTGCGCCGGGCTTTCCGGCTGGAGTTCTTCCATGAAACGCCAATTCCTCGCTTTCGAACGCGGACTTTCCTGGATCATCGTCCGCCTGGCCTGCGTCCTTCTCGGCATCGTCTCGGTGCTCGGTTTCCTGCAGGTGCTGACCCGCTTCGTCATCAACCAGCCGCTCACCTGGAGCGAGGTGCTGATCCGCATATTGATCATCTGGATGGTCATGCTCGGCGCCGTCATCGCCTTCCGCGAAGGCTCGCAGATTTCACTCGATTTTCTGTTCCGCAAGAGCGGGCGCTTCCAGCGCCCGCTGCATTTTGCGATCACCGCGGTCTGCGTGGGGTATCTGTGCGTGCTCATCTGGCACGGCTTCGACCTCACCTGGCGCACCCGTTTCCAGCAGATCGGCAGCATGGAGTTCCTGCCGATGAGCGTCGGTTACGCCGCCATTCCGGTCGGCGCCGTCTTCTCCGTCATCGCCGCGATCGCCAATTTCCTCGATCCGCGGCGCAAGGAACTCGAAACGCAGCAATAGCCCGGACCCCGCGCCCATAACGATCCGCCAGCAGAGGAAAAGCCATGCCCACTGTCATGCTCGTTTCGATGGTCATCTTCTTCGCGTTTTCCATCCCGATCGCCGTGTCGATCGGCTTCGCCAGCGTGACGGGGGTCCAGGTCTTCGGCGGCGTGCCGATGCTCGTCGTGCCCAAGGAAATCTACTCGGCGATCGACAAGTTCGCCCTCGGCGCCATCCCCTTCTTCATCCTCGCCGGGAACATCATGGAAACCGGCGGCATCTCCAATCGCCTGGTCAATTTCGCCAAGTCCGTCGTCGGCTGGATGCAGGGCGGGCTGGCGATGACCTGCGTGGTCACCTGCATGATCTTCGCGGCGGTCTCCGGCTCGGGCCCGGCCACCACTTTCGCCATCGGCGCCATCCTCATCCCGGCGCTGGTCAAGCACGGCTATCCGGTCAACTTCGCCGCCGCCCTGCAGGCCACCTCGGCCGAACTCGGCGTGATCATTCCGCCGTCGATTCCGATGATCATCTACGGCGTCTCCGCCGAGGTTTCCATCGGCGAACTGTTCATCGCCGGCTTCGGTCCCGGCGTCCTGATCGGCGGCAGCCTGCTGCTCTTCGTCTGGTGCTGGTGCAAGTTCAAGGGCTTCGGCAAGGACGACCACCAGGGGCGGATGCAATTCCTGCTGGCGACCAAGGAAGCCGCGTTCGCGCTGATGATGCCGGTGATCATCCTGGGCGGCATCTACGGCGGCGTGTTCACTCCGACCGAAGCCTCGGTGGTCGCCGTCTTCTACGCGCTCTTCGTCGGCATGGGCATCTACCGGGAGATCCGGCTCAAGGATCTGTTCCCGATCCTCAGGAAGTCGGTGATCTCCTCGGCGGTAATCATGTTCATCATCGCCAACGCCGGCATGTTCAGCTACCTGATCGCGCGCGCCGGCGTGCCCGAGGCGATCGGTGAATTCCTGAAACAGCACCTTTCTTCCGGCACCGCCTTCCTGCTCGGGGTCAACGTCGCGCTGTTCCTGATCGGCATGTTCATCGAGACCTCCTCGTCGATCATCGTGCTGGCCCCGATCCTGGTGCCGGTGGCAATCAAGTTCGGGGTCGACCCGGTGCATTTCGGGCTGATCATGGTGGTCAACCTCGCCTGCGGGATGATCACCCCGCCCTTCGGGGTCAATCTCTTCGCCGCCTGCGCGGTGGCCAGGATTTCGGTCGACCAGATCGTCCGCCAATTGATCCCCTTCGTGCTCGCCGTGCTCGGCTGCCTGATGCTGATCACCTATTTCCCGCAGATTTCCCTGTCCCTGAGAGATCTGATCTACAGGTAAGGCCATGGCTCGCGAATTTACGATCGTTGGACTGCGTTTCGCTGGTCCGAGCTGCAAAGCCCCGTTCCACTTTTCCACATTTTTCACGGCTGGCAAAGGAAACACATGAATACCACAGTCAGGAAGCCGGTCGGCGTGATCGGCCTGGGAACCATGGGCATGGGCGTCGCCCTGTCGCTCGCGCGCGCGGGCTTCGAGGTGCATGTCTGCGATCTTCGCCCCGAAGCGGTGCGGAAGGTGGTCGAAGCCGGCGGCATCCGCGCCGAATCGCCCGCCGTATTGGCGCCGCGAGTCGAGGTGCTGATCACCGTGGTGGTCAATGCCGAGCAGACCGAAAGCGTGCTGTTCGGCGAAAACGGCGCCGTGCCGAAGATGAAGCCCGGCTCGCTGGTCATCGCCTGCGCCACCGTCTCGCCCGACTTCGCCCGGGCGCTCGGCCGGCGCCTGGCCGACGCCGGCCTGCTGATGATCGACGGACCGATTTCCGGCGGCGGCGCCAAGGCGATGAGCGGCGAAATGACCATGATGTCCTCGGGCGCGCCCGAAGCCTACGCCAAGTGCGAGGACGTGCTTGCCGCGATCACCAGCCAGGTCTACCGCCTGGGCGACGAAGCCGGGCCGGGGTCGACGATGAAGATGATCAACCAGTTGCTGGCCGGTGTGCATATCGCCGCCGCCGCCGAAGCCATGGCGCTGGCCATCCGCGCCGGCGCCGACCCGGCGCGGGTATACGAAGTGATCACCCACAGCGCCGGCAATTCGTGGATGTTCGAGAACCGCGCTCCGCACATCCTGGCCGATGATTTCACGCCGTTGTCGGCGGTGAATATCTTCGTCAAGGACCTGGGCATCGTCCTGGATTACGCGAAGAAATCCGTCTTCCCGCTGCCGCTTGCCGCCGCCGCGCACCAGATGTACCTGTCGGCCTCGGCCAGCGGGCATGGCGGCGAGGACGACTCGGCGGTGATCAAGGTCTTCCCCGTCAGCTTGCCCAAGGCGAAGAAGGCTTGAGGCCGGATAGGACGCCGGGGACAGGGCGGCCTGCTCGCGCGGCGAATCGTCGAACAGCCATGGTGGTTTGGATTTTTGATCTGCGGAAGGAATCGATATGACCGTTCTACTCGGCTGCATCGCGGATGATTTCACCGGCGGCACCGACCTGGCCGGCATGCTGGTGAAAGCCGGCATGCGCACCGTGCAGATGATCGGCGTCCCCAGGGGACCGATCGGCGAGGACGTCGACGCGCTGCTGATCGCGCTGAAATCGCGCACCAGCCCGGTCGAGGAAGCCATCAATGAATCGCTGGCCGCGCTCTCCTGGCTGCGCGAGGCCGGCTGCCGCCAGTTCTACTTCAAATACTGCTCGACCTTCGACTCGACGCCCAGGGGCAACATCGGCCCGGTCGCCGAAGCGCTGATGCGGGCCCTGGGCTGCGATTTCACCATCGCCTGCCCGGCCTTCCCGGTCAATGGGCGCACCCTCTACAAGGGCCATCTTTTCGTCGGCGACGTCCTGCTGTCCGATTCCGGCATGAGCAAGCACCCACTCACGCCGATGACCGACGCCAATCTGGTCCGCTTCCTGCAAACGCAGGTCGAGGGCAAGGTCGGGCTCGTCGATTACGAGGTCGTGCGGCAGGGCGCCGAAGCGATCAGGGCGCGCTTCGCCAGGCTCCGCGCCGAGGGCTGCAACTTCGCCGTGCCCGACGCGATCGGCAACGACGACCTGATGGCCATCGGCGAAGCCTGCGCCGACCTGCCGCTCATCACCGCCGGCTCGGGAATCGCGCTGGGGCTGCCGCAGAACTTCCGCGGGGCCGGCCTGCTTCCCGACAAGCAGGTGGCCGACGCGCTGCCGCCGACCGGCGGGCTGCGCGCGGTCATCGCCGGAAGCTGTTCGATCGCGACCCAGGGGCAGGTCGCCGCGATGCGCGAGAAGCATCCCGCCTTTCACATCGACCCGTTCGAGCTCGCGCAAGGCCGGGACGTGGCGGGCGAGGCGCTGGCCTGGGCCGGAGACAGACTGGAAAAGGAACCCGTGCTGTTCTACGCCACCGCCGCGCCGGAGGCCGTCCAGGCCGTGCAGTCCCGGCTGGGAACCGAAAAGGCCGGCGCTCTCGTCGAGGAGGCGCTGGCGGCCATCGCCCGGGGGATCGTCGCTCTGGGCGTCGGTCAACTGATCGTCGCCGGCGGCGAAACCGCCGGCGCGGTGGTCAAGGCGCTTGGCGTCACCGGCCTGCGCATCGGCCCGGAAATCGATCCGGGCGTTCCCTGGACCGCGACGCTCGCCAAAGCCGGGGACAGGCCGCTCGCGCTGGCGCTCAAATCCGGCAATTTCGGCACCCCCGATTTCTTCCTCAAAGCCTGGAGTAAACTGGCCGCATGAACGCGCGGATTCTCTCCGAGGAAACCCGCGAACGCGACAGGATCGTCCGCCTGTCGCGTTCGCTCCACGAACGTGGCCTGACCGCCGGCAGCAGCGGCAACATCAGCGCGCGCCTGTCCGGCGGCGATGCCTGGCTGCTCACGCCGACCAATTCCTGCCTCGGCGAACTCGATCCGGCGCGCATTTCGAAGCTCGACGGGCAGGGCAATCTCCTGGCCGGCGATCCGCCGTCGAAGGAAGCCTTCCTGCACCGTTCGCTGTACGAGGCGCGCCCGCAGGCCGGCGCCATCGTGCATCTGCATTCGACGCACGCCGCCGCCGTCTCGTGCCTCGCGGGGCTCGATCCCGCCGACTGCATTCCGCCGCTCACCCCGTACTTCGTCATGAAGATCGGCCGCCTGCCGTTGATCCCCTACCATCGGCCCGGCGACAAAGCGCTCGGCGAGGCGATCCGGGAACTGGCCGGCCGGCACGGCGCCGTGCTGCTCGCCAATCACGGGCCGGTGGTCTCCGGCCCCGATCTGGAAGGCGCGATCTACGCCTGCGAGGAACTGGAAGAGACCGCCAAGATATTCCTGCTGCTGCGCGGCGCCCCGGTCAATTGCCTGACGGCGGAGCAGATCGGGGAACTCGGGGCCGTATACAAACTGGATAGATGAATCAAGGAACGAATCACCGAAAGGACGACCATGCCCCAATTCGCCGCCAACCTGACCATGATGTTCACCGAGCTCCCTTTTCCGGAGCGCTTCGCCGCCGCCGCCAAGGCGGGTTTCAAGGCCGTCGAGTTCCTCTTTCCGTATGACCATCCGGCGGTCGAGGTGGCCGGCTGGCTGAAGGAAAACGGTCTGGTCAACGCGCTGTTCAACCTGCCGCCCGGCGATTTCGCGGGCGGTGAGCGCGGCATCGCCTCGCTGCCGGGACGCGAACGGGAATTCCGCGACGGCCTCGCCAGAGCCGTCGAATACGCGCTGGCCCTGGGAACGCCGAAAGTGCACTGCATGGCCGGTTATTTTCCGGCAGGCGGCGACCGCGCCCGGCATCGGGCCGTCTACCTCGAAAATCTGCGCCTGGCCGCGCGGGAAATGGGAAAGCACGGACGGATCGTGGTCATCGAGCCGATCAACCACCGGGACATGCCCGGCTACTTCCTGAACACCCAGGCCGAAGGCTGCGCCATTCTCAGGGAAGTCGGACTGCCCAACCTCAAGCTGCAGATGGACTTCTACCATTGCCAGATCGTCGAAGGCGACCTGAGCATGAAATTCAGGCGGAATTTCGCGGACATCGGCCACGTGCAGATCGCCAGCGTGCCGGATCGCCACGAGCCGGACGAGGGCGAGGTCGACTATCGCCATGTCTTCCGGCTGCTCGACGAGATGGGCTATGGAGGCTACGTCGGCCTGGAATACCAGCCGCGCGGCCGGACGGAAGATGGCCTGGGATGGTTCGCCGGATACCGATGACGAAGAGCGGATGGCCGCGGCGGGAGCGAGTTTCCGTCCCGCGCGCCGTCACGAAGGGAACCGCGTCCGCCGTGGCGGGATGGCGCCTTGTCTGCCTGCTGTCCTCGATCGTCTGTCTCGCCGCCTGCACTTCGCCCGCGCCGCGCCTGCTCGCGGAGGGCACCGTTCGCTGGCAGGCGTCGCCGAATTTCGACGCCCGCCGGCCCAATTTCGTGGTCCTGCATCACACCAGCAACCGGACGCAGCACGAAGCGCTCTACACGCTGACCCATCCCGAACGCAAGGTCAGCGCGCATTATCTCGTCGGGCGGGACGGCGAGATCGTGCAGCTGGTCGAGGAAAAGGAACGCGCCTGGCACGCCGGAGCGTCCTGGTGGGGCGGGAACACCGACGTCAACTCGATTTCCATCGGCATCGAGCTGGACAACGACGGCTTCGAACCCTTCGCCGACGCGCAGATCGATGCCCTGCTCGCGCTGCTCGTCGACGTCATCGGGCGGAACGGCATTCCCGGCGCGAACGTCCTGGGCCATGCGGACGTGGCGCCCGGACGCAAGGCGGACCCGAGCGCCCTGTTTCCCTGGCGGCGCCTTGCCGAATACGGTTTCGGGCTGTGGTGCGACGATCCGCCGGAAGCCGCGCCCGAGACCTTCGATCCGGCGCTGGGACTCGCCGCGCTCGGCTATTCGCCGGCCAGTCCGGAAGCGGCGCGGCAGGCCTTTCTCCTGCATTACGCGGGCGGACGCGAAAACCTGTCCGAGACGGAGGAGAGGGCGCTGGTCTGGTGTATCCTCCAGGAAAAACAGTCTGCGGCGATGTAGAAGCGGTTCTGGTTTCTCGCCTTGGCAGCCGCGCTTGAAATACAATTCGCAAGTTGCAATCACCGGGAGAATTCGATGGGAGACAGACCTCTGGAAGGCAGGACCGCGTGGATCACCGGCTCTTCCCGCGGAATCGGCAAGGCCATCGCGGAGCATCTGGCGAGCCGCGGCGCGCGGGTCGCATTGCATGGTTCGTCGGCGAGCGCGCCGCGCATCGCCGGCGTGCCGGCCTTGTCGGAAATCGCGAGGGAAATCCGCGCCGCGCATGGCGTCGAAGCCATCGACGTCTATGGCGATCTGTCGCAGGCCCTTGTCGCAAAAGAAGTCGTATCGCAGATCCGCGAACGCCTGGGTGATATCGACATCCTGGTCAACAACGCCGGCGGCGATATCGGAACCAAGGGTGTGACGGCCGCCAACGCGGGGAAACCCGAGCACAACGACGCGGTTTTCATCGGTGAGGAGGATCTGCGCAAGATCCTGGACCGCAACCTGATGACCTGCATCTTCGCCTGCCGCGAAGTCGTCCCCGGGATGATCGAGCGCAAGCGCGGCTGGGTGGTCAATCTCGGTAGCGTCGACGGAACGGTCGGCACCCTCGAAAGAGCCATCTACTCGACTTCCAAGGCGGCGATCCACGAATACACGCGCTGCCTGGCGGCGCTCTTGCGGCCGCACGGCGTCCACGCCAACGTCGTGGCTCCGGGGAGCACGATGAGCGAACGCTTCAAGGTCAGCCGGCCGATCGATCCGTCCATGGTGGCACCGGTGGGCGGTACGCTGGAGCGTTACGGCTACATGGAGGAGATCACCAGGGTGGTGGAATTCCTGGTTTCGGATGCTTCTTCCTTCGTCACCGGGCAGGTGCTCCGGGTCGACGGCGGCAATCAACTGTGGCCGGCTTGAAGGTTTGACCCGATTCCGGAGGACAGAAAAGTCAGCGGTGCTGCGCGCCGTTTATCAGGACTGGATTGCCGCGGGCCTCTCGCCCTCGCAATGACGTGGCAATCCATGCCTTCCTTCGGCGCAGCCGCAAACTGACTGTCTTCTGTCCTCGGTCCTCTGGACCGCCGCGGGCCTTCGGCCCTCGCAATGACGATGTAAATATATGACCAATATTAAATTGATCTGCTGCAGAATCACCAATGCGTTGCCGGTCATGGTGGCCGGCGATCGTCAGTTCGGCCTTTCAAGGATTGGAGACCACGATGGACAAACAAAAGAGTATCGATCTTCTCAACAAGGCGGTTGCCGGAGAACTCGCGTCGACCCACCAGTACATGTACTTTCATTTCCACTGCGACGACCTGGGCTATGACCTGTTGGCCAAGCTCTTCAAACGCACGGCGATCGATGAGATGCTGCACATCGAAAAGCTGTCGGAAAGAATCCTGTTCCTGAAGGGCGACGTGGAAATGGTTCCGTCCGGCGGCGTGCAGAAGATCCACGACGTCAAGGCCATGCTGGAAGCGGCGGCGGCGATGGAAACCGGCACCATCGCCGACTACAACCGCTGGGCGAACGAATGCTCGCAAAACGAGGATTCGGTGTCGAAGCAACTCTTCGAGGAACTGGTGGCCGTGGAAGAAGAGCATTACGACCGCTTCGACACGGAAATGGACAACCTCGTCAAATTCGGCAACCACTACCTGGCGCTCCAGTCGATCGAGCGCAGCAAATCGGTTTTCGGGGGAGCGTCCGACAGCAGCGGTTCTTCGACCTGAGCGGCCTGGCGCGCGCGAGGGCGCCGTCTTCCGGCCAAGTCGCCCGCGCCGATCATGCGGCGCTTTGCGCCGATCGGCACGACGCCCGCTCTCGTTTCCTTCAACCCTGCCCGTAATACGCTCCCGGCCCGTGCTTGCGAAAGAAATGCCGGTCCAGCAGGTGTTGCGGCATCGACGGCAGCTTCGGGTCGATCTGCAGGCTCGCCATGGCCATGCGCGCCACCAGTTCGAGCACGGCGGCATTGTGTACAGCGGCGCGCGCGTCCGCCCCCCAGGTGAACGGGCCATGGTTGGCGACCAGCACGGCGGGCATGTTTTCCGGGTCGATGCTTCCCTCGCGGAAGCGCCCGACGATGGCCAGCCCCGTTTCCGCCTCGTAATTCCCGGTGGTCTGCGCCTCGTCCAGAACCGGTGTGCACGGGATTTCGCCGTGGAAGTAATCGGCGTGCGTCGTGCCCAGCGCCGGGATGCCCCGGCAGGCCTGCGCCCACACCGTGGCCCAGGACGAATGCGTATGCACGATGCCGCCGATCGAGGGGAAATGGCGGTACAGCACGAGGTGCGTCGGAAAATCCGACGACGGGCGCAAGGCGCCCTCGACGACCCGCCCCTCGGCGTCGGCGACGACCATGTCCCCGGCCTTCATCGTTTCGTAGGGCACGCCGGAGGGCTTGATGACGATCGCCCCCGTCGCCGGATCCCGGCCGCTGACGTTGCCCCAGGTGAAATCCACGAGGCCCAGGCGCGGCAACTCGAGATTGGCCGCCAGCACTTCCTCTTTCAGTTTTTCCAGCATCAGACGTAACCTCCCTGCCGCAAGCGTTCCACGACCCATTGCCGGGCCCGGGCGATTTCTTCCAGCGGATCGGCGGCTTTTTCGGTCCACATTTCGATCAGGAACGGACCGGCATAGCGCAAATCGCGCAATACCTTGAAACAATGCGCGAAATCCACCGTTCCCTCACCAAAGGGCACGTCGCGAAACGCGCCCGGAAAGTTCGGACCGATCGGTTTGGTCTCTTTCACGTGGATCCCGACGATGTGGTCGACGCCAAGCTCAAGTTCCCGCTCGACGTCATTGCCCCAGGCCGTCAGGTTGCCGAGATCGGGATATACCCGCAGCCACGGCGAGGGCAGGCGCTCCTTGAGCGCGAGATAGCGGGTGATGGAGTTCATGAATGGCGTGTCCATGATTTCCAGCGCCAGCATGACCTGATGGCGCGCCGCCACTTCCACCGCGCGCTCCATCCCGGCGCAGAACCATTCGCGCGATGCGCGCGTCGGCGGTTCGTAATACACATCGTACCCGGCCAGCTGGATCACCCGTATGCCGGTGTCGCGGGCGAAGCGGACGGCTTTTTCCATGAGCTCCCCGGCCCGTGCGCGAACGTCCGGATCGGCGCTGCCGAACGGAATCCTGCGATGCCCGGAGAGGCACATCGTCGGCACGGGGCATCCGGCCTCGAGCGACGCCCGGACGAATGCCAGTCGTTCCTTCATCGGCCAGTCCAGGCGCGCCATGCGTTCTTCCGTCTCGTCGACGGAAATTTCCAGGAAATCGTACCCGGCGGCGCGCGCCGCGCCGAGGCGCTCGGCCCAGTCCATGTGCTTCGGCAAGGCCTTTTCGTAAATTCCCAAGAGATTCTTCATGAGCGTCCTTTGCGCGGGAGTTTATATCATCTCGAAAACAACATCTGTTCGAACCGCCACTGGATCGGACGGCTGGCGGCAGGCCGTCGAGTCCGGCGGCGAGCCTGCGGAAGCAGGAGTACTTTTCGCGGTAGCGGGCGGCGGCCGAGGCATCCGGCTCCAGGCGCACCGTGACGCAAACGGCGCGCCACATGGCGCGCCTGTCGCGTTCGGCCCAGCCGACGGGGTCCGGTGATCATCGCTGGATCGCCGAGCGCAGCGACCGCCTTTTCCTGGCCTTGATGACGGCGCTACCGATGCCGATGCCGGGAAAGCGCGTCCTTTTTTCCGCTTACGGCGGGACTTGCGCCCCATGCCGGGCGCAAAAACGCCTGCCGCGAACTTCCGGCAGGCGTCCTTGGATCGATGCGGGCTACTTGATGTCGGGAACCGTGAGTCCCTTCTCCTTGTAGTACTTGGCGGCGCCCGGATGCACCGGGACGGTGATGCCCTGCAGCGCCGAATTCAGCGTGATGTTCTTGGCCGTGGCGTGCGAGGCGTGGATGGCGTCCAGGTTTTCGTACATGCCTTTCACGAACTCATAGACGACGTTCTCCGGCACCTTGTCATGAGCCACGAGGATGGCCACGACGGCGGGCGTGTTCGTGTCCTGATCGACGCCGCGGTAGGTCTTGGCGGGAATGACGCTGGACACGAAATACGGATGGGCCTTGGTCAGTTGAGCCAGGAACTCGGGGGTGAAGTTCAGCAGGCCGACGTCCTTGGTCGTGGTCAGGTCCATGATCGAAGCGGTCGGGTAGCCGGCCACGACGAAACCCACGTCGATCTGGTTGTCCTTGAAACGGCTGGTCGTCGCGCCGAAGTCCAGATGGTCGATCTTCATGTCGTCATAGGTCAGCTTGGCCACGTCGAAAATCGCCCGCGCATCGGCCTCGGTTCCGGAGCCCGCGGCCCCGACGCTGACGCGCTTGGCCTTGAGGTCGGCAACGCCGGCGATCTTGGCGTCCTTGGCGGTGACCACCTGCACGTGCTCGGGGTAGAGCGCGGCGACGGCCCGCAGATTCTTGATTGGGGCCTTGAACATCTGTTGGCCGTTGTAGGCCCAGAATGCCGTGTCGTTCTGCGCGAAGGCGATCTCGATCTCACCCTTGCCGAGGAGATTCAGATTGGCCACCGAGGCATTGCCTGTTTCCGCGGTCGCCTGCAGGGCGCCGCTCTTGCTGGCCGCCTGGGCGATCGCGCCGCCAATCGGATAATACGTCCCCGAAGTCCCGCCCGTGGCGACGGACACATAGTCCTTGGCTTGCGCCACCCCGAATCCGGCGCACAGGGAGACGCTCAATGCGGTGATCGAAAGCAGATTTGCCACTTTATGCTGTTTCATGCTGTGTTACCTCCTAGGTTAAGTTTCCGTTGTTACCTTGCGAGACTTCGCAACGAAACGCTGCCACAAAAAGATGAGCACCAGAACCGCGAGACCACAGAGATCGGAGAGGGTGTCCGGAATCAGCAGTCCCAATCCCCCGCCCATCGCCACGATACGCAAAACCCATGACAGGTTGCCATTGTAGTAACCGATGCTCGCGATGGAAAGCAGAAAAACCCCGATCAGCGAAGTGATCGTCGCCTGGATCATGGGTAGCGGGGTCGCATCCACGAACAGCAGGATCGGATTGTAGACGTAGATGTAGGGCACCAGGAATCCCGCCACCGCCAGCTTGACCGCAGTCACCCCTGCCTTCATCGGGTCGGCGCCGGCGATGCCCGCCCCGGCGTAGGCCGCGAGCGCGACCGGAGGCGTGAGGTCCGCCGCGATGCCGAAGTAGAACACGAACATGTAGGCCGCGATGTCCGGCACGCCGAGCAGTTTCAGGGCCGGCGCCGCCATGGTGCTGGTGACGATGAAGTTGGCCGTGGTCGGCAGGCCGGTTCCCAGCAGGATGCTGGCGCACATGGTCAGCAGCAGCGTCGGCAGCAGCATCCCCTGCGACAGGTCGACGATGCCGCCGGCGATGCGCAGCGCGAGTCCCGTCAAGGTTCCGGTGCCGACGATGAAGCCGACGCAGGCGCAGGCGCAGGCCACGCCCAGGGACGAACGGGCGCCCGCTTCGAAGGCCCCGATGAGCTTTTTCGGCGTCAGGCGCGTCTCCTTGTTCAGCCAGGAAAGCAGGATGCTGATGAGAATGCCCCAGAAAGCCGCCATCAGCGGCGTGAAGCCCGCGATCAGCAGATAGATGATGGCGCAGAGCGGCAGGAGCAGGAAGCCGCGGGTTTTCAGAAGATGCCAGACGTTCGGCAGATTCTCGCGCGAGAGGCCGGAAAGGCCGAGCCTTTTCGCTTCGAGGTGCACCTGGATGAGCACGGCGGTGTAATAGAGCAGCGCCGGAATGATGGCGGCCTTGGCCACGTCGATGTACGGCCAGCCGAGGAACTGGGCCATGATGAAGGCGCCCGCGCCCATCACCGGCGGCATGATCTGGCCTCCCGTCGACGCGGCGGCCTCGACGGCGGCGGCGAAATGCGGCCGGTAGCCCACGCTCTTCATCAGTGGGATGGTGAACATGCCCGTGGTACAGACATTGGCGACGGACGAGCCGGAAACGGTTCCCATGATGCCCGAAGCGAGCACCGCGACCTTGGCCGGGCCGCCCGAAGCCCAGCCCGCCAGCGCCATCGCCAGGTCGATGATGAAGCGGCCGACACCGGTCTTTTCCAGCACGGCGCCAAACAGGATGAACATGAAGACGAAGGTCGAGGAGACCTCCAGCGGCGTGCCGAAAATCCCCTCCGTCCCGAGATACATGTGATTGATGATGCGCGGGATGGAAAATCCCCGATGGCCCATGCCCCAGGGCAGCATATTTCCGAAATAGCCGTACAGCAGACAGATGATCGCAAGGCAGGGCAGCACCGGGTTCGAGATGCGGCGAGTGGCTTCCAGCAGCACGAAAATCAGGACGAAGCCCCAGAAGAGGTCCAAGCTGGAAGGCAAGCCCGAGCGCTCGACCAGCGACATGTAGTTGACCACCAGATACATGCTCGCGCAGACTCCGAGCAGCCCGATGATGATGTCGTACCACGGCACGCTGTCGCTCTTTTTCGACTTCTTGTTCGCGGGATACAGAAAAATCGTCAGCAGGAGGGTAAACGCGAGGTGTACCGCGCCTTGATGCTGGGCCGGCAAGAGGCCGAATCCCGAGGTGTAGAAGTGGAAGCAGGACATGCCGACGGCGGCGATCATCACCAGCTTGGCCAGCCAGCCAGAGAAAACGCGGTACGCCGATTCCGTATCGAACTTGCGCAACAACTCGTCGAAATCGACTCTGCCGTCTGCCGATGTCGGGGGGGCGCTGTCTGGTTTCTTTTGCACCATACGAAAAAAGACCTCTAAACAAACGCGATTGACCCGTGCCACAGCGACAAGCAATAACAATGCCACTGTTGCCTCGAAACCACCCGGCCATGAACAATCCCTTGGGCGGGTCAGAATTGTCGCCAATTCTTGTTTTGGTGCCTACGCGAGCCAGTGTAGCACCAATACTGTGCAAGAGCGATTCCGAACGCAGGCCGCCGCCGGGAAGCATGAGCCGTTCCCGCTTTTTCACGTCCGCAGCACGCTGATTCGTCGGAAGTTTTTCGGAACGGCCCGAAATGTCACCCGGGAAGTCCGGAAGACCGTGCTCCAGTCGATGTCGAAGCCTTCCCGTGCCCGGATTCGACCAACTTCCTCGTCCACGGTTTCTCGCCTGGCGGTTTCCGACGCGCCGTTCCTGCCGGAGCCCCACGTATATAATTCCGGAATGTACCGATTTCTGGAACAACGACATGGAAGCAGAACAACTCAACCAGATCGACCACCGGCTGGCGGATATCGCTCAACGCGCCGGCGAGCTGCGGAGGTATCTTTGACTACGATCGGAAATTCGATCAGCTGAGCGCGGTCACCCGCGAACTGGAAGATCCGGCGGTGTGGAGCGATACGGCGCGCGCGCAGGAACTGGGCAGGGAAAAAAGGGCGCTCGAGGACGTCGTGCGGATGCTGGACCGGGTCGCGGATGGTCTCAAGGACGCCAGCGAGCTGTTCGCCATGGCGCGCGAGGAAAACGACGAGGAGATCGTGCTCGCCGTCGCCGGCGACGTCGACGGGATCGAACGGCAAGTCGCCGATCTCGAATTCAAGCGCATGTTCAACCACCCGGCCGACCCGCTCAACTGCTTTGTCGACATCCAGGCGGGCGCCGGCGGCACCGAGGCGCAGGACTGGGCCTCGATGCTCCTGCGCATGTACGTGAAATACGGCGAGCGCAAGGGTTATGCCGTCGAGGTTCTGGAGGAATCCGCGGGCGACGTGGCCGGCATCAAGACCGCCACCGTCAAGCTTTCCGGAGACTATTGCTTCGGCATGCTGCGTTCGGAAACCGGCATCCATCGCCTGGTGCGCAAGTCGCCGTTCGACTCGAACGCCCGCCGGCACACCAGCTTCGCCTCGGTCTTCGTCTACCCGGAAATCGACGATTCCTTCGAGGTCGAAATCAATCCCGCCGAGCTGCGCATCGACACCTACCGCTCCTCGGGCGCGGGCGGCCAGCACATCAACAAGACCGACTCGGCGGTGCGCATCACGCACCTGCCCTCGGGCATCGTCGTACAGTGCCAGAACGACCGCTCGCAGCACCGCAACCGCGCCGAAGCGATGGCCATGCTGAAATCGCGCCTGTACGAAGTCGAAATCCGCAAGCGCCAGGCTGAACAGCAGAAGCTCGAAGACGCCAAGTCCGACATCGGCTGGGGCCACCAGATCCGTTCCTACGTGCTCGACCAGTCGCGCATCAAGGATTTGCGCACCGGCATTGAAGTCGGTGACACGCAGCGCGTGCTCGACGGCGATCTCGACCTTTTCATCGAAGCATCCCTCAAGCAGGGAGTGTGAAAAAATCAAGCACGGAAGCACAGAGAAAAAACGAACAGGAAACGCTGAACGAATCGTCATTCCGACGGAGAACGAAACTCCTTGATCTTCCCGGATTCCCGCTTCCCAAGGGAATGATGATTTTGACTGGATCGGTGTTTCCTGAGCGGTTTTTCCCCTTACTCCAACTCTTTCCGGGAAATCAGCCATGCCCGACCCGACCCGACAGGACGAGAACCACATCATCGCGGAACGCCGCGCCAAACTTGCCGAATGGCGCGCCACGGGCAAAGCCTATCCGAACGATTTTTCGCGCGAGAACGTTTCCAACGAGATCATCGAACGTTACGGCGCCCAATCCGGCGAGGAACTCGAGGCCGCCGCGGTCGAGGTCAAGGTGGCCGGCCGCATGATGCTAAGGCGCGTCATGGGCAAGGCCTCGTTCATCACCATCGCCGACGCCGGCGGCCGCATCCAGCTCTACGTCGCGCGCGACCTGGTCGGCGAGGAAAGCTATGCCGCCTTCAAGCGCTGGGACATCGGCGACATCGTCGGCGCCGCCGGCGCGCTCTTCCGCACCAGGACCCATGAGCTCACCGTGCGCTGCGCCAAACTGCGCCTGTTGTCCAAATCGCTGCGTCCGCTGCCGGAAAAATTCCACGGCTTGGCCGACCAGGAACAGAAATACCGCGTGCGCCATCTCGACCTGATCATGAACGAGTCTTCGCGCCGCAATTTCATGGCGCGCAGCCGCATCATCGCCTCGCTCCGCGAGTACATGAGCGACGCCGGTTTCCTGGAAGTCGAAACACCGATGATGCACCCGATCCCCGGCGGCGCGGCGGCGCGTCCGTTCAGGACGCACCACAACGCGCTGGACATGCCGCTCTTTCTGCGCATCGCGCCCGAGCTGTACCTCAAGAAACTGGTCGTCGGGGGATTCGAGAAAGTCTTCGAGCTCAACCGCAATTTCCGCAACGAGGGCATGAGCCCCCGGCACAATCCCGAGTTCACCATGATGGAGTTCTACGAGGCGTACTCGGAATACCACAGGTTGATGGACTTCACCGAGGACCTGCTGCGCCACTGCGCGCGCGCCGCGCTCGGCACCGGGTCCTTCGTCTACCAGGGCCGTCCGCTCGATCTGTCGGCGCCCTTCGAACGCCTGACCATGGTCCAGGCGATCGTGAAATACCACCCGCAATACACGCTCGCGCAACTCTCCGACGCCGACTGGCTGCGCCGGAAACTGGCCGTGACGAACGCCGAACCGAAGCCCGGCATGGGCTTGGGCTCGCTGCAACTTCTGATGTTCGAGGAAACCACGGAAGCCGATCTCTGGGACCCGACCTACATCGTCGACTACCCGACCGAAATCAGCCCGCTGGCGCGCCGCAGCGACGAAAACCCCGAGCTCGCCGAGCGTTTCGAACTGTTCATCGCCGGCCGCGAAATCGCCAACGGCTTCTCCGAACTGAACGATCCGGAAGAACAGGCGCGGCGCTTCCAGGCGCAGACCAAGGCCAGGGACGCTGGCGACGAGGAAGCCATGTACTACGACGCCGACTACATCCGCGCATTGGAATACGGCCTTCCCCCGACCGGCGGCTGCGGCGTCGGCATCGACCGCCTGATCATGCTGCTCACCGATTCGGCCAACATCCGGGACGTCATTCTGTTTCCGCACCTGCGGCCGGAATGA
>JAITIQ010000128.1 GCA_031279425.1 Accumulibacter sp.
ACCGTCGCCAGTCTCAACTCGATCATGGTCGACGCGACGGGCATGTGCGGCGCGTGCATGGTGCCGGTCACGGAGAATGGCAAGCTGGTGAGGAAACACGCCTGCGTCGACGGGCCGGAGATCGACGGGCATGTCATCGATTGGGACAAGTTCCTGCCAAGGTTCAATCTGTTCAAGACGCAGGAACAAGCGAGCAGGGCCAGGCGAGGGTTGTAGCCGGGAATCCTGTCGTACAGGTGAAGCTTGCGCGCTTGTGAAAGGCTGTAGTCGAATCAGATGACCACGGCCTTTTTTCTGTGACCGTCCGGATTTGAAGTACCATCCACGTTCTTGCCATGACTTTTGCTTGACGAGGCATCGGTGATTTGTACCACGGCACCCGAGATGATCACCCAGCGAATCCTGCTCGTTCGCGGCCAGAAGGTCATGCTCGACGCCGAACCTGCGGAGTTGTACGGCGTGCCGACGAAACGTCTGAATGAGCAGGTCAGACGTAATCCGGACCGTTTCCCGGAAGATTTCATGTTTCAGTGGTCCGCCGAAGAGTTCGGACACTGGAAGTCGCAATTTGCGACTTCCAGCGCCACGCACGGCGGCAGACGTTCCTTGCCATACGCTTTTACCGAGCATGGAACCATCATGTCGGCGACGGTATTGAATTCGCAGCGGGCAGTGGAAATGAGCGTCTTCGTGGTGCGCGCCTTCGTTCAACTCCGAGAAATGCTCTCCACTCACCGGGAACTCGCGGCAAAACTGGAGGCACTGGAACACAAAGTCGGCAGCCACGATCAAGCCATTGCCGGACTGATCGACGCCGTCAGGCAACTCATGACTCCGGTCGAGCCAAAAAAACGCGGTATCGGGTTTATCGCAGCTTGCTGCATCCCTTCGCTCGTCCGACCATCCTGCGCGAGTTGCAGGCGTACCGCGCCTTCGCCCGCCTTGGCGTCAGGACGCCGCGCCTCGTCTATGGCGGCGCGCGCAAGTGGCAGGGACAATGGCAGGCGCTGCTGGTCACCGAAGCCTTGCAGGACTTCATCGGTCCGGGACAGTGGTACGCGAATGGCGGCGCCGCCGCGTTGAAAGAATCCGTGCTGTGCCGCCTGGCATCCACGCTGGTCCGTCTGCGCCGGGCCGGCTGGCAGCACGGCTGCTGCTATCCCAACCATGTTTTCGTCAAGGTCGGGGAAAACGAAAGCGACGCGCCGCAAGCTGAAATCGCCCTGCTCGACCTGGAAAAGAGCCGCCGCCACTTGAGCGCCAGAGCCGCGAGCGCGCACGACCTGGGTCAATTGAGCCGCCACCGCGGCGACATGCCGGAAGCCGATTTGTTGCTTTTCCAGCGGGTTTGTCAGCGGCGGCTGGCCGATCCGCCTGAAACGCCGGAGTCATGAAGAGCGGCTTCCCACAGCGTGTCTTGCCGGTCGTCGCGCGCGGATTGCGGGCGGCGCGGATTCTCCCGCCGGCGGATCAGGGCCGAAGGCGGATTTTGCAACTCGAACGCCTGCCGCGCTGATCCGGACCCATGACATCTCCACCGTCCATTCGCCGTCATCTGGCTTTCACGCTGTACAGCGGCCTCGTACTGCTGCTGATGTTCGGCGGACTGAGGCTGGCCCTGCTCGTTTACAACCATGAATTGATCGGCGCGACGCCGGCTGGCGATATCGCCGAGGCGTTTTCAATGGCCTGCGTTTCGACCTGCGCGCCGTCGTTTACGCGCTGATTCCGCTCCTCGCGGCCTTGTTCAGCGTCCGGGCCATGGCGGCGCGCGGCCTCATGCGGGTTTGGCTCACGGCCTTCGCCGGGTTTGCCCTTTTCCTCGGCGTGATCGAACTGGATTTTTACCGGGAATTCCATCAGCGCCTGAACAGCCTGGTCTTCCAATACATGATGGAAGATCCGAAGACCGTGATGCGCATGCTCTGGCACGGCTTCCCGGTGCTTCGCCTCCTGTTGGCCTGGGCGGCGGCGGCTTTGATTTTCCACCGTCTGTTCAGGATGATCGACCGGGCGACCCGGCCCGGCGCCGTCCCCGCCGGACCGCCCGCGCCGCCGCGCCGGCGTTCGCGCATCGCCGCTTTCCTGGTCTGCGCGGCGCTGGCGACGCTGGCGATCCGCGGCACCTTGCGCCAAGGGCCGCCGCTGCGCTGGGGCGATGCGTTCACGACGGAATCGATGTTCGCCAATCAACTGGGGCTGAACGGCATGCTCACGCTGACGCGGGCGGCGCGGGAGCGTTTTTCCGGACAGAAGTCGAAGGTCTGGAAAGCGAGCCTGCCCTCCCGGGAAGCCTTGGCGATCGTACGCGCGATGCTGTTGACGGCGCACGACCGGCTCGTCGATGCCGAAGAAGCGGCGGTACGCCGCGATTTCACCCCGCCGCGGGCGGACGGGCCGCCGCCGCGCAACGTCGTGGTGATCCTGCTGGAGAGTTTTGCCGCGCATCACGTCGGGGCGCTGGGCGCACCAGGCGGCATTACGCCGTATTTCGACGCGCTCGCCGCGGAAGGCGTGCTGTTCACCCGTTTCTTTTCCAACGGCACCCATACGCACCAGGGCATGTTCGCCACCATGTCTTGTTTCCCGAACCTGCCCGGATTCGAATACCTGATGCAGATACCGGAAGGCGGATACAGCTTTTCCGGCTTGCCGCGCTTGTTGAGCGCGCGCGGTTTCGCGGACGTATACGTCTATAACGGCGATTTCGCCTGGGACAACCAGGCCGGATTCTTCCGCAACCAGGGCATGACGAATTTCGTCGGGCGCAACGACTATGAGAACCCGGTATTTTCGGATCCGACCTGGGGCGTTTCCGATCAGGACATGTTCGCGCGCGGCAACGAAGAACTGGACAGGCTGGCGGCGGCCGGCAAGCCTTTTTATGCCCTGCTGCAAAGCCTTTCCAACCACACGCCCTATGCCCTGCCCCGAAACCTGCCGGTCGAGCGCGTCACGGGACAGGGATCGCTCGACGAACACTTGACCGCCATGCGCTATTCCGACTGGGCCCTGGGGAAGTTTTTCGAGAAAGCGAAACAGTCGCCGTATTACAAGGAGACCTTGTTCGTGGTCGTCGGCGATCACGGTTTCGGCGGCCGCGAACAATTGACCGAAATGGATCTGTACCGGTTCAACGTGCCCCTGCTGCTGCTCGCTCCGGGAATCCAGGAAAGATTCGGACGCATCAGAAGCACCGTCGGTTCGCAGCTGGACGTCGTGCCGACCATCATGGGCTTCCTTGGCGAGCCGACGCAACACCAATGCTGGGGGCGCGATCTCCTGAGCCTGCCGGACGGCGATGCGGGTTTCGCGGTCATCAAGCCGTCCGGCAGCGATCAGACCGCGGCGATCGTCAGCGGCGGCCGCATCCTGGTGAAGCCGAAAGACGGCGGCGCGCGCGTCTACGACTACCGGCTGGGGCGCGATTCCTGGGCCAGCCCGGTGAAGGACGCGCCGGAACAGGCCGAATTGCAGAAGCAGCTCGAAGCCTTCATCCAGACCGCGACCGAGAGCCTTTTGGAAAATTCCGCAGGCGCCGTGCGCGGCAATGCCGGGAAGAATTGTGAGGGAATCGTCCCCGCGCTGGATCGGGCATCGTTGGAACCATGGTCGACAGTTGGCCTGGAGGATCGTGTTCGTCGATGAGATTTCCCAGGTATCTGGCATAAGCGTCGCGGACGTCGAAAAAGCGATATATGACGCGACGGGCCTGCCCATCTATTCTCCGATCGGCCCGAAATGGTGGTCGACGCCATCGTCAAAACAGGCATGGCAGGAAAACCATGCCCGCCTGGACGGTGTGCGCGGCATCGAGAACGGCATGGGGGAACCTCTAAAAACCTCCCGAATTAGTCTTCTCCTCCTTTTCCCTGCGCGCGCCAAGAGCGGGGGGATAAATCTGATTTAACATGTGCCATGAAGAACATTTCGTGCCATTGGAAGCAAGTTTTGCCATTGTTGAAATAGACGACATGAGCCAACAGGATTTTTTGCTGCGGAAGACCAACTGCGCAAGATTCACGAACTGAATGGTTTTCTGCCGAGGCTTGGCGAGTTCGTTGAAGTTCCGAAGCAGCGCAACACGCGGGAAGAGAACCAGCAGATCGAGGAAGGGGAGGGGCCGGAGTCATTCGAGGGCAAGCCGCACGTGAGGGCGCAGAAGGACTGCGATGCCCGCTGGGCCAAGAAGAACCAGGCTTCGTACCAGGGATGCAAGAACCACGTCGAGACACGAGCATCCTGTCGATGACGCTGTAAAGCAAACCTTCAATCCGTTCCTTGTACCCGACTGCGAAGACGGAAAGACCTGGATTTCGATGTCGCCCGACTCGACTTCCGGGGATTGTTTCATGCCGAAAATGCTGTTAGAGTGCCCCGCCTCTTCCGTCGCTCCATTCGGCAGTCCGCGGCTCGACGAATCGCGGACTGTTTTTGCGTCGGTCCTTGTCCTGGAGGATTCATGCTAT
>JAITIQ010000134.1 GCA_031279425.1 Accumulibacter sp.
GCGCCACCGTCGCGCGCACGTCGGAAAAATGCCGGGTATAAACCTTGAATATCGGCATCCCCGATTCATCCAGCGCAACCACCTTGACCGTCGTCGAGCCGATGTCGATGCCGATGCGAGACCCATTCTTGTTCATGTTTGCCTTGCGTGATTCCATACCAGGACATGCTCCTGGACGAATGGATTGTGACATGGCGGCGTTCCTTCGTGTATCCGGTTCCGCCACGATTTCGACGACGAGCGGAATTCCGTGTTGATTCCGCAACGCATCGCGGACGTGGATGATCTCGCGCAGGCAGCGGGCGAGAGGCGGCACGGCGATCCCGTGTTCGATCCGGCGGGCTGGGCGCCTGAAAAGACAGGATTCATGAAGACTCTCGATGGAAGCGTTGTCTGTACCGATCGGTACTATATGGATTCCGAAAAAATTGTCAAACTATTTTTCCGATAATCCATAAAATCCGATTCAATTATCAACTCGGAGTATTGGTGATCGTGAATCAGTTTGCAAAATTCAGAACCGATCGGTATAGTCGAGAGCCTGTCTTTGTTCCGCCGAGCCATTCGATGCCCGTCACCGCTTCCATCGAGAAAGGCGACAAGAAACTCGCCGTGCTGAACGCCGCCGCGTCAGTATTCCTGGCGCGCGGTTTTTCCGCCGCCAGCACGGACATGATCCAGAGCAAGGCGGGCGTCTCGAAGGCCACGATGTACGCCTGCTTTCCCAACAAGGAAGCCATGTTCATGGCGGTGATCGAACGGGAATGCGCGGCGATGGCCGAGGCGTTTCGATCGATCCGCGCCACGTCCGGCGACCTCTCCCGGATGCTGGTCGAGGTCGGCGGCGCCTATCTCGACTTCGTTCTGACACCGACCATGCTCGCGTTGTACCGCGTCGTCGTGGCGGAAGCGCCGCGTATTCCGAAACTGGGGCGGCGGTTCTATCTGGCCGGCCCCCAGGTTGCCACCTCGATACTCGCCGAGCACTTGAGCGAAGCGGCGCGAGCCGGGGAAATCGATGTCCAGTCGGTGGGCATCGAAGCCGCGGCGGCGCTGTTTCTCGGCATGGTGCGCGCGGAAGCGCAGCTGGAATGCCTGACCCACCCCGACGCCCGGCCTTCGGCCTTGCAGGTGGACCGCTGGGTACAAGTCGCCGTGACGGCGTTCCTGCGCGCCTTCGGGATCGACTCGGCCCCGGCAACGATGAGTGCTCATTCGCCTCATCCCGGCTCCGCATAATCACGACGACGATCCGGATCGTCCGATGCGATTGTCCTGAGCGGGCCGGAGGCTCGCGTACCAAGGTGGTCGTTTCCGGGGATAATCGCGATTTCTCGGTCATCCCGGATTCGACGACATGAAACTGATTCCGACCATCCTGTGCGGCGGGGCGGGGTCGCGGCTTTGGCCGCTCTCGCGCGAAATCTATCCCAAACCGTTCATCCGCCTGGCGGACTGGCAAAGCCTGCTGCAGAAGGCCTGGCTGCGCGGCGCGGCCTTGCCGGGCGTCGTCGAGATGATGACGGTGACCAACCGCGAGCTGTTCTTCAAGACCCAGGACGATTACGCGGAAATCGCCGTCCGGGGCCGCGAGGCGATGCTGCCCAATGGTTTCCTCCTCGAGCCGTTGGGACGCAATACCGCCCCGGCGATCGCCGCCGCCGCGCTGGCGATCGCCGGGACGCGCGGGCGGGACGCGCTCCTGCTGGTCCTGGCGGCGGACCACCTGATCTCGGACCGGGAAGCCTTTGCGCAAGCCGTGGCCAGCGCCGTGGCGATCGCCGGACAGGGTTTCCTGGCGACTTTCGGCATCGAGCCGGAAGGGCCGGAAACCGGCTACGGCTACATCGAAGCCGATCGAGGCGCGCCGATCGTCGCCGACGGAAAAACGCTCGGCTACCGCGTCAGGCGATTCGTCGAAAAGCCCGACCTGGAAAAGGCGCGGGAGTATGTCGCTTCGGGCAATTATCAGTGGAATTCAGGCATGTTCTGTTTTTCCGCCGGCGTTCTGCTCGATGAAATGGAACGGCATTGCCCGGCCATTCTCTCGGCGACGCGCGCCTGCGTGGAGCGGTCGAAGCGCGTCGCGGGGCGGGGCGTCTGGCAAATCCAGCTGGACGCGGACCGCTTCTCGGCGGTGCCGGACGATTCGATCGACTTCGCGCTGATGGAAAAGTCGTCCAGGGGCGCGGTGGTGCCCTGTCGCATCGGCTGGAGCGACATCGGTTCCTGGGATGCCCTGGGGGATCTCGCGGCGCCGGACGAGAGCGGCAACCGCATCGAGGGCGGCGAGGTCGTGCTGCACGGCGTTTCCAACTGCTACATCCGCGGCAGCGACCGCCTGATCGGCGCGGTCGGCATCGAGGACATCATCGTGGTCGACACGCCCGATGCCTTGCTCGTCGCGGAGCGCGAACGCGCCCAGGACGTCAAGCACCTCTATGCCAGGCTGAAGGCGCAAGGGCATGAGGCGCACCGGCTGCACCGCACGGTCAACCGTCCCTGGGGGACTTACACGGTGCTGGAGACCGGGGACGGTTTCAAGATCAAGCGCATCGAGGTCAAGCCCGGCGCCAGCCTGAGCCTGCAGATGCACTACCATCGCAGCGAGCACTGGATCGTCGTCCGCGGCATGGCGCGCGTGGTCAACGGCGAGCGCGAAATGCTGGTCAATACCAATGAATCGACCTACATCCCGGCGGGCCACAGGCATCGTCTGGAAAACCCCGGCCTGCTGCCGCTGGTGATGATCGAGGTGCAAAGCGGAGCCTATCTCGGCGAAGACGACATCGTCCGCTTCGACGATCTCTACGGGCGCGTGCCGGACGAAACTTAGAGCAGGTTAACAAATTGAAGCCCAAACGGAACCTCCGATTCCCATCATTGCGGGAAACAAAGCCCCGTGGCAATCCAGAGGGCCTTTCCACTTGCTCCGGCGCTTCGGAAGCCTGAACCGCCGCAGGGATTGCCGCGTCGCTGCGTTCCTCGCAATGACACAGGGCGGGTTGCTTTTCTGTCTTCTGACCTTCTGAACTGGCACGCGCTTTGCTTTTGATGTCCGGAGGCCACGATTCGCCAACTGGATCGATTCCGACCCGTCCAAGGAGCTGTCATGTCTGCATCGCATATCGTCCGGGACGCCCTGGAGAATTTCTGGGAGCGGCACGGCCTTTCCGCGCATTGGGAGAAGAACGCCGTGTATGAGATCGCGACCGACTTCGGGTTTCTCGTGCGTCTGGCCGCGGAAGAGGAGACCGGGCTGATCCGGGTGTGCGCGGCGCTTTGCCCGGAAGCGCCGGAGGAGCGGCGCGAGGCCGTCCATGCCGTCCTGCTGGAGGCCAATCTCGCCGATCGCCTCGTTTTCGGCGGCAGCCTCGCGCTCGATCCCGAAACGCTCGAAATCGTCTACCAGCGCGCCTATGACTCGCGGCAAGGCGGCGCGGGAGGATTTTTCCGCTTTTTCATCGCCTTTACCGAGGCCGCGAGCGGATTGCAGGCGGCGGTGGCGGCGCTGATCTCGGACGAGGACGACGCGCTCATCCCGTCCGGCTTGCGCCTCTGACCCGCGGCGCGGCGATTTGAAAAGGAGCGCTTTCATGCTGGAAACTTTCAACACGTGGCTCGCCGCCTGGGGCGAGGAGCGGGGATTCGGCCCCTGCCGGCTGGACGAGGAGGGCTTTGCCGCCCTGGAAGACGACGCGGGCCTCGTCATCAGCCTGTATCTTTCCCCGGAGCGGGGCGTCCTGAAAACCATCGCCGATCTGGGGCCGCCGCCCGAAGGGGAGAACCTCGCCGATTTCCACGAATGGCTGCTCCTCCAGAATTTCGGCGCCAGCGCGGAACGGGAAGGCGTCCTGGCGCGGGCGGGCGAAACCGGGCACATCCTCTTCGTTCTGGAGTGGACGATCGACGAAAACGCCAGCGCCGAACTGCTCAACGTTTTCCTGCAACAGGCCTCGCTCCTGGGCAACCAGTGGCGCGGGCGGATCGCCGCGGCCTCCGGCGAGGAGGAGGAGACGCTGCTGGAAGACCCGTGGCGGGACGCCGAAGACGCCGCGCCCGCGACGCTTCCCGCGTCCATTCCGGATCATTGTCTGCCCGTTTGACGGAAGATTGCTCATGGCATACATCTCGACCCAGACCACGGCGCGGGCCGCCGAGGCGATCCGGCAGGCGGCCCTGGCGGATGGCGCCGGAGTCAGAATCCAGGACACGGGCCAGCAGGCGCGCCTCGACGGCGGCGGACGCACGGTTCATTTCTATTCCCGCCACAAGGCGGAAATCCGCGCGGAAAACCTGCAAACGCTCGACGTGATCAAGGATGTGGTGGGTAGCCGCTTCGGTCGGGCGAGCCTGCGGCGTTTCGAGGCGAGCTTGGGCGCGGGCGTGAAGAAAGGCGACCAGCCCCTGACGGCGCGGCAGCTCCAGGAGACGATCCGGCAGGAAATGGTCCGGAACGATGCGGGTGGGCAGGTGAGGGATCTCGCGCCGAATGCCGGGCCGGTTCTCGAACGTCAATCCTGGTTCCTGGAAAAGACCGCGCCCCCGCTGCCGCCCCAGGAACTGGCGGACGCCATTGCCGCCGGGGAAGGTCTGCTGGCCGAAGGGCCGAACGCGGCGCTGCGGGAACGCCTGGAGGTTTTGCGGGCCGCGCGGCAGGGCGATGACGGCCCGGTCGGACAAGGCGCCTTCCAGCAGGGCGTGATAGACCAGTTCGCCGCCGCCACCCGCCTCGTGCAGCGCCTGCCCGACGACAGCGCGGACAAGATGCGCCTGCTGGCGTCCTTGAACGGCGCCTTGCGCGAGGCCGTGGCGGCCATCGACCGCACGGTCGTCACGCCGGGTTCGAATGCCGCCAGGGAAATCAAGGAAAACGCCGAGCGGGCCATCGGGGCCGCCTTGAAGCAACTGGAGGGCATGACGCTGGAAGACGGCGCCGCGCCGCTCTCGAAGGGCGACGTGCAGCGCCTCGTCAAGGAAGCCAATATTGGGCAGCTCAATCAGGGCGGGCGTTGGGAGCCGATCGCAAAAACCGTGGAATTCCCGGTCGGCGCGGGGCGGATTCCCGTCCAGGTGAGATCCACGATTACGCCCGCCGGGCATACCGGCGCCCGTTTCGCGCAGGGCTACCGCGACGCGGTGGGCCAGGTCACGGGCGTCTCCAGCACCGATACCGGCAACCGGGAACACGCCGTCAATCTGGCGCGCACCACGCTCACCGACGCGGCGGGAAACACGATCTTTCACGCGGTGCGCCACGGTGTCTGTTCAGCCTTCGGTATCGACGACAAGGCCGAGCGTCTTGCCGCCAACCGGACGCGCGCCGTCGAAATCATGACCCTGTCCGCCCAGGACGCCGTCCGCGCCAACCCCGGCCTGCTGGAAGCGGCGCGGGGCGGTGTCCTGGAACTGCCGCTGGTTTCGCTCTCGCTGCTGACTCCCGACGCTTTCCGGCGGGGCGCGGGCAACGAGGCGCGGTTCCTGCGCGAGCAAAACGCCGCCTTGCGCTCGCTCGTGGAAAATCCACCGACGATCACCGTAAACGATGCCGCGGGGAATCCTGTGGAGCTCAGGGTTCGCCCGCAACTGGCGAACTTCAATTTCCCGGTCAATGCGGCGCCGCAGGGCAACGCGCTGCTGCGGGGGGTCGCCGGCGGATATCTTGGCTCCCACGGGCAGAACAAGGAGGCGTTCCACGCGCTGCTGGGCGAGAATTTCATGAGAACCGGCAACCCGCGCGATCTGGGCGGCATTGCCCGGGAGCGCATCGGCAGCCTGCCCCCGGCGCAACAGGAAGAGGTCAGGGAACTCGCCCGGCAATGCCGCGATCTCTGGCAAGGCGACGGTCACAAGGACAGAAGGGAAACGCCCTACCGGCTGCCGGCCCGGCTGGCGGTGCTCGCGAGCCGGCTCGGTTTTCCGCCCGCGTTCAACTGCAAGAGCGGCAAGGATCGCACCGGCCAGATGGACGTGGAAGCCAAGACCGTCGCCGCCTTCCTCGCGCAGCATGGCCGTCCGCCCGGCCTGAGCGGACCGGACACCGGCGCCTTGCAGCAAATCCGCATCCCCATGGCGCTGGAAGGCGGCAACCACGAAATGCAGATCAAGAATACCGGCTTCGCCGGTTTCAAGACGCTGGGCGTGCAGGGACTGGATCGGGCCCTGGGCGGCGAAATGCCCAGGGTGATCGGCTTTGCCAAGCTGGTGAGGGATTGACCCCGAATTCCCCTGCCAACTGCCACCAAAGTTGGCGGCGCACTCCGGAGGGAAACCGGCGCGCGCCAGGCGAGGCCGCGCATGCAGGCGGGGCGCCGCGGGACGAGGCATCAGGCATGAGGATTGCTTCTCCCAAGCGGACCATTCTTGATTCGAGGAGCGAGCGCCATGACGATTGCCACGCGGACGCGTTGAGGGATAACACCCATGCCTTCCCGGTTCGAAACGGCGGTTGCGGCCATTTGCGCGGAGAGCGGCTGGACGCCTGTCCCGTCATCGAATGGCGGCGGGTCGGCGCGTTTCGCGCTGGCGGAGATGGAGTTCACGCTGACCGCGCCCGATGACCGGCATCTGTGTTTTCTCCATCCGCTCGCCCTGGCGCTGGACGAGACGCCCGCCCGGGCGAGAGCGCTCGCCCGCATGGCCGCGGCGGCGGCGCGCACGAGAAAGGCCGTCCTGTCCTTCCATGAGGACACTTTCTATCTGCACCTCATCGTCGACCTGGCGGCGACGCGCCCGGAGGAAATTCCGGCGATCTGCCAGGAGTTCCTGAACGATTGCGACTGGTGGCGGCAGAATCGTTCCTTCTACACATAGAGCGCGTTGGCATGCGCATAAACGTATTACACTCGTCATTGCGAGGCGCGGTGCGCCATCACCATGATGGTATGAATACAGGGTCGGCGTCCGCTCTGGGCACGCAAACTTGCAGGTTCTCGATGCCGGATGATGTGAAAAAATCTGAAAGAATCCCGCGGCGCGGGGCGCGCCCCTCCGTGGTCTGCCTGTTTTTCGCGCTGTTTTTCGCGCTGCTTCCCTGCCCCGCCGCGGGCAAGCCGGCGGGGCAGGAAAAACCCGGTTCGGCGATCTTCGGCGCGCCCTACAGTCACTTTTCGCGGCAGGAGCCGCTGGCGGCGGTGCTCGCGGATTTTGCGCAGACGCAGGGGTATTCGGCGACGATCTCCGGGAAGCTGGACGGGAATCTGAGCGGACGCTTCGAGAAAGTCGCGGCGCGGACCTTTCTGAAAAGCCTGGAGCGGGCCTTCGATCTGCGCTGGTATCTGCTCGACCGCACGCTGCATTTCTATCGCGCCGACGAATCCCGGCAGGCGCTGATCGCCGCGCCGAACCTGGGCGGCGGAAAGATGAAGGAGCAGCTTTCCGCGCTGGGCCTCGTTTCCGCGCAGCTTCCGCTGGAAAACCCGAAGGCCGGCAACGATCTGTTGACGGTGCGGGGGCCGCCCGCGTACGTGGCGCAAATCCAGGCCGCGGCGCAGGCGCTGGAAAAAGCGGCGAACCGGAACGTCATGCGCGTCTTCCCGCTGAAATACGCGACCGCCGATGACGTCAAGGTCGAGAGCATGGGCCGCAGCGTGACGCTGCCCGGCGTCGCGAGCATCCTGCGGGCCATGGTGCTGGGCCGCGGCGCCGGCTCCGCCGTCAGCACGCAGCCGGCGACGGTCTCCAAACTGAAGGGCAGCGGCCTGGCGGCGGTCGGCAGGGAAGATTCCGCCGGCGGCGCGGCCCCGGCCTCCGCGGTGGCGGCGGACCTCTCCCCGGTGGCGGACGCGACGGACGCCGAGTCCTCGCCCGGCGTGTTGAGCATCGTCGCCGACCCGCGGATGAACGCGGTCATCGTGCAGGATACCCTGTCCAGGATGCCGTACTACGAGACGGTCATCGCCGATCTCGACCGGGCCACGCACCTGGTGGAAATTCACGCGGCCATCGTGGACATCGACAGCAATTTCAAGCGCGACCTGGGGGTGAGCTGGCAGGGGCGGCACGTCAAGGACCGGGGGTACAGCAGCGGCCTCGACATTTCCACGCCCGACAGCGCGCAGGGGCTTCTGCCGGAAGCGGGAGCGCTCTCCGGCGGCGGCGCAATCTTTTCCACCATCTACACCCACGGCGACAATTTCTTCCTCGCCCGCATCCAGGCGATGGAAGAGAACGGCGCGGCGCGCATGCTCGGCCGTCCTTCCGTCCTGACGGCGGAGAATCTGGAAGCCACGCTGGAGAACGTGACGACCTACTACATCCCGGTCAGCGGCCAGGAGGAAGTGGATCTCTTCAAGGTGGAAGCGGGCACCGTGCTGCGGGTGACGCCGCACATCATCGAAAACGGGAAGGACGCACCCTCGATCCGCCTCGCCGTGACCGTGCAGGACGACCAGGAAAACGCCGGCAGCGGCGGCATCGTCGGCAGCACGGCGATTCCGCCGATCAAGCAGACGAAGATCAACACCCAGGCCATCATCGACGAAGGCCAGAGCCTCCTGATCGGCGGCTACTATTTCGAGGAAAAGCAGGAAAGCGAGAGCGGCGTGCCGGTGTTGATGCACGTGCCGGTGCTGGGCAACCTCTTTCGCACCACGACGAGGAACACGCGGCAGATGGAGCGCCTGGTACTGATCACGCCCCGCATCGTGCGGCTGGGCGAATTGCGCGGACTGCCACCGCAAGTGACGGAAACGGACTTCGGGCGCCGCCCCGGCCAGGCGGATTACGCGCCGTCTCCCGCCAGGACGCCGGAACCCGGCGCCCGGGAAGAAACGCCGTGAAGCCGGTGCTGGAACTGCGCATCCTGAGCGGGCCGTCGCTGGGCGCGGCCATCGAGCTGGCCGGCGGCGTGTATGCCATCGGCGCGGACGATGCCTGCGATCTCGTGCTGGCGGCGGATTCGAGCGTCGCGGCGCGCCATCTGGAACTGCGCGTACAGGCGCGGACGTCGGAGGGCCAGCTTCCCGAGGTTTTCGCGCGGCCGCTGGCGGGGGAGATCGCCATCAACGGCGCGGCGGTGCCGGAAGCAGGCGCGCCGCTCCTCCCCGGCGAGGTGCTGGGGCTGGGATTCACCGCGCTTGCCTGGCAGCCCGTCGGCGGCGCCTGGGGCCGGATCACGCTGGCCCCGCTGGAATTCGCCCGTTTCGCGTCCGACCGGGCGGCGAAAGAAAGCCTGGAAGCGAAAACCGCCGAATCCACCGAACCCACTGAACCCGCGCGGGAAAGGACGAAAGGCGCGGAAGAGGCGAAGAGCGCCGGAGACGCGTCCTCATCTCCACCCTCGTCCTCCGCGCCGCCGGCGGAGATCAAGGAAAGCGGGCCGCCTCCCCCGCCGCGCCGCGGGTTCCTTTTCCGGGCGGGCGTGTGCGCGGTTGTTTCGCTGGCCCTCGTCTTCGCGCTCGTGCTGGCGTGGCTCGCGCTGGGCAGGGAAATTCCCGGCCTCTCGCCGCCACTTTCCGCCGCCGCGCGGCAATGGCGGGAAGCCGTGGATTCCCTTGCCCAGCGCCTCGCGCCGTCGCCGGACGCCGCCGCGCGGCAATTGCGCGCCGCGCTGGAGACGGAGGGCTTCCGGGGAATCCGGGTGGAAACCGGCGCCTCGCGCGCGCTCGTGCTGCGCGGCACGGTGGAAAATGACCAGGAATTGCGCCGGGTGCTCGATCTGGCGGCGGATCTTCCGTTCCGGGTGCATGTCCGGGAAGTCCGCGTCGGTAGCGACCTGCTGCGGATCACGCGCGAGACCCTGAACACGCACGGCTTTTTCCCCGAAGTGCGCTACCGCGACGCCGACGACGGCCTGACCCTCGCCCTTTATCTCAAGGACAGCATGGTGGAAACCGGCATGATGGCCTCCCTGTCCCCGGACCTGCCGAAACTGGACGCCGCCTCGCGCAAGGTCGTTTACGCGCGGGACGTGGAGCCGGTGTTGATCCGGGAACTTTCGCGGCTCGGGCTGGAAGGCAGGGAGGCCGTCTATCTGGCGGGCAAGGTGATCCTGCCCTTTCGCCTGGATTTCAAGGCGCGCCAGGAACTGGACGCGGCGCTGGCGGCGGTGCGGGAAAGCCTGGGCGTTCCCGTCTTCTTCCAGGTGACGGAAACGATGGACGCCATTCCGGGCCAGAAGACGATCCTGCTGCCGGACGCCGGTCCGGACGACGCGGAGGCGGGCGGCCAGGCGGCTGGAGAAACCGCCGTCCGCGAGGGCCGGGCCGGACTGGGCGGCCTGGAGGTCATGAGCGTGACCCTGGGCGAAATTCCCTTCGTGACCATGCGCGATCGGCAGAAATTCTTTCCCGGCGCGGTTCTGCCGGGCGGCGCGGTTCTCGTCAGCATCCACGCCGACCACCTGGTTCTCCAGGACGGCGGGGAAACCATCACCCATCCCTTGAAGGAGAAACCATGAGCGACGCTTTCCTTTCCACCCTGGACGTGTTCGAAAACGGCAAGGGCGCGGCGGACCCGGCCCGGCTGCGCGCGCTGCGGGAAGAACTCTTCCAGCTCGCGCGCCATCTTCGCCAGAAGCTGGATCACGGCCTGCCGGCGCCGGACGCCGCCGCCGCCAGGAGCCTGCTCGCGGCGGTGGAAACCGCCGAAAACGTGGTGGAGCGTCTTTCCGCCTGATTCCTGGGTTTCCATTTTTTCATCGAAAGGAACGATCATGTCTTTGAGCGTAGCGGTACATCAGTTGATGTCGGCGGTGCAAACCAAGAGCGCCGACCTGGAGACGGAAATCAGCGCGGCGACGACGCGCACCGACGCGCAGGGCAACAAGCTCGAACTGAAGCAGGAAGAAATCCTGGAGCTGCAATTCAACATCGGCCAATACAACGCGATGCTGGAGACGGCTTCGAGCATCGCCAAGGGCACGACGGACATGTTGAAGACCCTGGCGCAACGGACGAATTGAAGAAGGAGAAATCATGACCGAGCTGATCGACGAGACCCAACTGGCCCGCCTGGTGGACGTGGGACTGGCCGCCGCCCATCTGGGGAAACCCGGCGAAGCGCGCGCCATCTTCGAGAACCTCCTCGCCTGCAGGCCGGAACACGCGCCCGCGAAAATCGGCCTGGCCTTCACCTATCTCGTCTGCAACGATTGGGAAAAGGCGGAAGCCATTCTCCGGGACGAGGTGCTCGCCAGGAATCCGCAGGACGCGGAGGCGCTGGCCCTCCTCGGCCTCGCCCTGGGCTTTGCCGGCAAGGCCGAGGAATCCGCCAGGACGCTGGAGCGCGTGCCCGCCGGCTCGTCCGCCTCCCGTCTGGTGCAGGCGCTTTCGGCGTTTGCGGCCTGACATGGGGTCAAGCGGCATGTCCTTCCTTTTCCGGGGGCGGCTGGCGCGGACAGGCTTTTTCCGGGCGGGCCTCTTCCTTTTGCTGGCCCTCTTCCTGGCGGGCTGCCGGCAGGATTTGTACAGCGGCCTGCCGGAGGCGGAAGCCAATCTGATCCTGGCCACCCTGCTGGGGAACGGCATCGACGCGGACAAGACGTCCCGGGGCAAGAACGGCTTCACCGTCGCGGTGGAAAAATCCGATCTCGTGCGCGCCCTGAAAATCCTGGAGAGCCACAGCTTGCCGCGGGAGAGCTTCAAGAACCTGGGCGAAGTGTTCTCCGGCCAGGGCATGATCGCCTCGCCGACCGAGGAGCAGGCGCGGCTCGCCTTTGCCATCGAGCAGGAACTGGCCGGGACTTTTGCCCGGATCGACGGCGTGCTGACCGCGCGCGCGCACGTGGTGCTGGAACGCCACGACGCCGCCACGGGCGTCAACACCCCGTCTTCCGCCGCGGTTTTCCTGCGCCACCGACCGGATTCCCCGGTGGCCGACCTGCAAGGCAAGATCAAGGAAACCTGCGTCCAGGCGGTGCCGGGGCTGGTCTATGAAAAGGTGTCGGTGATGCTGGTGCCGGTGCGCGCCGAGGTGCTCCTGCCCGATGCGCGGAAAACGGACGCCATTTTCGAAGCGCCGGCGCTTTATCTGGCCATTTCGAGCGCGGCGCTCTTCCTGGCGCTGTTGGCGTGCGGCTTGCTGTATCTGAAGAGCCGCGGGAAGAAATCGACGCGCGAATCCCCATGAACGCCCCCAGCACCAATCCCGGCGTCGATCCGGGTCCCGCCGGGATCCGGCCGATGGAATGCGCCTGCCTCCTGCGAAATCCCGCCCTGCTGCAAGCGGTGCTGGAATTCAACGGGTTTCGCGCGCCGCCGGATTGGGCGGCCGAATCCGGCCCGCTTGTCGAACACCTTCCCGCGCTGCTGGCGGCGCATCCGCGTCTTTGGCGTTTTTTCCCCACGCCCGCGCAGGGGAAGGTGGTGTGGTGTTTCGAGCCGACGCCCAACCGCCTTGCCCTGTTGCCGCCGTCGCTTCTGGAACGCCTGGGTCTTTACTGGAGCGCCGCCGTATGGGCGGAGGATCTGACCCGGATCATCGAAAAGACGCGCCTCGCCCAGGTCATGGAACAGATCGGGCCGGAAGTCTACCGTTACGCGGTGCGGCGCGGGCGCTTCCAGTTGGGTGGGCTGCGCCCCTCCCTGCGTTCCGGCCTGGAACGGGAAACCCCGGAAGACGCACCCGCGCGGCGGACGGAATGGGACGCGGCGGCGTTCCGCCGGCCCGGCGACGTGATTCTGGCGCTTTGCCTTGCCCACTGGCCGGAGGCTCTGCGCGCCGCCTGGGAGGAACGCTGGCGGCCCCTGCCGAAAGGAAGCCCGGCTCGGCCAGCCATTCCCTTTGCCACCCTTTGGCTCTGGGTGGAAAGGATTCTTTGCACGGAGGTCGCGCCCGAATGGCAGCCTTGTTTCAGTTCGTAGAAAAGCGCTTTTCCCCCACGCCCGGCCAGTCGCTCATCAAGGCGGACGAGGCGGCCGCTTTCTTCGCCGCCGAAAAGCTCCTCGGCATCGCGCAGGAAGAGGAAAGGCGCGTTGCCGCCCTGGCGGAGGAAATCTACCAAAAACGCCACGAGGAAGGTTATCAGGACGGCATCATGGCGGGCAAGCTGGAATATTCGGCCAAGATTCTCGAAACGGTGATGAGCTCGGTGGAATATCTCGAAAACCTGGAAACCTCCATTGTGCGAATCGTGGGCGAGGTGACGCGCAAGCTGATCGGCGAAATGGATCGCGAGGAAGTCATCGTGCGCCTGGTGCGCCAAGCCTTGAATTCGGTGCGCAGCGAGCGCAAGGTGCTGATCCGGGTCGCCGCCCGCGACGAAGCCACCGTGCGCCGGGATCTCGCCGCGCTCTTGCAGCAGCGCGACGGCGGCGCGGCGGGTTTCCTGGACATCCTGGCCGACCCAGAACTATCGCCCGGTTCCTGCATCCTGGAAAGCGAAATGGGCGTCATCGAGGCCAGCCTGGAAACCCAGTTGAAGAACATGGAAAGGACGCTGCTGAAGCACGTCAGGAATGGCTGAGTCGGGGGTCGGGGGATTGAGAGACGTTGAATATGGACGACGCTTCGCGTCGTTCGAAACCTCTCCCGGACCGCGCTTCGCTCGTCCAGGCTAGGCTGGCTGCCTGAAAGTCGGAAAACGGGAAAAGCCGATGCTTGACATTCACGCCGAACGCGTTTTCAGCCACTCGCGCAGCGCGTTGTTTACGCGCGCCTGCCAGCCGTGTCCGGACGCCTTCAGTTCTTCGAGAACATCCACGTCCAGGCGCAGCGTGACCGGCGCTTTTCTGGGCGCATCGCATGGTGGACGGCCAATGCGGATCCTTGGGCGAACGGCTTCCCACTCGGCGTCCGTCAAGGGGCGCGCGTTCGGGTCGGCCATGGCCGCCGCCGTGACGCGCGCGTCTTCTTCCGGCGTGTTCAGAAGAAATTTTCGCCCGTCGCGGGTTTGGATCGTTTCAACGGAACTCTTCGACATAACGTTTTTTCTCCAGGTTTTCAGCAGGACGCAGGCTGATGGGACGCAAGCCCTCGCCGCGCTCGGTGAAAGTGACGAAATAAAGACGATTTCCCCCAGGAACGATGGCGTTCATGCGGGTTTCGCCATAATCGAATCGGATGTCCGGCCAAGCGACGGCATTGTCCCAATCGAGCGACTCGGCCAGGGACAGCGAAAGCCCATGACGGCGGACGTTTCCTTGTCTTTCGCGGGGTCGAATTCGATTTCCACGAACGTGGTTGTGCGTACAAAAACAATGCCTGTCAAGGTTTTCTGAAAATGGGCGCGCGTCCGGGTCGGCCATGGCCGCCGCCGTGACGCGCGCGTCTTCTTCCGGCGTGTTCAGAAGGAATTGTCCCGTCCCGAAACGGGCTCGAAAGGCGTGATCCGCGGCAGCCAGCGCGGTACTTCACGCTTGTACGCCAGATAGTCCTGCCCGAAGCGTTTTTCGAGGCCCTTCTCCTCGACGAAAGGAAA
>JAITIQ010000177.1 GCA_031279425.1 Accumulibacter sp.
CGACCGTGACCGACGATGCGGAATCATTCAAATCGGCGCTCGGCGGATTGAGCGCACGCGGGGGGCTGGATTGTCCGGAACCGGCGATGCGCGGCGCTTACGAGGCGCTTTCGGCATCCGATGAAGGCGGGGATCTCTATATCTTCACCGATGCGAGCGTCAAGGACGCCGCCTTATCGGGCAGCGTATATAGTCTGGCCGCAAAAAAAGACCACCGGGTGGTTTTCGCGCTCTCCGGGAGTTGTTCGCCGCTCGATCCTATTTACTACAAGCTCGCCCAGAACACGGGGGGACAGGTGTTCATCGTCGATCCGTCCGAAGCGGGCGCCGTTGCCGAATTCGCCGACCTAATCACGAAAAACGATGCGGCGGCGATTCTTTCCACCGGCGGTACGCTGAGCGCCGCGCCCAAATCCTATGTATTCCCGGTCGATAGCGCGACGAGCCGATTGATTGTCTCCGTATCCGCGACGGCATGGGCGCGCATCAGTGTTTTCCGCCCAGATGGCTCGGAAGTCGATGAAGGCAATCCAGGTGTTCGCAGCGTGCTGACCACCGCGGCCATCATCTACGCCATTGATGCGCCGCAATCCGGTAAATGGAAAATCGAGGTCAAGAGTCTGGATGAATCAGCCTCCGGAGAACCCGGCGAGTTTTCCATTCTGGTCAATGGGCAAAGCAATCTGTCCCTGAATAAATTCCGCTTCGTGGAACTCGGAGGACGTCCCGGCCATCAGGGCGCTTTTCCGATTACCGGATATCCGATGGCGGGACGGGAAATCCATGCGCTGACCGAATTGAGCGAGGAAGCCAAGAATGTCACTTTCGAGTTCCGCCGCTACAACGGCGAGGTTCTGGGCACGTTTTCCATGGCGCAGAGCAGCGATCCTTACACTCCTGAAGTGCGGTTTGGCAAGGTGCGCGTTCCCAATAGCACATTTTTTGTTTATGCCCTGGGCGAGGACAGCCATGGCGCGAAATTCCAGCGCTTGCTCCCCAATGCCTTCATTCCCCAACGAGTATCGATCGTTGCGCCCATCGCCGTGGGTTTGCCCGCGGGCCAGGTCACGAGCTATCTGTTCAAAGTGGAGAACACCGGGCCGGCGGATTCGTTCAGGTTTGTCGCCTTGGACAACAGGAATTTTGTGGCAAGCGTCACTCCGGCAACGGCCACGCTGGCAAATGGCGCGAGCGCCGTCATCAGGGTCGATGTACGGCCCCCCGCCGGAACCGCCGCCGGGACTCTGGATACCCTGACGTTTACCGCCGAAAGTACCACGCAGTCCGATGTCCGTAATTTTGCGGTCTTGGAGAGCGCAGTCATCGCTCCTCCCCCCGCCGGGGACGTGACCCGCGATGGACGGACCGATTGCGACGATCTGGAAATGATCAGGCTTTCTTTTGGTGAAAAGGTGGGCCAACGCGCGTTCAACCCATTGGTCGATCTCGACGCGAACGGCATCGTCGACGCGCGCGATCTGGCTACCGTGGCACGCCGGATGCCCACCGGAACCGTCTGCAAATAATTCATGAGGAGAATGCAATGACACATTTCATGCGCGGATTTTGTTCCTTGGCGTTTGCCGTCTCGTGCCTCGCCGCCGCGGGCCGGGCGCTCGCGGTGCCTGTCGTGTGGCTAGATACGCCCTCCTCGCCGCTCGCGGCGGGCGATAGTTTCACGGTGAGCGCCATCGGCGAGGATTTTTCCGATCTGTATGCCTTCAACTTCACGCTCAACTACGACCCGGCGCTGATCCGCGCGGTGTCCGTGAGCGAGGGCGCATTGCTGCCGGGGGCCGGGACGACTTTTTTCATTCCGGGGAACATCGATGACGTGGCCGGAAGCATTTCTTTCACTGGAGACTCCCTGCTCGGCGCCATCGCGGGCGCCAATGGCGGCGGCAGCCTCGCACTCATCCAGTTCGAGGCTTTGTCCGAAGGTGCCGGTACGCTGTCGTTTTCCGATCTGCTGTTCCTCGACTCTGGATTGAACGACATCAGCATTACGACGCGGGATGCGGCGCTCGTCATCGGGAATGGAGCGGGAGGCGAGCCAACGCCGCTTCCTCCAACGCCTCCGGTTCTCCCGACCTCCGTTCCAGAACCGGCTTCACTGGCGTTGGCGGGGCTTGGTCTTGGTATTTGCTTGTTACGGCGCGTTTTTCTCAAAGGAGGATGTCATGGCACACATTGATGCGCGCATGCAGCAATCAAACAATGGGTTTGAGCTGAAAGCGACAAATATAGGAGGGCCTTCGGGGTATCCGCCCAGCGGCGGAAGCAGCATCCCTACCATCATCGCCGGCGGAGCCGCTAGAGCGCGGCTATATCAATCGCCGCTGGTGCTGGATCTGGACGGCGATGGCGTGGAGACGCTCGGTACGGACACGGGTGTCCACTTCGACCATGACGGCAATGGCGCCGCCGAACTCAGCGGCTGGGCAGGCAAGGATGACGGCCTGCTCGTGCTGGATCGCAACGGCAACGGCAAGATCGACAACGGCGGCGAACTGTTCGGCAACAACACCCGGCTTTCGAACGGGCAAACCGCCGACAATGGCTTTGCCGCACTGGCCGAACTCGACGGCAATCGTGACGGTATCATCGACGCTCAGGACGCCGTCTTTGCTCAACTGCGCGTCTGGCGGGACGCCAACAGCAACGGCAAAACAGACGACGGCGAACTCCTCACCTTGGAGCAGGCGGGCGTCGCCAGCCTGGGCATCGGCTATACCAACCAGAACATGACGGACGAGCACGGCAATCATATTCTGCAAATGGGCAGCTATACGGGTCTGGATGGCGCCGCCCATGAAATGGCTGATATCTGGTTCACCGCGAACACGGCGGACACCGAGGACTGGAACACCGTTTCCCTTCCCGCCGACATCGCCGCGCTGCCTGATGTGTGTGGTAGCCAAACACTCCCCAGGCTGCGGCAAGCCATGGCTTTGGATGAGACGGGCCAGTTGCGTGCGCTGGTGGAAAAATTCATCGTCACCACCGACGCGCAGGCACAGGCGGCGCTTCTCGACAAAATCCTGTTTGCATGGACGGATGCGGATCAATACGATGCACACAGCCGGGGCGATTTCCTGGACGGTCGCAAGCTCTATGTGCTGGAAGCTTTCCTGGGCGAAGCGTGGACAGGTGTAAACGGCGCTAATCCCCGGCCTGATGCCGCCACCGAACTCATGTCCAGTTACAACATCCTCGCGGACTTCGTTTCCGAGCAAATCCTGGCACAAACCCATTTCAGAGCGTTGTATGAACTCGTGGAATTCAGTTTCGACACGGACAGCGGGCAATGGATACCGGATGCAAGCAAACTCGTGGCGTATTTCCGGGAGCAGGCCGATCTGGATGAAGAAAGCGGCCAGCGACTTTTGAACGCTTTCGCCGCCAACCTAGGGGCCGTGAATGAAAAATACAGCCCGGTCATCCGGGACGCCATCAACCGGGCGGGAGCGCTGAACGGAAACGCTTTTGAAGTCGCTCTGTTCTCGTTTGGCTGGAACATGATCACGGGCGACAACGCCAACAATGCGCTCACAGGCACGAACGAAGACAATCTGCTGATCGGCAAGGGCGGCAATGACGCCCTCCAGGGCGGGGCAGGAAACGACATCTATTACTTCGCCTGCGGCAATGGCGAAGACACGATCTACGATTACGACATTTGGCTGGACAACAAGGATGCCATTATTTTCGCCGAGGATATCGCGCCCGAAGACATTATCGTGACGCGCTCTGGCGTCCATCTGGTATTGAACCTCCGGAATACGACCGACCAGATCACGGTACAACACCATTTCGCTCACGGTTCTTTTCTTGCCGTGGAAGAGATCCGTTTCGCCGACGGCACGGTGTGGGATCGGGCCGCCCTCGATTCCTTTTTAGTCCAATCCACGGACGGCAACGATGACCTCTACGCCACGCAAGGGTTCCCTGACTTGTCGGGTGGCGCGGGCAATGACACCTTGTGGGGCGATGCCCAAGCCAACATCCTCAATGGTGGGGAAGGCAACGACAGTTTGCGTGGCGGCGATGGCGACGATCTTTTGTCAGGGGGCGAAGGCAACGATACTCTTTACGGCAGCAGCGGCAATGATATCCTGATCGGTGGTGCGGGCAATGATATTCTCTGCGGCGAAGCTGGCAATGACGTTTACCGTTTCGCGCGGGGTGGCGGCCAAGACATAGTTTATGACTACGGCTACGACAAGACATCACGCAATTTCGACGTGATCGAGTTCGCCAAGGGCATCGTGGCCGACGAAGTCCGCGTAACCCGCTATGACACTCATTTGGTATTGAACCTCCAGGGCACGACCGACCAGATCACGGTGCAAAGCCATTTCTACGACAGTCCTACCTATGCCGTGGAAGAAATCCG
>JAITIQ010000202.1 GCA_031279425.1 Accumulibacter sp.
GGGGCCGCGAAGCACACTGTGCCAGCCCCCCCACTGGCCTTCTTGATGGACAGGCAATTTCAGCGAATGCGTGGAAGAGCGCCGAGACAGTAATTTTGCGGGCGCGCAGCGCCCGGTAACGGACTGTCTCCTGTCTTCCGTCTTCTGTCTTCTGAACCCCATGCGCGACCCCTTCCGAATCGACCCCGAACAGCCGACCGGCATCAGCTTCAGCGGCGGGCGCAGCAGCGCCTATCTGCTGTGGCGCATCCTGGAGGCCAACGGCGGACTGCCGGAGAATACGAAAGTCTGTTTCGCCAATACCGGCAAGGAGGTGGAGGCGACCTTGCGCTTCGTGCGCGAATGCGCTCGGCGCTGGCAGGCGCCGATCACCTGGCTCGAATACCGGAACGACCCCGCGGGCTTTGCCGTCGTCGACTTCACTTCCGCCGCCCGCCAGGGCGAACCCTTCGAGGCGCTGATCCGCAAGCGCCGCTATCTGCCCAATCCGGTGGCGAGACTCTGTACCGGGCAGCTCAAGATAAGACCGATGTATAAATTCCTTCGTTCCTGCGGTTGGACGGAGTGGGATCAATGCCTGGGCATCCGCGCCGACGAGCCGCGCCGGGTCGCCAGGATTCGCGCGCGCGGCAACTCCGGCGAATCCGCCCACGAAATGCTGTGTCTGCCGCTGGCCGAGGCGGGCATTACCGTCCGGGATGTCGGCGCGTTCTGGCGGAAACAGGATTTCGATCTGGAATTGCTGAGCGTTAACGGGCGCACGCTCGAAGGCAATTGCGACCTCTGTTTCCTGAAACCGCAAAGCCAGCGGCTGGCGCTGATCCAGGCCAGACCCGAAGCCGCCCTGTGGTGGATACGCATGGAAGCGCTCGACTTTTCCAGGAAGCCCGGCGGCACGCGCTTTCGCATTCATGCCCCGAGCTACGCCGAGCTCGCGCGGAGGGCCGCCAGCCAGCGAGACCTCTTCGCCCGCGACGACGGCGAAGAGCCGATCGGCTGCTTCTGCGGGGATTGAGGTCATGATGACGGGAACCCTCGCTTCGCCGCGTTTTCGCCTGCTGCCCGTCTCGCTGCGCACCGCCAACGCTTTCCTGCAGGAACATCCTCGTCACCATCGCCCGGTGCCGGGCGCGCAATTCGCCCTGGCCGTTGGACGGGAGGACGATCCGGACGGGCGAATCGTCGGCGTGGCGATCGTCGGTCGCCCGGTGGCGCGGCACCTCGACGACGGCACAACGCTCGAAGTCACCCGGCTGTGCACGGACGGCACGGTCAACACCTGTAGCAAGCTCTACGCCGCCGCCTGCCGCGCGGCGGGCTGGCGCCTGGTCGGATTGCGCGGCGGCGGCAACTGGAACCATCCGGGTCGGCCTCGCCGGGAGACGCCCGAAGCCCTGCGTGGGCCGAAATGGCTGTGGGAGGCGCGGTAGATCAGCTGTCAGAATACGGAGAGGACGCGGTTCCGATTTCCCATGGCATTTCCCTGATTTTTCTGCCACGCTTTTCCCATGCTCCGCCGATTCTCGGCGACATGCCCAGGCAGCCACGATCTTCCAGGCTGCGCGCGGTTTTTACCGCGGATCGACCAGTTCGCTTAGGCATCCACGGCGAACGGCCATCGGCTCCCGATGGCGATGCCTTTCTTGTCCTTCTTCCTTCCACCCGCGCGGGGCTTGCACACTCCCCCGCCAGGGCCGGGTGTGTCTCCGCACTTTTTTGTCCAGGAGATTCACCATGAGCACCACGACCACTCCCGCCAAGGAGAAATCCCATTTCGATCTGCACGTCATCGGCATCGGCTATCTCCACCGAATCCGCGAGGTAACCCCCGAAAAGGGCAATCCCTATCTCGCCTGCGATGTTTCGGCCCTCAACGGGCCAAAAAACAAAGTGTCCTACGTCCGATTCGATTGCATCGTCTCCGGCAAGGATGCGCAACACCTGGTGAAACGCTGCATGCCGTCCGACAAGGCCAAGGCAAAAATCCTCATCGGCTTCAAGCTGGGCGACTTATGGACGGACATCTACACCCGTACCAAGGGGGACAATGCCGGCAAACCGGCGGTCGCTCTCAAGGCGCGCCTCTTGTTCATCAGTTGGATCAAGATCGACAGCAAGCTGAAATACCAGGCCGAACCCCGACCCGAGGCCGGCGCGCGCGCGATGGACGATCCCGTCGCCGACGAGACGCCCACCGAACCCGCCGACATCGGCGACGAAGCGCCCGCCGAGGCCCCCGCCCCGGACGAAGACGAATCGTTCTAGGGGGATGCCATGATTACTCTTCCCGGCCAACTGTCCATCAGGACGATCCACGGCAGGAACGGCGATTTCAACGTCGGACGCCTGGCGACTTCCATCGGCGAATTCGTCATCAAGAATGCCGAACTCGATCAGTACGAGGAAGGCCGCTACGACGGCAGCTTCGTCATCGTCGAAATCCGGCCCGCTTCCTACGTCGCGGGCGGCAGGATGGTGATCGAAGTCCGCGCTGTCCTGGGCGGCATGACCCTGTCCAACATCGACGAGCTCTCCGGCGACGAGGCGCAAGGCTTGAGCCTTCAAGAGGTCGATCCGGTCGACGAGGAGTCCGCGCCGTCCGCGGCCCAGCCACAGGCTCCGGCCCGCGAAAAGCGCGATCCGCGCGACCCCCTGGTCGACACCACGCCTTTCGGCAGCGAACCGGCGCCGCTTTCTCCCAACGCGGAGGACGAAGCCCTGTTCGGCCATCTCTGGCCCCTGGGCGACGTTGTTCAACTCGATTCCACCGTCGGTCGCCTCACCCTGCGCGCGCAGCGCGATCGCCTGAAGGCGCTGGGCTACCGCGTCGATCCGCTGTCACAGGACTGGCATCGCGGCAGCGCCTGATCTTTCTTTTCTTCGCTTGTCCTTTCAGCCCCGCGCGCGGGGCTTTTTTTCCAAGGAGACACGTCCATGAGTACCCAAACCATCGGCATCGGCCCCACCCCCTGCGAAGAGGAATGCGCCCAGGTGGGCCGAGCGGACTACGAGGAACGTTCGCGGCGCGAATGTCTCGTTTTTCGACGCATGCTGCAACGCCTGTATCCCGCCCCCGACCGGGCGAGCCTCCAGGTGAAATCCTTTGCGCACGACTTCGGCAGCTACCGCGAAGTCTGCGTCTGCTACGACGACGAGGACAGGGCGGCCAGCGAATACGCCTTCCGGCTCGAAGAGAAAACCCCTCCGAAATGGGACGCGATCGCCCACTACGAATTGCTGTGGTGCGAGAGGAAGAGTCATTGCCTCGAAGCCGCCAGGAACGGCAGGATCGCCCGCGAGGAAATCCCCGCCCAGTACCTCGCCGGGGATTTTCCAACTCTGCCCGCGAACCAGACCTTCACGGAATTGTGCAGGCAGTTCCCGCTGTAATCATCCCCGCCGCGCAACGCGGCTTTTTCCCACCCGCCGGGACTTCTTTCCCTGGCGGGGAGAAGCTCCCCGGCATTTTTTTTGAAGGAGCTTCCTCATGGGTTGGCTTTTCTCCCATCAATCTCGTCCCGCACTGATCGCGGAACTCATCAAACCACAGGAGTCCGAGCGCGCCAGCGCGAAGGTCATCGCCCACGCGCTGCGCGGCAAGGTGCTGTGGTCGGTCGTCGAAGTGACCGCCAAGGTCGCAGGCGAGTTTCCGAATCTCGCGCCCGGCGAGTCCCGGCGCTATATCCAATGCGATCTGCTGAAGGGCGGCAGTAACGGATGGGGCTACATGTCCATGGATGAATCCATGCACCCGTTCTATTACTCCTGCCCCTTGTCCTACCTCGACATGGCGCCGGAGCAATCGCGCGAATGGCGCGAAGGCGTCCGCGCCCACCATGGCAAGCCCACGGCGCCGACGGCGCCGATCTGAGCCGGTCATTCCGGCAGTTCATTTCCTCCCCTGCGGGGACGACATGCTCTTCGGGGTACGCCGTCCCGCTTTTCTTCCAAGGATTTTTCATCATGTCTGTTTCTCCGATTTCTCCCAAGCCGCTCTTTCGTCTCGACGAATGCCCTGAACTTCTGGCCGACGCCTGCGTCGCCGACGAGGGCGGCGAACTCGTCTTCCTCTCGCTCTGGGCGCGCGACACCGCCGTCCAGGAATTCCTCGCCCGCCTGACCCTCGCGCACGACCAAGAGGGGCTGGACGAGTTTCACCTGGTCAACGAGTCCGGCGCGGCCTTCCAGATTGGCGTCGGCAACACCGAGCGTCTGGAGAAGCGCTTGACCCGCGCCTATCGCCGAACGTTGTTCGGTTCGCTCACCAACGTCTGGCTGTTCGATCGGCGCTGCCTTCGTCCCGATCAGGCCAACGCCCGCGCGTTCTCGCTTCTGCCGCGCGATTCGGCACACCGCATCGATCGGCTGTGGGCGCTCACGAAAGAGACCTGCCCGCTGCCCTTGCTCGATCCCTGGCGCGACACCGTGCTGGACATCCTGCAAGCGCGCGGAATGCTGACCCGCCTGCCGCCCGTCCTCGGGCCGCTGGAAGGCTATCGGCTGAGGATCGACGTGCCCGCGCTGACCCTGGCATTGGGCAACCTGATCCGCCAGGACGCGCTGAGCGTCGACGCGCCTGGCCCGATGGCCTCCGAAGCGCGCCAGGCAGCCTGATTTTTCCTTTCACCCATCCTTTATCAGGAGGTTTCCGATGGCTCTCATGTTTCCTCGGCTGGCACGCAATTTCATCAAAAACGGCTACTTCCCGACCGACGAGGCGACGCTCGAACGGGCGTTGTCCGCACTCACGCCCGGCGACGGGCCGATGTGCCTGCTCGATCCCTGCGCCGGTGAAGGCGTGGCCATCGCCGAAGCCGCGCACGTCCTCGGGCGCGAACAGGTCAAAGCCTTCGCCGTCGAGTACGACGCCGAACGCGCGCGTCATGCCAAGCAGTGGGTCGACCGCTGTCTGCACGGCGATCTGATGGACACGATCATCACGCACCAGTCCTTTGGCCTCCTGTGGCTCAATCCGCCCTACGGCGATCTCTCGAAAGACGCCCACGGCAATATGGGCTACGAAGGCCAGGGCCGCGCCCGGCTGGAGAAGCTGTTCTATCAGCGCGCGCTGCCCTTGCTGCAATACGGCGGCGTGCTGGTGTTCCTCATTCCACATTACACGCTCGACGCCGAACTCGTCGGCTGGCTGACGCGGCATTTCAGCGCGCTGCGCATTTACCGGGCGGTGGAAGCCCGCTTCCAGCAGGTGGTGATCTTCGGGCAGAGGACGCGGGGCCGCGAGCAGGTTTCGGATTCGGCCAAGGCCGTGCGCGAGCGCCTGCTCGCCATCGGCAAGGGCGACGTCGAAGCGGAAGAACTGCCGCCAACGTGGCCGTTGCCGCCCTACGTCATTCCCGCCAACCCGTCCGGGCCGGAGCATTTTTATCGTATCTCGATGGAGCCCGAACAGTTCGCCGACGAGGTCGGCAGATTGCAGGGACTCTGGCCGATGTTCGACACCCATCTCGGCGCGGCGCAGCAGTCCCTGCGTCCTCCAGCACGGGCGCTGTCACCCTGGCATCTCGCCCTGGCGCTCGCCGCCGGCGCGATCTCCGGAGTGGTGCGTTCCGCTTCCGGGCGCGTGATGGTGGTCAAGGGCGATACCCACAAGGGCAAGGCCGAGAAGGTCGAGCACACCCTGCGCGACGACGGCTCCGTGGCCGAGACCCGCATCCTCACCGATACCTTCGTGCCGTTCATCCGCGCCTGGGACATGACGCCCGGCTCGCCAACGCGAGGCGAGGCGCTGACCATCCGCTGAGGGGGGTTTTCTGTTTTCGACGGTGCGCCGTCGTTCTTTTTCACCCACCGGGGTCGTGACGCCCCCGTGGGGGCGCCGTGGCCCTTTCTCATTCCCAAGGAGGTTTCACCATGGCATCGACGGTTCTCCAACCATCCCCGGCTCTCCAGCCGCGTTTCATTCCGGGGCAAGTCATCATGACCCTCGGTATCGCCGAACTGATTCCACAGGGCCGGCTCCATCCCGCGCCCTACCTGCATCGCCATCTTTGCGGCGATTGGGGCGCGCTCGATGAGCTCGACCGGCGCCGGAACGAGGCCGCGCTGAAGTCCGGCGATCGCCTGTTCTCGTCCTACCCGGTCGCGCCCGGTCTCACGCTGTGGATCATCACCGAAGGGGATCGCAGCGTCACCACGCTGATGCTGCCCGACGAGTATTGATTCCGGCGGTTCTTGTCTCGAACGTCTGTTTTTTCTTTCATCCCCCACGGGGCTCTCATCGTCCCCTGGGGGACGCTGCGGCCCCGTTTTTTCTTGGAGTCTCCCCATGTCCTACGATCCAACCCTTGCTTCCTCCGATCCTCAACCCCTCGACGCCACGGACGTTTCGCCCGAAGCGGAGGGCTCTTCTCTCACTCTCCGTCTGCCAGACTTCGTCGCCGAATTCGGCGATGCTCTGCTCGATTCTCTCAACCGCGCCAATCCGCCGGTCTATGCCGGACAGCCCAGGGCGCATCGCCAGATCGTCCTGGCGGGTCTGAAACGTCAGCTCTTCCCGGCCCAGGCCGAAGTGGTGCACGCCGTCACCGAGTTGTTGATCGAACGCGGCGAGCGCGCGGCCATCGTCAACGGAGAAATGGGCTGCGGCAAGACGGTCGTCGGCATCGGCGTGGCCGCCGTGCTGCACGCCGAAGGCTATCGCCGCACCCTGGTCTTGTCGCCGCCGCATCTGGTCTACAAATGGCGGCGCGAAATTCTCGAAACCATCCCCGGCGCGAAGGTCTGGATTCTCAATGGCCCGGATACGCTGGTCAAGCTCATCCGGCTGCGCGAGCAACTGGGCGCGCCGGAACAAGGGCAGGAGTTCTTCATCCTGGGGCGCGTGCGCATGCGCATGGGCTTTCACTGGAAATCCGCCTTCACCCGGCGGCGTATCCGTATCGGCAAGCGCTTCCACGACATGGCGGCCTGCCCGGACTGCGGCCGGCTCGTCACCGATCCCGATGGCGAGCCGATTCCCGCGCCCGTCCTCGCCGCCTCGGAGTTCCGCAAGAAGTGCGTCCATTGCGGCGCGGCCCTGTGGACGCTGATGCGCCCCCGGAGTCTCTCCGCCAGCGACCAGTCCTCTACGATCCTCAAAGCCCTGAAGCGCATCCCGACCATCGGCGAAGTCACCGCCAGAAGGTTGATGCAAACCTTCGGCGAATCCTTTCTCGCCTCGATGCTGGGCGACAACACCTATCAGTTCATCAACCTGATGGACGGCGACGGGGAACTGGTCTTTTCCGACCGCCAGGCGATCCGCATGGAACGCGCCCTGGCGAACATGGAGTTCGGCTTCGGCGAGGGCGGGTATCAAGCGTCCGAGTTCATCAAGCGCATGCTTCCGCAGGGCTTTTTCGATCTCCTGGTCGCAGACGAGGCACACGAGTACAAAAACAGCGGCTCCGCCCAGGGCCAGGCCATGGGCGTGCTGGCGGCCAAGACGAGAAAGCTCGTGCTCTTGACCGGCACGCTGATGGGCGGCTATGCCGACGACCTGTTTTTTCTTCTGTTCCGGGCGCTGCCGGGACGCATGATCGAAGACGGCTACCGACCGACCGGGAAGGGCAGCATGACCGCGGCGGCGATGGCTTTCCTGCGCGATCACGGCGTGCTCAAGGAAATTTACTCCGAAAGTACCGGCACGGCGCACAAGACGGCGAAAGGGACGAAAGTCTCGGTGCGCACGGTCAAGGCGCCGGGCTTCGGGCCGAAGGGCGTGTTGCGCTGCATCCTGCCGTTCACGGTCTTTCTCAAGCTCAAGGACATCGGCGGCAAGGTTCTGCCGCCCTACGACGAGGAGTTCCGCGAGGTGGGCATGGACGCGGCGCAGGCCGCGGCCTACCACGATCTCTCCCGAACGCTGACGACGGAGTTGAAGCAGGCTCTGGCCAAACGCGATACGACGCTCCTCGGCGTGGTGCTCAATGTTCTTTTGGCCTGGCCGGATTGCTGCTTCCGCTCGGAGACGGTCACGCATCCGCGAACACGGGAGACCCTGGCCTTCGTCCTGCCGCAGTTCGGCGAGGGGGAAGCGATGCCCAAGGAGCGCGAGATGATCGACATCTGCCGGCAGGAGAAGGCGGCGGGTCGCAAGACCCTGGTCTATACGATCTACACCGGCACGCGCGATACCACTTCGCGCCTGAAGGTGCTGCTGGAGCGGGAAGGCTTCCGGGCGGCGGTATTGCGCGCCAGCGTGGATGCCTCCCGCCGCGAGGACTGGATCGCCGAGCAACTGGATCGCGGCATCGACGTACTCATTACCAACCCGGAACTGGTCAAGACGGGGCTGGATCTCCTGGAATTTCCGACGATCGTCTTTCTCCAGAGCGGTTACAACGTGTATTCGCTGCAACAGGCGTCCCGCCGCTCGTGGCGGATCGGCCAGAAGCAGCCGGTCAGGGTGGTCTATCTCGGCTATGCGGCTACCTCGCAGATGAACTGCCTCGAACTCATGGCCAAGAAGATCATGGTCTCGCAATCGACCTCGGGCGACATGCCCGATTCCGGTCTGGACGTACTCAATCAGGACGGAGATTCGGTCGAAGTGGCGCTGGCCCGGCAATTGGTCGCGGGGTGAAGCGGCCTCCGCCGCTTTTTGCTTTTTTTCCCTCTTCCCCGGCCCCCTGCGGGGGGCCGGGGTTTTATTTCCCCAAAGGAGCAAGGCAATGAATGACGAAGCCGTGAAACCTATCTACGTCGCCGTGGCCTGCCGCAACGCTTCGGGAATGGCCGATCTGCCAGTCCTCGTCGTGACAGCGACCCCGAATGAACTGTCCCTCGGTCTGCACTATGACCGTGCCGAGGCCCTGGCGCACACCGCGGGCTATGAAGGCCCCTTCGTCTGCTTCGACGCGGACGAACAGAGCGCGATCCTGAAAGCGGCCCTGCAACTGGTATGTAAACAGGAGGCGGGGGATTGAGGAATCCCCGCCGGTCAATGAATCGGGCGTCTCTTCGGAGACGCCCGTTTTTTTGGGGGTGCCCGCTTGACCCATTGTCAAGAGGGCGTTGACCCGCGCTGCGGAGTTTCACACGGCGGACGGAAAGCGGACGCGGCCAGGGCCGCGAAAAAGACGAGGACAATAGGCCGGTTGCCGCTATTCCGTCGCCGCCGCGTGGAACGCGGCGGGGCAAAAAACGCGGCGCGTTCCGGGAATTCGCCCTTTTATTCCACCCGGCCCGATCGCCGGATGTTGAATGACGGCACGGCGGGCGGGACGCTTTCCATGACGAAACCATGACTTCGCGCCGTTCCCGCAAGGATTCATCCGGCATGAAGCGGAAGCCGGAACGCCTGGCGCGGCGCATTCCGGGCGAACTATGCGTAAAAAGTCAAGCAAAATTTTTATAGTTGTATTTTTGCAAATCGCGCGGATTCGTATTGCTCTGTGCGGACTTTGGCGGACAAACTATGCGCCGTCACGTTGCGTGGAACCGGGATACGCGCCGCGCGGCTGTACGTATCTACATCCCGGACATATTATTACGGAGAGTCAATCATGAAGCGAAGCAGTTTGGCCAAAGTCCGCAGTCTCGCGCGGCAGGCCGGTCAGGG
>JAITIQ010000214.1 GCA_031279425.1 Accumulibacter sp.
CTCGCCCACTCTTCGTTATCACCGTCGACTTGCAGTTCTTGCATTCCGGCATTTCTGTCCCCTTTTCATCGCTTATCTATGTTATCTTAACTGATAAATATATATATGTGAACACTCCCTGATTTTGAACGAGGTATGCGATGAAACCATTCGTTTCTCTTCTTTCTCTTCTTTTGGGCGGTCTGCTGTCCTTCGACGCCGGAGCGCAGCTCACCCTCGACGAACAGGGCTTCCGCGCGAGCGGCAGCGTCATCGGTGACGACGTGCTCTACAGCATCGGCGGCGGCCGCGCGGTGTCGATGAGCGGGGCGGGCAACATGCAGAGCATCGGGGTCGGGGTCGGCTGGAACGCGAATTTGATCTGCGGCAACATGAGTCTCGAAACCACCTTGCGGAATCAGTTGAATGGGATTACCCAGGGCTTCCAGAACATCATGAACCAGGTGATCCAGAACGCCACGCAAGCGGTGGCTTCCCTGCCGGCCTTGATTATCCAGCGCGCCGATCCGGCTCTGTACAATCTCCTGACCAACGGCATCCTGCAAGCGCGTCTGGACTTCGACCGCTCGAAACTCACCTGCCGGGCGATCGCCAATCGCATGGCGGACATGGCCGGCGGCGAGATGGGCTGGGATCAGCTGGCCGAAGGCTTCGCGCTGCGCGATGCGGTCAGTAGTACCGATGCCGTCTCGGCCGTCGAACAGGCCGAAACCAACAAGGGCAATAACGGCGTGCCCTGGGTCGGCGGAGGCAACGCCGGAGGATCGGGGCAGGAGGCAATCCGGGTAGTCGGCGATGTCACCCGCGCGGGGTATAACCTGCTCAACGGGCGAAATGCGACGGAAACCTCGTCGATTTCTTCCGCTTCCTGCGGCAACCGTCTGACCTGCCAGACCTGGCCCTCGCCGCAGGCGGCGGCCGACTGGGCGGTGCGCGTCCTCGGCGAACGCGAACAGCGCACGTGTGAAGACTGCACCAAGACCCGGACGACGCCGGGCGTGGGGCTCACGCCGCTGATCCAGGAAGAGTACGAAACCAAGCTCCTGGCCTTGCAGGAATTGGTGACGGGCGCTCGTCCGACGACGGTGGAGAATCTGGAGGAAGCGGGCAGTCATTCGCTGCCGATCACCCGCGGCGTGATCGAGGCGCTGCGCGATGAACCCGATCAGGACGTGCTGGGGAAACGTCTGGCTTCCGAAGCCGCGCTCTCCAGCGTACTGGAAAAAGCTCTGCTGTTGCAGCGCACCTTGTTGACCGGACGCAAGGAACCGAACGTCGCGGCCAACGAGCTGGCAATGAAGGCGGTCGACCAGGAGAACGGCGTGCTGGTTCAGGAGATCGAGAATCTCAAGATCGAACTGGACATGCGGCGCACGCTGGCCGGCAATTCGGCGCTGGCGATCCTCCAGCGGCACGGCGTGCGCAGCAATGCCTCGCGCGGCATCTTCGAGGGCGATCCGGTGCGCGATCATTTGCATGAGATCCAGAAGCCGCGGGGGACGCCATGAACCGGAGATTTCAATGGCATTGGCCGCGCTTCTTCCCTCGCCGCCTGGGTCTGGCGCTGCTGAAAGGATTCTTGCTGGGTCTGGCCCTGGGGATGATCCTGACCGGCCTGCGCCTGTTCCACACCGAGGACGTGCGGCGCTTTCTGGACGAATACACGGGTTTCTTCCTCGCCTGGCGCTTGCTGCTCTATGGGCTGATCGCCTGGGGCGGGTGGCGGGTGCTCCGCTTGCAGCGATCGGAGTTGAGGGCCGCGCCCGAGCTTCGCCAGCGCTGGCGGCGTATCGCGATCGCCGTGCTCGGCACGATCGCGCTGCTCGAAGTCAGTCAACTGTTGCAGTGAGGTTGAGATTACATGACGCTCTATACGACCGACTATTTGGAGTATTACCTGACCCTGGCGGGCTGGCTGATCCATAACGGGGTCTGGAACCTGCTCACGGCGAGCGGGGTGTTTGCTCTTCCTTTCGTCGCCATCGTCCTCCAGGAATGGCTGCGTTCGCGGGCGGAAGGGGCGGACGAGGGGAACAAGGGCGTCCTGTCGGCGATGCGCATCGAGAACCGGACGTTCGTGGCGATCGTGGTGATCCTCTTCGCGGGCATTCCCTTTATCCCGGTGGATCTCTCCACGATCCGCTTCGATACGAGCCGTTCGGCACAGTGTCAGGTGAATGTTCCCCTGCCGGCGGAGACCGGCTGGAGCAATGCGACGACGACGCTCAACGGCCAGAGCGCCTTGGTGCCGGTGTAGTAGTTCTTCCTGCACGCCGTCTCGAAGGCGGTCACGGGCGCGGCGGTGGCGGCGATTCCCTGCGGCACGGATTTGCGGCAGATGCGGATGGAAGTGGATGCGACGCGCCTCGACGATCCGGTGCTGGCCCAGGAGGTCGCGGATTTCGTGCAGGACTGCTATGGGCCGGCGCGGGCGAAGTTGTTCATGACTCGGCCCGCGCTGTCAGAAGAACAGAGGAACGACGTTTCCTGGATCGGCTCGCAGTATTTCCTGAACACTCCCGGTTTCTACGATACCTATCATTCGAGCACGCCGCGAATTTCCTGGCCGTATGACGACACCCGCGACGCGGGGCTGGCGCTGGTGGATAGCGGCGGCGGGTATCCCACCTGCCGGCAGTGGTGGAGCGATGCCGGTTCAGGGCTGCGCGCCCGGCTGCTACAGGAAGTCGATCCCGGTCTCCTGACCCGCATCGGGCAGTGGGCGAGTTTCCTCTCGCAGGACGAGGCGAATGATTCGGTGATCCGCGCGGTGGTTTCTCCCCGGCAGCAGAAGATGAACCAGGGGGCGGTCTATGCCGATTACGGCGGACAGATCGAGAAGACGCTGCCCAACGTCGCCGCGCGCGGCGCGGGAAGTCTGGGGCTGACCCTGGGGAGCCTGGGGGTCTTTCCAGCGATGGACGTGCTGCGGCAGGCATTGCCGATGGCGCTGTCGCTGCTCAAGATGGCGCTGGTCATCTGCATTCCGCTGGTGCTGCTGGTGGGCACCTATGAGCTGAAGGCCCTGGTGACGGTCAGCGTGGTGCAGTTCGCGCTGTTCTTCGTGGACTTCTGGTTTCAACTGGCGCGCTGGCTCGATTCAACGATCCTGGATGCGCTCTATGGCGCGGGATTCGGAGCGGATCGGCCACATGCCAATTTCGATCCCTTGATCGGGCTCAATAACGCCTTCGGGGATATGCTGCTCAATTTCGTGATGACGGCGATGTTCATCGTGTTGCCCAGCTTTTGGGTGATGGCGCTGGCATTCGCGGGAGTGCGGGTCGGGAATTTTCTGGGCGTGCTGAACGACGCGACATCTGGTGCCAAGAGTGCCGGCGGCAAAGGCGCGGATTTTGCGATACGCAATGTATCAACGAAATAAATCCCCGCGCCATTCTCTATCAATCGTCCTCGTAGATATAGGGATCGATTCGGACGCCGTCGTGGGTGTACAACCCATGCCCGGCAAGGCCATTCCTTCTCTCGGGTTCCGGCGTCTCCCAGTCAGTATTCCGTGCCGCCTCTGCTGCCATGACCGCAAATACCAAAAGCGCCGTCAGCCAGAACGCCACATACAGCGCCACGCCGAGCACGGCGAGCCTGAAAGTGAGCGGCAGGACTTTGGCGATTCCCGCGGGCAGCCCTTGCGCCATCAGCCATTCACCGGCGTTCCGCTCCAGGCGCAGGACGCCTCGCCATGCCCGGCCCAGCATGCGGCCGAAGCGTTCCGCGAAAGTGGAGGAAGCGACGGGTTTCAGCGTGTTCGGTTTCATGGCGAATCCTTGAATTTCCAGAGCATGGGAGGGCGTATCGACCTACTTGACATAATGCCGTCCTTTTGGCCTGAGTCAAGCCCCGCTCGATGATTTTTTTGCTGGCCCGATGGCAAAAGGATGGAAAGTCAAAAAGGCCGGGAAAAATGGAAGGGTTGGGAAAGGGCCAAGGGAAGGGGGACAAGGGGAAAGGCCCTATCCCAAAAGGCGGAGGCGGAAAGCGCAAAAGGCAAAAGGCTTTTTGCAGATACTGACTTTGGAAAATGAGCATGTTCTCGCTGTTCCAGCGCAAAAGGATTCCTGCCGAAGCTCCCGAGCCCGTCGAGCTTCCGCCGGGAATGACGCGGCCCGAATCCGCCGCCTCGCTCCTGGCTTCGCCCCGCCGGCAGAGACTGCTGGAACACATCTGGCAGCGCACCTCCGTCTCCCGCGTCCAGTTCGCCCTCCTGTACCAGCATCCCCTGGAACGCTACGCCGAATTGGTACAGGCATTCCCCGCCTCCGAGAACCATCACCATGCGTATCCGGGCGGAATGTTGGAGCATGGCTTGGAGACCGTCATCTGCGCGTTGCAGCTGCGGCAGGCGCGTCTCCTGCCGGTCGGCGGGACGCCGGAAGAACAGGCGGCGCAATCCGAAGCCTGGACGGCGGCGGTCGCCTATGCGGCACTGCTGCACGATGTCGGCAAGATCGCCGTCGACCTCCACGTCGAACGGGCCGACGGTTCCGTCTGGCATCCCTGGCACGGGCCGATCGCCTTGCCGTACCGTTTCCGCTATCGCAAGGAGCGGGAGTACCGGCTGCACGGCGCCGCCGCCGGGCTGCTGTATTGCCGCATCCTGGCGCCGGAAATCCTGGACTGGATCAGTGGCTATCCCGCGCCCTGGTCGGCGCTCCTGTACGTCCTGGCGGGGCAGTACGAACACGCCGGTGCTTTGGGCGAACTGGTGTTCCAGGCCGATCGGGCTTCGGTAGCTCAATCTCTCGGTGGCGATCCGGGGAGGGCGCTCACCGCGCCGCGGCACAGCCTGCAACGGAAGCTCTTGGAGGGTCTGCGCTATCTCCTGAAGGAGACCCTGAAACTGAACCAGCCGCAAGCGTCCGACGGATGGCTGACGCAGGATGCCTTGTGGCTGGTGAGCAAGACCGTCTCGGACAGGTTGCGGGCGCATCTCCTGTCGCAGGGGATCGAGGGCATTCCGGCGAACAATACGGCGCTCTTCGATCTGTTGCAGGATCATGGGATGGTTTTACCCACGCCGGACGGCAAAGCCATCTGGAAAGCGGTCGTGAGCAGCGAAGCCGGCTGGTCGTATGCGTTTACGCTGCTGAAACTCTCTCCGGTTCTGATCTGGGAGGCCGGCGAGGAACGCCCGGCGCCGTTCGCGGGAACGGTGGAAGTGGTGGAAGGCGAGCCAGAGGAAGCGTCGGCGACTGCGCCACCGGATGGGCCGGCATCCGAAATTCCCGCGACCGCGGTTCCCACTATTCCCCCGAAGGTTTCGGACGTGGATCGTCTGCTGGGAATGTTCGAT
>JAITIQ010000245.1 GCA_031279425.1 Accumulibacter sp.
CTCGAAGCCTTGTGGCTGCGCGTCGGCCCCATCCTGAACTACGATATGCGTTCCGGCTCGAAGCGGCTCGAACCGCAAACGATAGCGGACCATCGTACGAGATTGGTGAGGACGCTGAATTATCACGACCAACTCATCGAGGCGCTGAAGGCGGGTGACGTGGCAATGGCCAAGCTTGCCCTGAAAAAAGATATCGAAACAGCGGCTGAATTCATCGTCTCGTCGGGGACGCTCGTCGTTTCTGATTAGCGTCTAATTGCACAAACAAAATATACATTTATTTGCGGATAAGCTCTTAATCAAAGAGTTACGGCCTGGACGGGAATTGCCACGTCGCTTCGCCCCTCGCAATGACGGTCAATCAACCAGCGTAGCCCGGACAGGTGAAGCGCAGTCCGGGGATCGTGCAAACGATGCGCAGCATCGCTGGTTTCAAAATCGGCGATTTTTTAGCCCAAGGGACGGTGATGTCGAACCGCGGCTTTCAGCCCGATCCAGACCACGGGCCGGGCGGCGTTTGCTGGATATTGGCGGCGCTTCGCTTGTCCAGGTCACGCTGGCTCAGGCGGCTTCAAGTACCCGCATCTCGATGTGAAGTCCGGCCGCCGTGGCCATATTCACCAGTGCATCGAGGCCGAACGGGTGGATCTTGCCGCGCATCAGATGAACGCTCTCAAGAAAGGTTCGCATATATCCATACAGAAACACTCTCTATTTCATGAACGAAAGCTCGGATAGCATTTTTTTCAGACTCAGGGCATCCCAGGGCATGTACTCGGCAAAGCTCATGCCGACCACATCGACCTGCGCGGCAATATCCTTGAGAACCCGTCCTATGTCGTGCATCCTTGTTTTACCGTGCTCCGACTCGATATGCTCTCCAACATGAGGGTTGGCGAAGAGAAGAGAGCGGAAAATGGTCGGGTCGAGCACGTCAAGATCAAGGTGAATCGCGACGCGCGCAAAGCCCTTTTCACGAATCCAGGCGGCAGCGGCGTCGCCGCCATTCATGATGTCCTTGCTCGGTATGACTCTGAGACCGAAACGGTCCATGGCTTCCCGCTCATGGGGAAATACGCCGTCTACGCCAACCAGGGCTACCTGCTCCGGTTTGCAGGGTTTTTTTACTTCGCCGGCCATGAGCGGTTCGCCATCACCCAAAAGATTGCCGAGCACCATGGCATGCGCGTGGTCAAAATCCTTGGGGGTGGTCACATCGGGATGCGCGTCAATCCAGATGATGCCGAGCTTTCCGTCATAACGCTCGTTGAGGTATGCGAACGGAGCCTGGCTGATGAGGCAGTCTCCACCGAAGGTAAGAACGCGATCGGGCGCGTGCGCGTCGATAATGTTTCTGGCCGCCCGCATCTGGCGCAGAATTTCCTGCCGATAAAAAACGCCGCCTTCTTTGGGAGCTTCGGCTCCCGTCCAGGCTTCAACGGGAATTTCGACAAACGGAGCCTCGCTTTTCGGGGCCAGCCATGCCAATAGCCTTGCGCCCAAAGGGTATATCTGGCCGGGAAACTCGGATTCATCATAACCACCTTGCCATTGGGGAAACAACAGCCGCAACGTCTTCATCTCGCTCTGGTCCTGGCTCATAGGTCATGCTCCTTCTCGATTGGCCCGCATGGGTTCCTTGTGTTTTTTCACTGTCCGAAACCCGGAATCCCCTTGTCCGGATCGAGGCGCCCCGGAAGACGCGGCAGCCGAAGGCGCGCCCGGTATCTGAAGCTCAAACCACGAAATGCCCGACTTCCTGGGTCAGTTTTTCCGCTTCCGTCTTCAGGTCGGCGGCGTTTCGCGAAACATCCCGCGTCACGTTTTCGGTCTCTTCGGTGGCTTCCGCCGAGGCATTGATCTGCTGCCTGATGACCTGCGCCGCCGCAACCTGCTGGCGGGTGGCTTCGGCAATGCTGGTCACGGCGCTGGCGATGTCGTGCGTGATGTTCTCGATCGCTTCCAGGGCCACGCCCGCCGCGCCGGAAAATTCCGTGCCGTTTTGCGTTTCGCTCACCACTTCGCTGATGGAGGCGCGCACCGCGGTCACGCCGGTCGTCACGTGATTCAGGATATCGCCGATTTCATTGGCCGAATGCGCGGACTGTTCGGCGAGTTTGCGTACCTCGTCGGCCACCACCGCGAAGCCGCGCCCGACTTCCCCGGCGCGCGCCGCCTCGATGGCGGCGTTCAGGGCCAGGAGGTTGGTCTGCCCGGCAATGGCGCCGATGGTGGCGACGACCTTTTCGATCTGGCGTGAATGCGCCGTCAAGGTTTCGACATCGGCTAACGACGACTGCACCAGGGTCTCGATGCTCTGTATCGAATGAATGACGCGATCGACGACCTGCTTGCCGTTCTCGACCTTGGTCACGGCGTCGGAAGCGCGATCATGCGCGGCGCTGGCCGATCCGGCGATACGGTTGATCGAGGCTGAGAGTTCCTCGATGCTGTTGTTCATCTGCGTCGAGGAAGACGCCAGCCCGGTTATGCCACCGGAAAGCTGGCGCAGGGATTCAAAGGCATCGGAAGCGAACGCCGCCACTTTTTCCGCCGATCCCCGAATGGCGCCGACCAGGTTCTTCATGGCGTCGCGGGTTTCGTTGATGCGCAGGGTCAGTCCGTCGATTTCGTTGCGCGAATCCGGACAGGTTTCCACCTGGCGCGTCAAATCCCCTTTTCCCATGTACGCCAGTTCCCGCGCGACACGGCCTATCGGGTGCAATTGCCAGCGAACGAGCCAGGAAAGGCATACCACCAGCAGGATCACGGTAATCGTCAGTCCCGCCAGCACCAGGTTGCGGATGCTGTCGAAAGGCGCCGTGAATTCGTCTTCCGGGGCGGAAGCCACGACTATCCAATGCAATGAGGGAATACGGTCGAACACCGCGATCTTTTGCCGGAAACGCCCGTCCGCTTCCTGCCAGGCATAGGACAGAAAGCCGTTCTGCTGCGCGAGAATGGTCGTCAGCACCGTCTGGAATTTTTCATCCACGTCGCTGACATTCTTGTCCTGGAATTCCGGGTGCATGACGAAGCGGGCTTCCATGGAATCCCCTGCGGCCTCGCCGAGGATGAAAGGATATCCCGTCTTGCCGATGACGATGGAACTCAGGCGCTTTTTCAACGTGTTGACATTGTCCTCGATGGGAATGCGCGTCGTGATCGCGCCGATTATCGTCCCTTGCGCGTCCTTCAAGGGCTTGGCCGCCAGGGCGTACATTTTCCCGGAACGCTGGATGGCGCCTGCATACACCTTGCCTTCCAGCAATGTCCGGGTGTAGTCGTCGGTCACTCGCTCGCCGTCGCGGTAGCGCCCATTGTCGTCCTTGAGCAGGGTCGTCGCGCGGTAGATGTCGTTGCCGTCCCGTAACAGGAAAGCGATGTCGTGGGAAGGATTGCGCGCCTTGTAACCCAGGAGGAAATCCTGATTGCCGATGCCGCGGATGTCGCCAAACATCAGTTCGGGCCGGGCCATGCCCGCGATGAACGCCATATTGCCGGTCAGCCGCGCTGACGGCAGTTCACGCTCGAACTGTTCCACCGCCATCAGCGCGTCCCGCGCCATGCCCTCTTCGGCATATTCGAGGGTGCGGGTGATCAGATCGGTCTGCGTCTTCAACGTATTCTGGCTTTCGGCATGCGCAATGCTGCGCGTACGTACGGACAGGATGGCAAACAACATCAATGCCGCGACGACGCAGACCAAAATGACGCCGATCAGGGTCTGCCGCGCCAGCGGCATGCGACGGATGGTGGATAACATGACGATCTCCGGTACGACTACGACGCGCTCAGTCCCGATACGTCCGCTTCCTCGCATGGACGCGCCAGAAAAAAGCAGAAATCTGCGACAGCCTTTCAGGTTTGCCGGTACGACACCAGGGGGGAGGGGTTTTTCTCCCCTCCCCCAGGGCCGCGGTCAAAACCCCGACCGTTGACAAGGAGGCTCAACTTTCGCGCTTTTCTTGCGGACGGAGTTTCAAACCGGAGTTGGTTTTTTTACAATGATGGCACAACATACGGCAAATGTCATTAAGATGTTCTGCCGGATGAATTCCCGTTTCCGGAACCGGCCCGCGCCACGGTAGAAAGCGATGTTTCCCCACGGGGCGTAACAGGCGATGCCACCCACGGCTCCCGCGTCGCTCGCGGGCGCCCCTGCTTCCGCAAGACGCCTGGGCAATGTGTCACTGACTTTTCCCGCCGCGCCGAAATCCCGTGGCGTCGCGGTCCACGGCGGCGGTATCTCGAGCGTTCAACCGCCGATCGAGGTGGCGCGCCACGTTCCCTTGCCATTGACCGCTCCGCGCATTTCGTTCCCATTCACCACACCGGTATAGACATCCTTCCCGACCGAAAACCGGATTCGCGCGCCGTCGAGGCGGGCGTCGCTGATCGCTTCCCTGCCCAGCGTTCCCTGGAGCGTCTGGAAGGTCTGGACGAGCGCCAGTTCCTGCTCCGCCATTTTCCACGTCCCCGCCACCTTGGCCGGGACCACCCATCGGTAGGCCGTGCAATAGTCGGAACATCCCTCGCTGACCCGCGCCGTTTCGTCGGGCTCCCAATCATCCATGTCGAACGAATTGGAGACCACCCGGGTTCCGGGTTTCATGTCCAGCAGCGTGGGGCGCAGGCGGAGGTTGAGTTCCGGCAGCAGAAAAAGCGTCACGATCGTCGCGTCCGAAAAATCCGACTGGAAAATATCCGCCTGCTCGAACTTGGCGCGATCCGCCACGCCCTCCTCCTCGGCCGTCCGTCTGGACAGCGCGACCATGTCCGGATTGAACTCGATGCCGCGCGCCGTCGCGCCCCGCTTGGCCGCGGTGATGACCGTCCTGCCATCGCCGGAACCCAGATCGACGAGGTAATCCTTGGGCGTCAGCTTCGCCATGTCGAGCATGCGGTCGACCAAGGCCTGCGAGGTGGGCACCCATACGACGTCCTTGCCCGCCTGTCCGACGGTGGGCGTGAAGGTGGAATTCTGCGCCCATGCGTTTCCGCTCAGGACGAGCGCGCAGACGGCGGCGGTAAAAATCTTTCCTGGGGACATCATGTCAAGATTCTCCTGTGGTTGGGGTTGCTGGAAGGTGCTGCTCGGGTACCGCGTCCCGGCCCGGCGCGCCGTCCTTTTCGTCCTTTTGCCGGAACAGGAGGATCGGCGCGCCGGCCGCAAGCACGGCCAGGCCGACGAGCGCGGCCGCGCCGGTATACATCACACTGGCATACGTCATGTACAGGCAGGTCAGACAGAAAATGATCGGGGTGACGGGATAGAAAGGCACCCGGTACGGCAGTTTTCTCAGTGGATGGCGCCGGCGCAGCACGAACACCGAGAGTCCCACCATCAACAGGAAGCCCCAGAATACCGGCGCCGTGTAATCGACCATCGCCTTGAAGCCCTCGCGCGTCACCGTGCCCAGGGCAACCAGAGCCAGCGCGATGGCGCCCTGCGCCATCTGGCCGTTCGCGGGGGTCTTGCCGCGCCCGTCCCATACGCCCAGACAGCGCAGGACCGTCAGGTCGCGCGCCATGGCGTAGTACACGCGCGCTCCGGTAAATATCGTCGCGTTCAGCGTCGAGATCGCGGCGATCACGATCGCCGCGGTCACCATGAATTCCCCGGTCGGCCCGGCGACCGCGCGCATCATCTCCGCCGCCACGGCATCCGACGCGCGCAGGCCGTCGAGTCCGAGAATCGAGAGCAACGCCAGATTGGCGAGGGCATACAGGGTCACCAAGAGGAGCGTGCCGACGGAGAGCACCTTGGCGATGTTGCGGGGCGCGTCCTTGAGTTCGCCCGTCAGGTACGCCGCTTCGTTCCATCCGCCGTAGGTCAGGAGGACGAAGATCATCGCCATCCCGACCGCGGCGGTTTCGGGCGGCGCGGATGCGGCGGCGCGCTCCGCGGTATCCGCGGAGCCGAAGAGGCCAAAGAGAATGATCGCCGCGACCGCGCCGACCTCGATGAAGGTCACCACGATCTGGAGATTCTTGCCTTCGATCGTGCCGATGACGTTCACCGCCGTCAGCATGCCGATGGAAAGCGCCGCGTAGAGCGCCGGTCCATGAGCCCCGGCGGGCGCGATCAGGGCGAGATAGTCCCCCAGCGTAAACGCCACGGCGGCGATGGCTCCCGTTTGAATGACGGAGCATCGGGCCCAGCCGAACATCATCGCCACGGGCCGGCCATAGGCGAGCGACAGGAAGTGATACTCCCCGCCCGCATGAGGATGGGCGGCGGACAGCTCCGCGTAGCAGAGCGCGCCAATCAGCGTCGTCATTCCGCCGGCGATCCAGACGAGGAGGAACATCCCTTCGGATTCCACGTTGCTGGCGACTATCGAAGGCGTCCGGAATATGCCGATCCCGACGACCAGCCCCACCATGATCGTCACTGCGTCGAAAACCGACAATACGGCCTGAGGCTCAGATTGATTCCGATCCATCATCCCGGTCCTTTGATATCGAAGCGTTTGATAATTTACCAAGTTCAGAGG
>JAITIQ010000023.1 GCA_031279425.1 Accumulibacter sp.
TTTGCCGTCTTTTCGAAGACCAAGCTTCGAGAGACCAGGCTTCGAGAGACCAGGCTTCGAGAGACCAGGCTTCGAGAGACCAGGCTTCGAGAGACCAGGCTTCTTTTCGCGCCGCCGCCTGTCTTCCCCTCCCCCGCCGAGCGGGGGAGGGGAAGGCAAGCGTCCGCGCGAAGGCAGGCTCAACGGGGAGGGGAAGGCAAACGTCCGCGCGGAAGCAAGCCGCTTGTCGACGGGAAGCCTCCAGTCATGAATACGCCCTCTTGGCGGAATTTCCTTGCGAATCGAGTTATTCGATGACCAGTTCTCTCCACGAAATGCGCCGCACTTTATTTGCCGGCGGCTCGAACGGAGGGACGGTTTCCTCCACGAGTCCTCCGTCCGTCTGGACGAGGCCCCTCATATCATCGCCATCCTGCATGTACGCGCCGGCGGCGGCTAGAGCATCCGCCAACTGGTATCCGGCCATCCCTTCGGTGCCGCTGACGAAACTGCCGGTCGCGTAGTTCAGGAAATAGGCGTAGCTGATCCCGGCCGGCACGCAGGCGCCGGTCTGGGGCGTATTGGTGATGATCGCCAGGGTTCCCCGCATCAGGCGCATCGAGGTATTGACGCGCTCGCCCTCTCCGGGGAAATCGACGTACCAGCCGTTCTGCTCCGCCCAGTTGACCGGATAGTCGGTGACGGTCACGGTGGGCGCTCCGGTCGCGCAATAGGGGTTGGAGACGGGACACGCCTCGCCCGCATCCATGACCTGCCGCACGAAGAGCGCCGGCAGCTCGCGCGGATTGGCGTAGGTCTCGTCCGTCAGGCGGTCGAGGATCGCGTACAGCGATTGCGTGTCGCGCGAGGACATGTCCGACGCTCCCAGCATCCGTCCCGTCGCGACGAAGACCACCGGTCGGTTTTTGACCAGGCCAAGCTCCGGAGGGCTGGTGATCGGCTGCTCCTTGCCCTCGTCGTCCTTCAGCGTGACCAGCAACTGCGCGTCGCAGCCGGCGGCGCCGATGTCCGGATAGTCGCCGCCGAGGCAACCGTTGATGTCGAAGCGCCACAGATTGCCCAGGAGATCGCCACCATAGACGCGCAGGGCGGTGTTGTTGTAATCCGGATAGGTGGCGAAGGCCGCGATCTTGGCCAGCCCGCTCGGCGTCTCCGTGCTGCCGACGCCGGTGCTGATGTCGCCGCCGCTTTCGCTGACCAGCCTGCCGGTCGCGGCGTCGAGCACGAACAGATGCCCTTTGCCGTCGCCGGAGACGTTGTTGTAGCCCGAGGTCACGAGGACGACCCAGGTGCCGTTGGCGAGCTTGGTGATGATCGGATTGCCGTAGCTGTAGCCCAGGTCGGCATGGGTGAATTCCCACAGCCCTTTCGGGTTCGCCGGGTCGGTGATGTCCAGCGCGTAATAGCCCTGGCCGCCCAGGTTGGCGCCGCCGACCAGGATGGTCTTCCATACGGGAGCGGCCTGGCCCTGCGCGCAGTTGCTCACGCAGATGTCGCCCATGACCGGCGTTCCATCGACGAAGAAGCTGTGTTCATAGGCCTTGTCGGCCAGCTTGTACAGCCTGGGCAGGATGAAAGCCGGGATGAAGGCCCAGGCTTCCTCTCCGTCGCTGGCCTGGAAGGCGTGCAGCATGCCGTCGTTGGCGCCGACGTAGAGCATGGCCGCGCGGTCTTCGGTGTCCGTCCGGAAGTCGCTGTAGCCGTTGTCGGTGTAGCTTCTCGGCGCTTTCTGCACGTAGGTCGCCTCCGAACCCACGATGTCGCCGAGCACGCTGGCGCGTTTGCGGAAATACTTCGCGAGATTGCTGAGTTCACCTTCGTTGCTCCGATCGCCGCGCAGGAAATCCACCAGCTTCTGCGCGAAATCGTCGGTAAAGTCCGGAGCGCTCAGGTTCGGCAGGCAGAACGTTTGCGTGGTGCACAGCTGCGTCAGATTCCCTTCGCCCAGCCTGAAATAGTCCTTCTGGTCGGAACCCAGATGGTTCCAATCGAAGGCTTTCAGCTTGCTCAACTCGCCGGGGGCGAAAAAGTAGATTTTCCGGCTGGCGTAGGGAACGCTGTCCAGCTTCGAGCGAGCCGACCAGGCGCTGTCGCTGGCCAGGCTCAACTCCTCATCCGCGTCCTCAATGAAGTTGGAGCGCCGCAGGTCGCCGGTCCAGGTCCCCGAAGTGAACGAAACCTGGAAGATCGCCGAGTCGGCCTCCAGATACGGCCCGGTGGTGGTCACCGCGGCCAACGCGCCTTCCTTGGCCGTGACGTTCTGCAGCGCGGCGCTGATTCCCGCCGCCATCGATTCCGGATTCTTGGCGCTGAAGTACAGCCCCCGGCCGTTGATCGCCGCGTGCCACAGGTCGTCGATGTTGGTCTGGCTGTTGTCCTTCGGGCGTGGCCAGTTGCACGGAGTGTCCGGAAGCTGCCAGGCGCAGACGCCCTTGTCCGGATTGGCCGCGACGCCGTGGGTGATGCTGTAGATGTCGCCGCCCGCGAGCGCGATATCGGCGTCGTAGGGCTTGGTGTAATCCGTATAGTTCGCGTAATCCTCCTGGAAGCGCATGACGCCCGAAGCGCCGAGACCGAGGGTATAGGTGTTCACCATCTGCTGGTTCCTGCAGACGTTTTCCTCGGACGAGCCGGAAACGCAGTTCCCCAGTGCGCTGGTGCGCAGATCGGTCTTGAAATAGTATTCCGCGACGTCGGCCAGGGTGTCCGGCGTGGGCTCGCCGCTGCCGGGAGAGCAATAGGTGTGGACGTAATCGGGCGAGGTTCCGGGGATGAAGTCCAGGAACGAGCCGTCCGGCTGCTTGCCGCAGGCGTTTTCGGTCACCGCGGCCGTCTCCGTCTTGGCGCAGGTGATCTTCAAGCGGTTGCCCTGCTCGTCGACGCCCTGGGAATCCCCCGCCTTGCTCGGCAGCTCGTTGTCATCCGCGTCTTTCCCGCCGGGGCACGAGTACACCGCGAACGGATCGGACGGATTCGGCACGACCGCCCGGCAACTGATGACCTGGGTCAGGGCGCCGGAAGCATTGGCCTGATAGGTCACCTTCACGCTGTCGACGTCGTCCACCTCGCACCACTCCGGGTTGCTCGGCGAAGGCTTGCTTGCCGTGGCTTTCTCAACGAAATTGTTTATCGGCGTTCCGCTCGCATTCTTCGCGAACCAATTTCCTTCCTTGAGGCGGTGCTTGCGCGTCGAACTGTCGAGGGCGGAAGGATTCTCCGGATCGAATAGAGAATCCGTGACGGACTGTTCATTTGTCGTCTGCGCGCCACATTCGACGCGAAAACCTTCGATCACGGAGGGGCACTGATCGGATTCGCGGAACCCTTCGTTCTTGAAAGTCTTTCCGCATCTGACCGCATGGGTCACGGTCCAGGGGGCCGTATCACCGCTCGATTGCGGCACCTCCGTCAATGTGCATTCCTCGCCTTCGGGATAGGTTTTCGTAATGGTGTAACTGCCGTAACTGCATTGCTCCGTCACGCCGTTGTTCGAGCACGTCTTTTCTGCGGCGACGTCTGTCGGGGTCGTCCATCCGAGCGAGGTGCATCTCGTATACGTCGCCAGCAGGCCGGAATTGTTCGCGGGGAAGTACTGAAAATAGGTGGGATTGGAAAAAGGCGGGGCGGCCGGGGTGGTTGCTCCCGTGCACAGGGTGCCGGCAGCGAGTTCCTTATCAGTGAGCTTCTTGTAATAGCATTTCATGCGGCCACTGTTCGCCACATCGGCAGCGGGGTTGCTGTTACTCGTCCAGGGGTTTTGACAGGCGGCCGGGACGGTGGTTTGCACCGCCTCAGTCGACCAGCCCCAGAGGTCGGCAACGCATTGATCGTTCTCGCAGGTTTTCTGCTCCCAGGCCGTGGCCGTACATGTATATGCCGGAGCTTTATAAGAGCCGTCGACCAGCGCTTTACTTCCAGAGGGGCACGAGGTCTGGTCTGCGTAGCTAAATCCCGGACGGTACTCATACTCGCAAGAGACCTTGCTCGTAGCCGAATCTTCCGGTTTGCAGGTGGTGAGCCATTCCGACGATTTGCTGGGAGTCGTCCACTGGCACTCGACGGTCTTTCCGCTCGCGTCGGGACCGCTCTCCTCGCACGCCGAGTTGTACCAGCCATCAGTCTTGCCAACACTATTACCGGTGTATTTACTCTCGCAGGTGACGGTGACGCCATTCACATCTCTGTCGCCCACCTCGCACTTTGTCTCTACCGGGGTGGAAGATTGATTGAAAAAACACTGTCTTCCCGGACCGACTTTGGGACTTTGGCCGCTGTTCGTGGTCTGGCAGTTTCCTGGCCCTGTCCACTCCTTCTTAGTGGTTTCCCAATCATATTCACATTTGTACTCGGTATCCTCAACACAGTAAGTCACCTCATCCCGGTCGAGCGTGCCTACCGTCTTGGGCAGGCAAAGAATCTGCTCGGCGATGGTATACGGCGACGACGCGCTTCCCTGCGCGTTACACGTCGGGACGACTTGCGTCTGGTCCGCCGGGACTTCCTGCTGGTCCGGGTCCGCCGAATAGCGGTATTGGCACTCTCTTTTCGCCGCGAGCTTGGGGTATCTGTCGTCGCCACTTCCCGAAGCCGCGATTTCCCCGCCAGCCACCACGGTGCAGGACGATACCTGGGTCCACTCCGTCGGCGGGTCCCATGCGCAGGTCTGGTTGGGCAGCTTGATCACGCATTGGTCGCCCGGCTCGATCGTGGTCGTGGTGCCGAGGTCATGGTTGGTCTGGGTGACCCGGGTAACCTTTTGATAGAGTTTCCTTACCGATTTCGTATACAGGTACTTGGGAATTTTATAGAGCTTCCCATCCTGGTACATGGTCTTGTCGTTGGCGTACTCGTAGGTTTGCGATTCCCGTTTTTGCCGGGTGCTCGTGGTTTTCTTGAGGTATTCATATGCCACTGTCCAACGCGTGGGAGTGCTGTAGTTTGTATACCCCCATCCGCGCCAGGTCTGCGTATACAACTGCCAGGTTTCCTGCTTTTCCCGGACCTTCGAGCTTTTCAACCGGGCGGTCTCTTCCGTGTGCAGCTTCTCGATCTTCACTTCGCGGCCCGTCACATCCACCACCCAGGTATCCTCCTTCTTCTGCCGCCAGGTCTTGTCCAGGGGCGTGATCGTCTTCTTCCACCACTCGGTGCGCTTGGTCCTCAGCCCGACGCCGCCGTCGAGCATCGGGCGATGCTCACCGCTCTCCGGGCCGTCCTGATCGCCGACGGCCTTCCCGTCGAGATCGAAGCCCGCGTCCACGTTCCAGTAACCGTCGGTCGACAGGATCACGGCGTTGTTCTGACAGTAGTACTGGATGGGGTCCTCGGCCGGCACGCCGTTCAACGTCTTATCGTTGTACTTCCCGGCAAAGAGCCAGCCGGCCTGCGAAAGCGCCTTGCGCAGGGGCGTATCGGCCGTTTTGCCGTCCGACCGGAAGGGCGTCGCGTCGAACAGCTTCTTGTACCAGGCGCCCTTGAACGCGCCGTCGAAGATCGCGACGTTCTGAAAATCCTTTTCCGTGTTGTTGTTGATGGAGAGATAGCCGATGCGGTAGCGGTCGTCGATCTGGTCGAAGGAGCGGCTGGCCGCCGTTTTCATGGCCTGCATGCGCGTGCGGTAGTAGGCGTGCCAGTTGGCGTAGTTGGTCATTTCCTCGTCGTAGGTGCACGCGCTCCCCGCGCAGTCCGTGCGCGAAACCTCCTTCGGGTAGCTGTTCACGGCCTTGGTGATGGGGACGAACCGGACGTAACCCGCGACGAGGTTTTCCTTCGTCTCGGTCGCGCCGGCGGAGTCGCCGCTGGAGAAGATGAAATCCGCCGTGCCCGCGCCGAACACCGTGGGGGTTCCCACCAGGATATTGCCGGCATGGGAGTAGCCGTCGAGGCTGGGCTGCGCGCCGGCGCCGTCGGGCGCGCGGATGACCACCGTCTTGCCGGTGGAATCCACGGCCGCCTGGTAGCCGACGACCTCGCAGGCGCCCGTCTTGCGGTACGCGCAATCCTGGATTCTTTGCGCGATGGCCGCGGCCAGGGCGTTCGCGTCCGACGCGCTCACCGACGCGGACATGATTTTCCGGTTGTTTACCTTGATGTTGCCGACCGAGGTCTCGCCCGTCCCGGAGAGTTTGATCCTGCCGGACAGCAGCGAGGGCATGCGCGGATACATGTAGGTGGACACCCCGCCGTCTTCGGCGCCCGTATAGTCGATGAACACGGCCTGGCAGTCCGGACTGGGGTCGCCGTCCTTGGTCGGCGCGGCCATCACGGCGTCCGCCGCCGTCCGGCACCAGCGCAGGGTCGCGGGCACCGTGTATTCGTCTTCCTCCTCTTCCTCTTCCTCGTCTTCCTTCTTGATCTTGACACGGCAGTCGCGCAGCGATTCGTCCTTGCAGAACTCGCCGGGGACCGTTTCGTAATAATAGGCGCGGGTGGCGCTCGCGGGGTCGTCGGTGACGCCGACCAGGTTGACCGTGCCGTCGCTCTGGATGCCGTAACCGTCGACGGGCACCTTTTTCCAGCCGTCGGTCGCCGCGCGGGTCTGGCCGGGATACCGGGTTTCATCAAGCGCCCCGGCGTTGTTGAAGAAACTCGGCGGCGTGTAGCGGACCTTGCGGTTGTAGGCCACGCCGTTGAAGTTCGGGTTGAGGCGCTGATATTCCGCCGGATACCAGAAATCCACCTGCGAACTCTTGTCCGTCGGGGTTCTCCGGTACGAGATCGTCCCGGCCCAGTCGGGCAGGAAGGTCTCTTCCATGCTCAGGGAATCGTCCAGGATGAACAGGATGTTGGGCTTGATGTCCTTCGACGACGCGCCGGAAAGCGGCGTTTCGGAAAGCTCGGTCGGCTCGCCGGTGGCCGCCAGCGGCAGGACGGCGAGCGGCAGGGCCAGCAGGCAGGCCGGAAGGAAGGAACGGAGGGAAGGGCTTCGCGGTTTCATGGCGGAAATCCTCTGCGGAATCAGGCGCAATCAGAGCGCGATGATGGTTTGGGTATGAACGGCCGTGTTGCGCGGACCGGCCACGCGGCTGGTGATCCGGTAGTACACTTGGATGTGCTTCGCCAGCGGGTCCTTGCCGGTGTCCTTGCTGTCGGAGTCACTGGTCAGGGGCGGCTCGGAACAATTCGTCTTAACCTTGTCATTTGGGTTGCCCGCCTTGTCGCACAGGCGATGGATGACGTAGGAGACGGTGTTGCCCGCGACGTCGGTCCCCGCGCCGGCGACGGGCGAGTCCTTGTCGTTCCAGAAGCTCTTCCAGTCGTCCGGGGGGCGTGTCGCCACGTAGCCGTGGACCTCGTCATCGCTGTATAGATGCGTCGGCGTCTGGCCGATGAGCCAGGCCAGCGCGGTTTCAGTGGCGCGTTCCGAGGAGAGCAGCGCCGATTCGCGAAAGGCGAGATTGCCCGCGATCAGGTTGGTGGTGTTGACCGAGCGGATCAGGGTGAGCGCCGACAGGGTCATGGCGATCAGCACGACCAGCGCGATGATCAGCACGACGCCCTTCTGCCGGGCCGCAAAGCCGGACGACGCGCGCGCGGTTCTGTCCTTGGAGCGGATTGATTTGCTATGGGTCATATATTTACACCGTCATGGCGAGAGCCGCAGTCCCGCGGCAATCCGGATCGTTACCACAGCCGCTTGCCGTCCCTTCCCCCGCTCGGCGGGGGAGAGTAGCGCCCTCTTCAACCTGGGTAAGTCGGGCGGCGTCCCCTCCCCCGCTCGGCGGGGGAGGGTGCCCCGGCAGGGGCGGGAGAGGGCGTCGTTCCCTCCGGCGCGCAGCGCCCGCTGGATAAAAAGGGAAGAAGAACGAAACGCCCGACCACTTCCTGCCGCGGAGAAAACCGCGGCGCTTCGCGCCGGAGGCCTGGCTCCCTCCTCTCCCGGCCTTCGGCCACCCTCTCCCCCCTGCGGGGGGCGAGGGGAACCGGAGGTTTCGTCTTGGCGAGGGCAAGAGGCCCGCGGCGATCCAGAAGACGGAAGACAGAGGACAGAAAACAGTCCATTACCGGGCGCTTCGCGCCCGCAAGAATTACTGTCCCCTGTCCCTTGACCCGCCGTGTCGCGCAACCCGGGCAAGGACGAGCGTGGCTTGGTTTGTTGATATGCTCTAATCATGGCAGCGGGCAGGTTCCCATCCAGGGAAGGTTGCGCAGCGGCACGACGGTTTCATAGACCTGGTAGCGGTAGTTCCGCCAGTCGTGGCCGTCGGGCGCGGAGAGGTCGGTGTGGGCGGAGAGATCAATCTGGCCGCCCGCCCAGGACGGCAGATGGTCCACGCTGGTCACCACTTCCCTGTCCGGCTCGCTGTTGCGAGCGACCAGCGCCAGCCGGACGGCGGAAACGCGCGCCCAGCGGCAGGCGAATTTCTCCTGATCCGGCGAAGCGGACCGCTTCGGGGTATCCCGATTCCATTCGTCGACATCTCCCGCCGCGCCGGTGTCATGACCGTACTGCGCCTGCAGGCTGACGATGCCGTTGGCGATGACCTCCCAGTTGTCCGCCTCGCTGCAATCGCTCTGCAGGTAGTCGCAGGTGGTCAGGTTGCCGCCGCGAATGGCGTAGCCCACGATCGCGGGACTCTTTCCGAGGCTGAACAGGCTTTGATCTACCTCGGCGTCGAGACCCGGCACGTTGAGCGTCGATGGATTGGATGTCGGAACGAGCTCCTTGATCGTGGCCGCGCTCAGCGCGCAGCCGTTTTCCGGCAGCACGGGCGCCGAGAAGACCCATTCGTCCGCCTTGAAACTGCTGGGGGACGCGACCCCCACCCACACATTGTCGCCCTCCGGCAATGGCGCCACCGTAATGGTGTCGCCTTCGGGAGAGCCTTGACTGCTGCCATAGGCGATGAGCAGCGTGTCCGTGCCGGCGTCGCCCGCGGGAAATTGGTCCTCCGGAATTTCCTCGTCGCCGGGATTGATGACGACTGGAACGAAACGCCTGGACTCGTGCGCCGGAATGGAATCGCGCTCCGGAATGCTCAGCTTGCAGCCGATGACGTTGAGCGAATTGAATCCGTAGCCGGCCTGCTTGATATCCCGCTGCGCCAGATAAACGGCCAGCGCCGCGTTGGTCTGCGATTCGCCCGAGCCGGTGGTGACGCGCTTTTGCGCTTCGGCGGTACGGGCGACCTGCATGATGACCAGCACTCCGATCATGCCGATGACCAGAGCCACCATGATTTCGATCAGCGAGAAGCCCCGGTTCGATGATTTCACCCGGGCGTTTGAAAAACACGTCTGCGGCCTCATGGATTCCTCGATATGTGGGAAGTGACGACATGCTGACGCGGCGTTTCGTCCGCGTCCATGGACGGGGTTCTCCAGAAAAGCGTGATGGTCACCTGCGCGTTCCTGTTCTCTCCGTCGATCGGCCCGCCGGGGACGATGATCACCGTAGGCGCCGTACCGCTGTCGGGGTCGTCGGGAACGACGCCGGGGAGGCCCTTCACGGAATCCTTGACGTCGTTCAGCCAGTCGTTGTAAGCGGTGCCGCCGGTCTTGAATTTCGTCTCCAGTTCCGTGATGTTGCCGCCGCTCGCCCACATCTCGCCGACCAGCCGGTCGGCCAGCAGGGCGGCCCGGGTGCGCAACTGCGCGTCGGCCGTCAGCTTGATCGACGTCGCCTGGATGCCGATGATCGTCAGGATGCCGAGCGAAAAGACGAGAATGGCGATCAGGACTTCCAGCAGCATGACGCCGGATTGGCCGGCGCCCATGCCGCCGGCGGGTCGTCTCTGGTTCATCATGGGCAGGCCTGTGGGTCGTTGGGATTGATCGTGGTCAGGGCGGGATCGCACATGCGAATCCCGTCGCTGCTGTTTACGTCGATGCGCAGACAGCGGGCTTCTCCCCCGTCTTTGACGCAAGCCGAACCATCGGCGCTGGATACCGAGACGGATTCGTGGCTATCGCAGTCGGCGGTGACGCGGCGGCGCCCCATCCCGTTGAAACAGAACGAAGATGAGCTCGGGGCGATGGCCACCAGGGACCCCTGGGACCACCCGCCGGACTGGATTTCGACCGCCGCGCAATCGGCGTCTTCTTCCACCTCCTCCGGCGTGCAGGAACGGGTGATGGTCCAGCCGTTGCCGATCTGGATTTCGACGATCGTGTTCGCTCTCAGGGCCTCGGCGCGCGCCGTCTGCAGGCCGTTCAGGATGCTCTCTGCCGCCGCGCGGATGCGCTGGTTCCTGATCCAGCCCATGAAACCCGGCACGGCCATGGCGATCAGGATGCTCACGATCAGCAACCCGATCAGCACTTCGACCAGGGTCACGCCGCGCGCGCGTCGCGGGGCGCGCGGGGTCAGCATGCGCCGCCCTTCGAGGTGATCCAGCAGGATTTCTCACTGGAAAGCCAACCGCTTGGAGCCGGAGAGCCGACACTCGATTTGCGCGCGTCTGTCTGATTGACGGTGTACACGAACCCGTTCATCATGTCCTGGCCGGTCGCCGTCAGGGTAAAGGTCGTGGCGGTCGGTTCAGGATCACATTTGAATTCGAAGTGGTCGGCAACCTCCGTGTTGCAGGCGCGGAAGCAGGGGCCGGCGGTCGGCGGCGGGTCGGGAGCATAGGTATGGTTGTCCTGGTAACACTGTTCCATCTGTGCTTGTCGGCTCGACAACCCCTGGATGGCGGGCAGGATCCGCGCGCGGATCACGTAGTCCTGGTATTGAGGAATGGCGACCGCCGCCAGAATGCCGACGATCAGGACGACGATCATGATTTCGATCAGCGTGAAGCCGCGGGCTTTGTCGAGTGCTTTGGGTTTCATGAGTCCGTCCGGTGCGCAGAGGGGTCGAGGGAAATGTGACGGGATTGACAACGGGATGGAGTCGCGCGCCGCGCGCGAGAGCGCGTTGATGAATTCCTGTCGACGATCCTGCCGGTGATCGCCCGGATCACGCCTTGCGGCACAGGCAGGATTGACCGAGCCGGCCATGCGGTCGTCGTCGAACGGGATTTCGACCCGACCCGCGACGTCGGCGCCGACCGCGCCGGCAGTCTGGAGCGCGGCGCGCGGTTCCGGGGTCCGCGTCCCGCCGTCCCGGATGAGCGCGCTAGTGCAGTGTCTCTCAAATACCTTTACAATCGATCCGGTTCGGGATACACTTCAGTCATGGTGATGACAGGAGAGA
>JAITIQ010000087.1 GCA_031279425.1 Accumulibacter sp.
GGCACCGGCTCCGAGGTGATGAGCCGCATCGCCGCGCCAATGGTCGGCGGCATGGTCTCCTCGACCATCCTCACCCTCATCGTCATCCCGGCAATCTATGCGCTCGTCAAGCAGCGGGAGCTGGGGAGGGCATGAAGAGGTGGTTGGTGAGTTTACGGGCGCAAGGAAAGCAGACGGAAGCATTGAGGCCGAGTCGGAAAAGGTCGGCGCTGCGCATCGGCATTCTCGCCATTCAGGAATCAGAAGGTTTGAACGAGCGTTTCGGATAAACGTCGAAACGGCTCGATTTTCCTTCCAGGACGTAACCAGGCGCCATATCGCCGATCGTCCCGGAAAGGCGCGGCCTTTTCACGACGACGCGGTGCGAGGCCAGCGACAGCGCCGCTGCCAGCAGCGCGGGCGCATCCTCGTCATCGCCGACGAGCGGGCGAAACAGGCGCATTTCCTTTTTCCCCAGCGCGCTCCCGGCGCGTGGTGGAAACATCGGGTCCAGGTAGATGACCTGCGGCGCCTCGCCCGGCCAAGCCTGCATCGCTTCGACGGCATCCGCCCGGCGCAGGTGCAGGCGCGCGGCGACCGGCGCCGTGCCGGGGTCCTCCAGGGCTCGCCGCAGACCGTCTTCGAGCAGCGCGGCGATCAGCGGATGCCGCTCGACCAGCGTCACCTCACACCCCAGGCTCGCCAGCACGAAAGCATCGCCCCCGAGTCCCGCCGTGGCGTCCAGGACGGTTGGCCGCACTCCGGACGCGATGCCGGCGGCCCGGGCGATCATCTGTCCGCTGCCGCCGCCGAACCGCCGCCGGTGCACCGCCGCTCCCGCCGTAAAATCCACGCGAATCGGCCGTGGCGCGTCGGGGCCGGACCAGGCGAGCCGCAATCCGTCCGGTCCGAGCTGCAACTGATATTCGCCTTGTCCGCCGAACGGAAAACCCAGGCGCCGCGCCCAGCCGCGCGCGGCGTCTTCGCATTCGGGAGAGAGCGCCACGACAGTCACCATGCCGATTTCCCCGCCGCGCTCCGCGCCTGTTCGCCGGCTTACCGGCCCAGGCGAACGCATTTCCTGGCCAGGATGTCGGTGGGATCGAGTATGGCCACGGTCTTGCCAGCCACCGGGAAGGCTTCGTTCTGCGCCAGTACCAGCGGCAGTTCGGTGCAGCCGAGAACGATCACCTCGGCGCCGCGCCACGCCAGCGAAGCCAGCGCCCGCAGCAGATCCTCGGCGCATTCGCCTGCCGTGAATCCGGCCTTGACCCCTCGGGGGCCGTAGATCGCGTTCATCACCCGCTGCTGGTTTTCCGCGTCGGGCACCAATACCTCGAATCCGGCCGGGACAATCGCGTCGTGGTAGACCCGGCTGGCGATCGTGCCGCTGGTGGCCAACAGGCCGACTTTCGTACATCCGCCATGGTCCCGCCGGATGCACTCGGCCGTCTCGCGCAGCATATTGACGACCGGAATCGACAGGAAAGGCTGGATGCGCCCGACGAAGGCATGCGCCGTATTGCACGGGATGGCGATGACATCGGCGCCGGCGGCTTCCAGGCGTTTGCAGGTGGCATAGAGCGCGATCGTCGGGTCGGTCTCTCCGTGCAACAGATGCGCGGTGCGGTCGGGTATCTGCGGATTCTGTTCGACGATCACCTTGAGATGTTCCTGGTCGCGCGAAGCCGGCGTGTTGCGCACGATCTTGTCGAGAAAATCGACGGTCGCCGCCGGCCCCACGCCTCCGACGATGCCGATCCTGAACGGCTTGGGCCTTTTCGCCAAGGGCGCCGCCGCCGCGTATTCGGCGTAGACCCGCAATGCGTCGACGACGGGGAACCCCTGAGCCCGCAAGTCTTCCGCGTGTGCCGCCAGCGCCTCGCCGACGACGATCGATTGCGCGCCGCGCGCCATCAGATCCCGGCAGGCCGCGGCCAGCCGCCCGGACCAATCGATCGGGATTTCCTTCGCGCCGTCGGCGATGCCGCGCGCCGGATAGAGCAGTGTCCAGGTTTCTTCCGGGAAATGGCGCTCGAAGACGCGGCTCTCGCGCACGCTGTCCCCATCAGAGAGGCTATCCTCGCAAAAGACGCCGATTCGCCCTCCCGCCGGATGCCGACGCCGCAGTTCGGCCGACAGCGCGTCCATCAGCCCGACGATGGGCACGACGGTTTCGGCCTCGATTTCCTCGATGAATGCCTGACAGGAAAAATACGGCAGCAGGATAGCGTCCGCGCCGCGCGCCTCGAACTCGCGCACCGCGTCGAAGACGCGGATTTTCCGGGCGGCCGGGAAATCGGTTTCCGGCCGTCCGGACTCCGCTTCGCTTGCGCGGGGCCACGGCAACAGGATGTCCGGCGATTCGCCGGAACGGAGAGTCAGGATCTGATCGAGGAAATTCAGCAATCGGCCTGCCCCCGGCCGGTCGACGAGACCGTAACACCGCTTTTTCGGCGGGCTGCCGACGCCCTGCTCGAGATCATCGCTCATGAAATTCACTCCCGCGAGTTTGCGGCATGGTACTCCGGCGCGCGAAAAAAAGCCGGCCACGAAACCGATTCCGTAGCCGGCCAAAGACGACGGTGGGGATGCCGGACGCGCGCCGGGTATTCTCCCCGCCTACTTTTCGAACCTGGGATTGATCAGGTTCTCGAAGGAAAAGATCTCGTCCCAATGCTCCTGCGTCAGCAGTTGGCGCTCCTTGACCACCACGTCATGCAGCGACTTGTCCGTCTGGTAGCACTCGCGCACGATCTCGGCGCACTTCTGGTAGCCGAGCGAGGGCTTCAGGAGGGTGATGATGCCCAGCGAGTTGAGCACCATGTCGCGCGTGCGCTCCGCGTTGGCGGTGATGCCGTCGATGCAGTGCTCGCGCAGGCTGTTGACGGCGTTCTCCATGGTGAAGATCGAGGTGAACAGCGCGAAGGTGATCACCGGCTCCATGACGTTCAACTGCAACTGCCCGGCGGACGCGGCCAGCGTCACCGTGAGATCCAGGCCGATGACCAGGAAGCTCGTCTGGTTGACCACTTCCGGCATCACCGGATTGACCTTGCCCGGCATGATCGAGCTGCCCGGCTGCCGCTGCGGCAGGTTGATCTCATTGAGGCCGCAGCGCGGCCCCGAGGCCAGCATGCGGATGTCGTTGCAGATCTTGGTCAGTTTGGTCGCGGTGCGCTTCAACACGCCCGAAAGCTGCACGTAAGCCCCGGTGTCGGAGGTCGCCTCGACCAGGTCGCCGCCCAGGATGAACGGGCAGTCGGTCAGTTCGGACAGGTAGCGGGTCGCCAGTTCGGGATAACCCGGCGCGGCGGTGACCGTGGTGCCGATGGCGGTCGCTCCTAGATTGATCTCGTGCAGCAGCCGGCGGACTTCGGAAATGCGCTCGACTTCCTCGCCGATGGTCGTGCCCCAGCCGTGGAATTCCTGGCCCAGCGACATCGGCACGGCGTCCTGCAAGTGGGTGCGGCCCATCTTGAGCACCTTCTCGAATTCCTTGGCCTTGGCGAAGAACGAACCTTGCAGCCGGCGCAGCGCCTCCATGTAGCTGGCCAGGCGCAGGATCAGCGCCAGGCGGAACGCCGTCGGATAGACGTCGTTGGTCGACTGCCCGAAGTTGACGTGATTGTTCGGATTGATGATGTGGTAATCGCCGCGCTGATGGCCGAGCGATTCGAGCGCGACGTTGGCGATCACCTCGTTGGCATTCATGTTGGTCGACGTGCCCGCGCCGCCCTGGATGAAATCGGTGACGAATTCCTCGCGCAACTCGCCAGCGATCAGGCGGTCGCAGGCGCCGATGATGGCGTTGGCGATCTGCCCGTCGATACAGCCGAGATCGCGGTTGGCCATGGCCGCGGCCTTCTTGACGTAGCCGAACGCCTTGACGAAATACGGCTCGGCCGACATCGGCATGCCCGTGATGTGGAAATTGTCCTTGCCGCGCTGAGTCTGGACACCGTAATAAGCGTCCGCCGGAATCTCTTTTTCGCCGAGAAAATCCTTCTCGATGCGGGATGTGGAATGATCGTTCGTCATGGTTTCCTCCTCCAATGAACGGAATTACGGGAGCATCCTACGCCGCGCGCGGCGGATTAGGCAAGGCCGGCAGCCAGCCGCCGCGATCGGGAAAATGCAGCCATGGCCGGGATGGAGCGCGCGAGCGTAAAGAGGTTGCTCATTTACTTCGAGAAGAGCGCAAACGGCGGACCGGAATCGTCAAATGCGCGAATGCGATATAGTGACGGCAGCATTCACCGCGTCATCCGTTTGCGCTGGCCCGGAGCGGGTTCGAGCCAAAACAGGAGACGAATCATGGAATTCATCGGCAAACGGCAGCCGCTCACCGTGGCGGGGCTCGACGGCGCGCTCGAACACCTGGATCTGCAGCCCGCGGAAGCCGCCGTCCTCTGGGCCGTGGTGGAGGTCGAGACGGCGGGTGTGACGCAGGGTTGCGGTTTTCTTCGCGACGGCCGGCCGCAGATTCTGTTCGAGCGCCACGTCTTCCGGCGCGAGACGCAGGGACGCTTCGACGCGCAAGCCCCCCAGCTCTCGGGCCCGCAAGGCGGCTACGGGAGCCTGGGCAGCCAGTACCCCAGGCTCGAAGAGGCGCTCGCCCTGTGCGAAACGGCGGGCTCGGTCCGGAACCCGCCCTGCGCTCGGCATCCTGGGGACTCGGCCAGATCATGGGCAGCAACGCCCGTCCGGCGGGATTCGACAGCGCCGCGGCCATGGTTGCCGCCATGCGTGGCGGCGAGGACGCGCAAATCCTGGCCATGGCCCGCTTCCTGCGTTCCAGCAAGCTGCATCACGCCCTGCAGCGGCGGGACTGGGCCGCTTTCGCGCGCGGCTACAACGGCCCGGCCTACGCGCGCAACCAGTACGACATCAAGCTCGAACAGTCCTATCTCCGCCTGGCGTCGGGATCGCTGCCCGATCTGCAATGGCGGGCGGCTCAGATCGCCTTGCTCTACCTGGGTTTTTCGCCGGGCAGGATCGACGGTGTGATCGGCCGGCGCACGCGCGAAGCGTTGAACGGTTTCCGCCTGCAGGCCGGCCTGCCGGCGGGGGGCGAACTCGAAGGCCCATGCTACCTCGCGCTTTGCGCAAAAGCCGGGCTGCTTCCATGATGAAACGTCGTAACGGCGCATCGATTACACATCGTTACGGAAACACCCAACATGTCAAACAGACTTTCGCCGCGGGAATTCCTATCATGAATCCCGTTGTTTCAGCGGTCCCCGCTGGCAACGTTTGACCCTCCCTGACCCATCGCAACGATGGGATTTTGATCCCATACCGAATCGGTGTGGGATTTTTTTAGGCGGGTACCGGCGGGAACCGTTGTTGTTGTACATGCATGCCGGTCAAATCTGATAGCTGATAGAAAGGATCGAACTATGTATTCCGTCGTGAACAAACGCACCGGTGAAGTCCTTGCTTCCCACCTGACGCTGGATGCAGTCGACACCTGGATCGCCCGAAACGAGTCCAAATACGCCGGCATCCGTGTCGTCGGCATGACCGTTTTCGTGGCCGACATCGGCTGACGAGGGCAGTCCCCGAAAAATCCTGTCGATCGCCCGTTCGACGGCCGTGCTTCCCGCGAAGCGCGGCCGTTTTGTTTCTCCGGTGACTCACTTATACTTTTCCGCGCCAGACAACAGGGAATGGAAATGGGTCTTCTCGGACAAATCAAATCGATCCTGAACAGCGACGAGTCACCGGTCCAGAAAGAGCGTCACGGCAAGTGGAGCGATCGGCGGCGGCGGGCCCGGCTCAGTCACCGGGGAAGGAAAATCCTCATCATCGACGATTCGGCCACCGTCGTCACCTCGTTGAAGAAACTTCTTCACTCCGCCGGCTGCGTGATCCTGGAGGCCGCCGACGCCGAGACCGGCTTGGAAATCGCGCGCGAAAACCGGCCGGATCTCATCTTTCTCGACGTCCTGCTGCCCGGTATGAACGGTTTCGCAGCGCTGCGCCGGATACGCCGCGACGCCCGCACCAGGGACATACCGGTGATCATCACCAGCAGCAACGAACAGGCGATCGAGGAGCTCTACGCCAAACGCATCGGCGCCGACGATTTCATGAGAAAGCCGTTCTCCCGTCTCGATGTGTTCTCCCACGTCGAGACACTGGTCACTGCGGAGAAACTGCCGAAGCTCGACACGGAGGAACCCGCGCGCCAGAATTCCAAAAAGGAGATGATCGCGGCGCGCCGCCAGTTGACTGCGATGGGCCTGCAATATTTCAATCAGGAACAGTTTTCGGCGGCCATCGAGCGCGGCGACAAGCTGGCCGTGAAGCTGTTCATCAGCGGCGGCGGCGTCAAGCTCTGGAAATGATTCCTGGCCGCCGGGGGAAATCCCCGACCGTGGCGCGGTCGGATGCCCTCCTTCGCCGCCTCAAAATAAAACGGCTCTCATTTTCAAAATGATAAGCAATTACATAACTATATGTTAAATATAAGCTTATCAATGAAATCCGGGATAGGGCGTATCCGTTTTTCCTTGATTTCCGGAGTTGATTCCAAAAATGAAAGATCTTGTGAATATCTTTCATTTGCACCCGCCTTCCCTTGCGACCGAGAATATCTTCGCATCGCGTGGCAAGTTGCCGAACCGAAAGGAAAAATGAGCAAGTGGGCGAAGAGTTTTCCATGCCTTCTCTGATTACGACACGAGTCCAAGTTGATTCCTTTCGGTCACGATCAGGCGCTCGGAGTCGGTGTGCGGCGGGTCATGGGTTTCGCCGGCCGAAAACAGCAAGGGCAAGTTCGAGTGATGTCGCCAGCTACGATCTTCGCATGCCGCAAGGCGCGCTCCGGACGGAACGGCCCCCGCGCCATGTCCGGTTTTTTTTCCCGCCTTCCTGTCTCCCTTGCCCCCGTTCCATCCGACATTTTTCACGATGTTTCGAGTATTTGAATGAAGGCGCGATCCATGTCCAATTATGAAATCGCAAAACGCGAAGATTATTCCGATGTCACTTTCTTGCTGGAGGTCCGCCATCCGATGATGGCCAGGGCGGCCCGTCCGGGACAATTCGTGGTGGTGATGCTGAGCGAACACGGCGAGCGGGTGCCGCTCACCATTGCCGATTTCGATCGGGAAAGGGGAACCATCACCCTGGTCATCCAGGCCGTCGGCAAGACCACCCGGCAGATGCAGCAGGAATGCCGGGTCGGCGCCTCGCTGTACAGCCTGGTTGGGCCGATGGGTATTCCGACGCCCGTCTCGCATGCCCGCAAGGTCATCTGCGTCGGCGGCGGACTGGGCGTCGCGCCGGTCTATCCGCAGGCCCGCGCGCTGAAAGAAAACGGCGCCTGCGTGATTGGCGTGATCGGTTTCCGCAGCAAGGACCTGGTGTTCTGGGAAGACAGGTTCCGGGCGATCTGCGACGAGCTGATCCTGTGCAGCGACGACGGCTCGGTCGGCTTGCACGGGCGCGTGACAGCGGGGATCGAAGAAGCGCTCAAGAAGCATCCCGACGTCGACGAAGTCATCGCCATCGGCCCGCCGATCATGATGAAGAGCTGCGTCGAGACGACCCGTCCGCACAAGATCAAGACCATGGTCAGCCTGAACCCGATCATGGTCGACGGCACCGGGATGTGCGGCGGATGCCGGGTGAAGGTGGGCAACGAAGTCAGGTTCGCCTGCGTCGACGGTCCGGATTTCGACGGCCATCTCGTCGATTTCGACGATCTGATGGTGCGCCTGCGCCGTCACGGCAAGGAGGAACGCAGGGCGCTCGAGCGTTGGGAAAAAGGCTGCCGGATGCAGCAGTCGATCAACGCGGCGGTTGCGGCGTCCAGGTAGGTCCGGACGGATACCTCTCCACCATCAGCACACGGTAATCACTCATGGCGAAGAAAAGAACGATACGCAGCATCCCGCAGGAACGCACTCCCATGCGTGAGCAGGACCCGGTCGCGCGGGCGCGCAATTTCGAGGAGGTGGCCTGCGGCTACCATCCCGAGGATGCGCTGCGCGAATCCGAGCGCTGCCTGCTCTGCCCCGACCAGCCCTGCGTATCGGGCTGCCCGGTCGGCATCGACATCCCAGGATTCATCCGCAAGGTCAATGAGAAGGATCCTCGCGGCGCCTACGACATCCTGACCGCGACCAGCTTGCTGCCGGCCATCTGCGGCCGCGTCTGCCCGCAGGAAAACCAGTGCGAAGGCCGCTGCACCGTCGGCCAGACGCTGGAGCCCGTAGCCATCGGCCGGCTGGAGCGTTTCGTCGGCGACACGGCGATCCGGGAAGGCTGGGCCAACGTCCCGTACATCGAGCCCGCCGGCTTCAAGGTCGGCATCGTCGGTTCCGGCCCGGCCGGGATGGCCTGCGCCGCCGACATGGCCAAGGCCGGCTGCGAGGTCACGGTGTATGAAGCCTTCCACCAGGCCGGCGGCGTGCTGAAGTACGGCATTCCCGACTTCCGCCTGCCCAACCCGGTGATCGACGCCGAACTCGCCAATCTCGAGAAACTCGGCGTCCGGTTCGAATGCAACACCCTGGTCGGCCGCTTGTTCACGCTCGAACAGATGATCACCGAAATGGGTTTCGACGCGGTGTTCATCGGCACCGGCGCCGGCTATCCGACGATGTTGGGCATTCCGGGCGATTCGCTGAACGGCGTGCTGTCCGCCAACGAGCTCCTGACACGCTGCAACCTGATGCGCGGCAGGGATTTCCCGGATTTCGACACGCCGCAGCCGATCGGCAGGCGGGTCGCGGTCGTCGGCGCCGGCAACACGGCGATGGACGCCATGCGCGTGTCGCTGCGTCTCGGCGCGGAGAAGGTCTATTGCATCTATCGCCGCTCGCGCCAGGAGGCGCCGGCGCGCGCCGAGGAAATTCACCACGCCGGGGAGGAGGGCGTCGAATTCCACTGGCTGACCCATCCGGTGGCCATCCTCGACGACGGCAGCGGCGGCGTCAGGGGGCTGCGCTGCGTGCGCATGGAACTCGGCGAGCCCGACGACACCGGCCGCCGCCGTCCGATGCCCGTCGCCGGCAGCGAATTCGACTTCGAATGCGACCTGGTGGTGTATGCCATCGGCACCAACGCCAATCCGATCATGGGCCAGACCTCCGGGTTGCGCCTCAACAGGCGGGGCTACATCGACACCGACGAAAATCTGGCGACCTCGCTGGCCGGCGTTTTCGCGGGCGGCGACATCGTCACCGGCGCCGCCACCGTGATCCAGGCGATGGGTGCCGGACGCCGCGCGGCCGCCGGCATGAAGGCCTATCTCGGTATCCGCGACGGCAGCCGCCCGTACCATTCGGGAGGCAGCCTGTTCGGCATCAGTGCCGCCGAACGCAATTTCGTCCGCATCCGGGCGTGATTCCAGACCACTTCAGTTCAACCGCGATTTTGGAACGACCCATGACGACCACGACAGCAACGAGGGAAGCCGGCGCCACGGCCCGAGCGCCGACCAGCGTCACGCTCAGGGAGCACATCGTCGAGATCATCAGCGATTCCGGCGAAGGCGCGCAGCGCTGCGGCCAATCGCTCGGCTCGATCGCCGCCCGCATGGGCAACGGCATCTGGACGACGGAAATCATTCCGGCGGAAATCCGTCCGCCCGCGCGCAGCGTCGCCGGCGCTTCCGGCATCCGCATCCGCATCGGCTCCGGCTACGTCACCAACGGCGGCAACGAGACCGATCTCGTCGTCGCCTTCAACGAGCAGGTACTGCTCGGCCGGGTCAACGCGCGCGAGTTGAAGCCCGGCTGCATCATCCTGCTGGAGAACATGTGGCGCACCCACTCCGACCCGAACATCGTCAAGTCCTACACCGAAGCCTACGACCGGCTGGTCAGGGCGGACTACCAGGTGGTCGAGATTCCGATGGAGGAGGAATGCCTCAAGTACACCACCAACGCCCGGCGCGGCAAGAACATGTTCGCGCTGGGCATCCTCTGCCACATCTACAACTTCGACCTGCAGGCGGCGCGCGAGCAGATCGCGCTGACCTTCGGCAAGAAGGAGCAGAGCGTCATCGACGCCAACGTGATGCTGCTCGAAGCCGGCCACCGCTGGGCGCGGGCCAGCATCGGCTTTTCCTTCCGCATTCCGGCGACACCCCACAACCGGCGGCAGATCTCGATCAATGGCAACGTCTCGCTGGCCCTGGGCGTGATGGCCTCGGGCATGGACATCTGCGCGATGTATCCGATCACCCCGGCGACCTCGGCTTCGCACTACCTCTCGGAAGCCTTCGAGAAGGTCGGCGGCATCGTGCATCAGGCCGAGGATGAAATCGCCGCCTGCGCCTTCGCCATCGGCGCGTCCTGCGCCGGCAAGTGCGCGGTGACCATCACCTCCGGCCCCGGCTATTCGTTGAAGCAGGAAGGCATCGGCCTCGCGGTCATGGCCGAGATTCCGCTCGTCGTGGTCAACGTCCAGCGCGGCGGCCCGAGCACCGGCCAGCCGACCAAGGTCGAGCAGGGCGACATGCTGACCGCCATCTTCGGCAGCCACGGCGACGCGCCAAAGGTGGTGATGGCGCCCTCGACGATCGAGGATTGTTTCTACTCGGTGATCACTGCTCGGCGCATCGCTGAAACCTTCAACACCGTGGTGGTCATCCTGAGCGACGCCAGCCTGTCCTCGTCGCAGCAGCCGTTCGACCGGCCGCAGTTCCAGGAATCGTGGCTCGCGCCGCCGATCGACCAGAGCCCGGTGCCGGAAGGCGCGCGGCCCTACGATTGGGATTCGGTCACCGGTATCGCCCGCCGCTTCATTCCCGGCCAGCCGGGCGGCATGCACACCGTCACCGGCCTCGCCCACGACCGCGACAGCCACGTCGCCTATGACCCGGACATCAACCAGGAGGGCCTGCGCGCGCGCAGCCTGAAAATCGCTGCCCTGCAAAAGACATTGCTGCCGCCGGAGGTGTTCGGCGCCGAGTCGGGTGATCTTCTGGTCATCGGCTGGGGCAGCACCAAGGGCGCGATCGAGGAAGCCGTCGGCGAACTCATCGCCGAAGGCAGGAAGGTATCCGCGATCCATCTGCGCTTCCTGCAGCCGATGCAACCCGGCATCAAGGAAATCATGCGGCGCTTCGTGAAAGTGATGACCATCGAAACCAACTGGAGCGACCGTCCCGACGACGAACTGATCGACGAGGACAGCCGCCGCTATTCCGCGCTCGCCACGCTGCTGCGCGCGCGCTATCTCATCGACGTCGACTGCTGGACGGAAGTCCGCGGGCAGCCGGTCAAGCCGCGCATCATCCGCCAGGTCCTGCTGGCCAAACTGGAAAACAGGGGGAACGCATGACTCAATCGGCCACCAAGCAGCTACTCGACCTCTACCGGGAACAGTCGGCGCTGGAAGACTATCAGAGCGGCGTCCCCCGCTGGTGTACCGGCTGCGGCGACAACGCCATCCTCGCCGCTGTCCAGCGGCTGTGCCGCGACGAAGGTCTGCGCCCGGAAAAGACGGTATGCGTTTCGGGTATCGGCTGTTCCAGCCGCTTCCCGCACTACATGAAGACCTACGGTTTTCACGGCATCCACGGCCGCGCCTTCCCGATTGCCGAGGGCATCCGCATGGCGCGTCCCGATCTCACCATCTTCGTCAATACCGGCGACGGCGACTGTTGCAGCATCGGCGCGGCGCACTGGATCCACGCGCTGCGCTACAACATGAACATGACCGTGTTCCTGCACGACAACCAGATCTACGGCCTGACCAAGAAACAGGCCTCGCCGACCTCGCCGCTCGGCACCAAGAGCAACACCACGCCGCGCGGCAGCTATCTCCAGGCGCTCAACCCGCTGACCGTGTCGCTCGGCGTGTCCAACGTCTCGTTCATCGCCCAGGCGGTCGACTGGATCCCGGAAACACTCTTTGACATCATCCACGCCGCCTACCACCACAAAGGCTTCTCCTTCGTCCGCGTCATCCAGCGCTGCCCGGAGTGGCTGCCCAAGGCGCTCGATCCGTGGTTGCAGGATCCGGCCCGCGTGCAGCTCGTGCATCACGCCAACGGCATCCAGATCGGCCAGGGGCTTTCCCGCGTGTACAAAAACCAGATCGAGCACGACCCGCTGGACATCCACCGGGCGCGCGAGATCGCCTCCGACACGGACCTCATCCCTGTCGGCATTCTCTACCGCAACCCGGACGTTCCGTGCTACGAGGATACGCGGCAAAGCGGCGCCCTGCGCACGGTGGGAGCCATCCAGAAGAACTTTGAAGCCGAACTGGACAAGTATTCGGTCTGAAGCGAGGAAGATATGGAAGCCGACCTGCAAGCCCATGTGGCATTTTTCCTGTCCGGAAAGGTGAATGCGCCGAACCTGGAAACGATCGACCGGATGAAGCTGCGCCCCGCGCCGCTGGCCGGTTACCGTGATCTGACCCGCTTGCGCTACGACTTCCCGTTGATCCTGGTTGACGAGCCGGCGGGCACGTATTTCGAATCGCTCTCCGGTCTCATCGACGGCATTCTGGAAAAAATCGCCCACGGCGCGGATGCCGACCGCATCCGCCGGCACGTGCTGCGGCTCGAACAGCGCATCCGCGCCCAGGCCGCCGCCGGCAAGGAAGGCAGGCTTTCCGCGCTGTGGGAGGAGGCCGCCGCGGAACTTGGCGAAAACGACAGGCCGCTCGCCGAAAACCTGGCTCGCGCGCGCGCCAACCTCAAGCTCGACGGCGAGGTCGTCGATTGCAATGCCACCCTGCCCTATCGGCTGATCGGGCACGTCTGGGCACTGACGCAGAATCAGCGCGCGCGGCGCTTCGAGGGAATCGTAAACCGCCTGGTGATCAAGCTCTCGGAAATCCTGCAGGCCGATTTCGCCAACTCGAACGCCGGGCGCAGCGCCGCCAACTTGCGCCGCACCTTCGGTTCCGGCCCCCTGGACCGTTTCGATTTCGATGCCATGTCCAGGCTGCTTTGCCGCTCCGTTCCCACGGAAAATCTTTCCACGAACCGCCGGCAACGGATCGAGGATCTGCTGGCCACTTTCAGGACGCAACGCTTCTTCCCGTCGCCCCATTCCGCCAACACGCCCTACCCGTTCGCCTTCGATTCCTGCGACGAAGCCATCAAGGCGTATCGCGAGCGCCTGCCCCAGGCCATCGAACTCGCCAGGGCCGTGACCATCGGCGAACTTGAGGTGCGGGGCGAATACCGTGAGGAGAAGCACGACCGCCTGTTCGAGTCCTTCGGCGAAGGCGGTCTCGATCCGCGCGACATGGCGCTCTTTCCCGACTATCTGGCGCGCGTCAACGCCGACCGGCTGCCTGGCGAACTCGGCGCCGTCACCGAGATCATGTCGCTCAGCCTGCCGATCAAGGTGCTCGCGCAGACCGACGACGTCATCGAGGAATCGTCGATTGGCAACAGCCATCTGGCCTTCGCCCTGCGCTCCCGGCAGCTCGCCCGCATGGAGCTCGGCATGGTCGGCGTGTTCGTCGTGCAATCGCCCGCCTCCGCGCTGTATCGGATGCGCGAGAAAATCGTGCGCGGCCTCGATTATTCCGGCCCCGCGCTGTTTTCCATTTTCTCCGGCGCCGTCCAGGGCCACGGCCAGCTGCCTCCCTATCTGGTTAGCGCCGCGGCGCTCGAATCGCGCGTCTTCCCGGCTTTCGCCATGGATCCCACGGCCGGCGAGGACTGGTCCTCCCGCTTCTCGCTCGCGGCCAACCCGCAGGCCGAGCTCGACTGGCCGATCCACCGCGTGCTCTATGAGGACGCCGCCTGCCAGACGGTGAGCGAGGAGCGCCCTTTCACGCTGATCGACTTCGTCGCCTGCGACGCCCGCTACAGCCGCTTCTTCGCTGCCGTCGCCAAGCCGCACTGGCGGGACTGGCTGGCCGAAGCCGGCGAAGTCATCGGCAAGGACCCGCAAAGCGACATCGACCGCATCGACCGCATCCCCTCGCTGCTGATGGTCGATCCGGACGACCGGCTGCAGAAAGTCATCGTCACCGAGAAGATCGTGCGCGAGGCGCGCCGCTGCCTCTCGATGTGGAACAGCCTGCAGGAACTCGGCGGCATCCACAATTCGCATGCCGAAAAACGCCTGATCCAGGAAAAGGCGGCCTGGGAGGAAAGCAAAAAGGCGCTCCTCGCCGCCGCGCAGTCCACCCAGACCCCGGCCGCGGCGCCCGCCACCTCCGCGCCCGCCGCCAGCGCGGACCCGGAGAGCGAAGCGGAAAAGGCGTCCGACGAAGCCTATATCGAAACGCCGCGCTGCGCTTCGTGCAATGAATGCGTCCAGCTCAACAACAAGATGTTCGCCTACGACGACAACAAGCAGGCCTACATCAAGGACGTCAGCGCCGGCACCTACGCGCAGCTCGTCGAAGCCGCCGAGAACTGCCAGGTCGCCATCATCCATCCCGGCAAGCCGCGCAACGCGACCGAGCCGGGCCTGGACGAACTGCTCAGGCGAGCGGAGGCGTTCGCGTAGCCATTCCTCCCTCGCTGGAGGAAACTTGCCAAGCCTCCCTCTTCGAGGGAGGTGCGCGCAGCGCCGGAGGAAGCAAGCGGCCTCGGAAAGCGCGGCGAAGTTCTTTCGGGCGTCGGCCTGGAATTCTCCCCGGCCGGCGCGCCGACAGCCCGCCTTGACGAGGGAAGAGATCGCCAATCCGGACTACGGCTCTCCTGTATGATCGTATTTTCAATCACACATGAGTATTGCGATGAAATCACTTCTCGCGGCCATCGTGCTGACCGTCGCCGCCGTGGCGGCGGCCGCGCCCAGCGTGGAAATGCGGACCAGCGCCGGGCTGATCGTCATCGAGCTCGACGCCGAAAAGGCGCCGGTCACCGTCGATAATTTCCTGAAATACGCCAGGGCGGGCCAGTACGACGGGACGATCTTCCACCGCGTCATCGGCGGCTTCATGATCCAGGGCGGCGGATTCACGCCGGCGATGGAGGAAAGGAAGACTGGCGCGCCGATCGCCAACGAGGCGAAGAACGGCCTGAAAAACCGGCGCGGCGCGATCGCCATGGCGCGGCGTCCCGATCCACATTCGGCGACCGCCCAGTTCTTCATCAATCAGAAGGACAATCCCGCGCTCGACTATCCGGGTCATGACGGCTGGGGCTATGCCGTGTTCGGCAGGGTTGCCCGGGGCATCGAAGTCGTCGACCGGATCGCCCGCGCGCGGACCGGCAACCGCGGCATTCACGAGGACGTGCCGGTCGATCCGATCGTCATCGAGTCCGTCAGAATTCTTTCCGACCGATAGAGGGGGCTGCAATGAATATTTCCCGGGAATTCGAGATCAAGACCGAACGCCTGCGCCAGCTGATGGCGCGCAAAAACCTGGATGCAGTCTTCCTGAAGCGCCAGGACGATTTCGCGTGGCTCTCCTGCGGCGGACGAAATTACGTCGGGGCCGGCGATCTGGGCAACTGCGGCCTGCTGCTCACCGGGGACGGCTATTTCGCCGTCACCAGCACCGTCGAGTCGGACCGTATGATGGCGGAGGAAAACCTGGGCGAACTGGGATTTTCGATGCGCGCGGGTGCCTGGCACGACGCTTCGTTCGAAGCCGGGACCATCGCCTCGATCGTTCCCGGCGGCAGAGTCGGCTATGACTTCGGCAATTCGGACAACGTCGCCGCGGATATCAAGGATCTGCGCATGGATCTCACCGAAGAGGAAATCGGGAAATACCGGCAGATCGGAAGCCTGGCCGCGCAGACCATGGAATACGTGGCCTGCGGCATCAAGCCGGGTGATTCGGAATTCGAGATTGCCGCGCGGATCATCGGCGAAATGGAGGCGCGGGGCCTGGAACTGGTGTCGTGCATGGTGGCCGCGGACGAGAGGATAGCGAACTACCGGCATCCGCTGCCGACCCACAAGCGGGTAAAGGGACGGGTGCAGATCGGCGGCAATTTCAAGCGGCACGGATTGGTCGTCTGCATGACCCGCTACGTCCATTTCGAAGCCGTTTCCGAACGGCTCCGCCGGCAATACCGGATCACCCAGCTCATCGATTGCACCTACATGGCGCAGTCGAGACCGGGGGAAAGCTACCAGACGCCGCTCTCCGCGGGAAAGGAAGTCTACGAGGCGCAGGGCTACGACGGCGAATTCGACAAGCATCACCAGGGCGGGCCGATCGGATACGCCGGACGCGATTTCCGGGTCGACTTCACGACCCCCGGCCTCATCAAGGATCATCAGGCATTCTGCTGGAACCCGTCGATCACCGGGACGAAGAGCGAAGACACGATCCTCGTCACCCGGGAGGGAATCGAAATATTGACCAACCCCACGATATTCCCGAAAGTGACCGTCGAGGCCTGCGGCAGGGAATTCATCCGTCCCGACGTTCTGGAGCACTGATTCCGGAAGCCTCTACCCCCGAGTTCCTCAGTGTTGCACGAATAAGGGTACTGCCGGGACACAGGTATTTGATGCGCCACGGAAACGCCATTACCTCCGCAACGCCTGTCTGGGCATTTTCTTTCACTCCGCCTTCCGATCCAGCATCGCCCGCAGCGCATTGAGGCGCGCCGCGCCGGCGGCCTTGTCCGACACGGCGTCGGCCTTGCCGCCGGAAAAACGCAGGTCTTCACCCATTTCGGCGATGAAGCGCGAGGGTTCGCAGGGGATGAGTTCGCGGCCCCGCCTGCGTTTTTCGGCGTAGCTCACATGCAGGGAACGTTGCGCGCGAGTGATGCCGACGTACATCAGCCGGCGCTCTTCTTCCACGCCGGCGGCGTCCTGCGATTCGCGGTGCGGCAGCACGCCTTCCTCGACGCCGATCAGGAAGACGTGGCGGAATTCGAGCCCCTTGGCGGCGTGCAGCGTCGACAGTTGCACGGCGTCGGGCCGGCTGCCGTCTTCCCGCTTGTCGAGCAGGTTGATGAGCGCGATCGTCTGGGCGAGTTCGAGCAGGGTCTTCTTTTCCTCTTCGCCTTTTCGCGTCAGCCAGTCCGCGAGTTCCCGCACGGCTTCCCAGCGCGCCTGCGCGACGCGACGCTCTTCCTCGCCGTACAGCCAGGCTTCATAGCCGATCGCCGTGAGCAGATCCTCGATCACCGGCCCGGCCGGATCGCGGGCCGCGCGCCGTTGAAAGTCCGCGATGAAACGGCGGAATTCCATGAGCGGCGCCAACTGGCGCGGCTGCGCGCGCTGCCCGATGCCTTCCTCGCCGGCGGCGGAAAACAGCGACAGGTGCCGCTCGCCGGCGTACTTGCCGAGCGCTTCCAGCGTCGCGCCGCCGACGCCGCGCCGGGGCGTGGTCACGGCGCGGATGAAGGCCGGATCGTCGTCCTCGTTGGCCAACAGGCGCAGGTAGGCGGTGACGTCCTTGATCTCGGTTTTGTCGAAGAAGGACTGTCCGCCCGAGAGCACGTAGGGCACGCGCTCGTCGCGCAAGCGCTGTTCCAGCGCCCGCGCCTGAAAGTTGCCGCGATAGAGGATCGCGTAATCGGAAAATTTCGCGCGGCGCTCGAAGCGGTGCGCCTGCAACTTCATCACCACCTGTTCGGCTTCCTTCTCGTCGTCCCGGCAGGCGCTCACGCGGATCGGCTCGCCCTGGCCCAGTTCGGACCACAGCTTCTTGTCGAACAGCTTCTGATTGTGCGCGATCAGCGCGTTGGCCGCCTTGAGGATGGTCACCGTCGAACGGTAATTCTGTTCGAGCTTGACGACCTTGAGATGGGGATAATCGCGTGGCAGGCGACGCAGGTTCTCGATGTCCGCGCCGCGCCAGGCGTAGATCGCCTGGTCGTCGTCGCCGACCGCGGTGAAGGCCGCGCGCGGCCCGCTCAGCAGGCGGAGCATTTCGTACTGGCAGGCGTTGGTGTCCTGGTACTCGTCGACCAGGAGGTAGCGCAGGCGGTTCTGCCATTTGCCGAGGAGGTCCGGATGGGCCTCGAACAGTTCGACCGGCAGGGCGATGAGGTCGTCGAAATCGACGGCCTGATAGGCTTTCAGCGTGGCCGCGTAACTCGCGTAGGTGGCCGCGGCGAGTTTCTCGAGCTCGTTGGCGGCCTCCTTCCTCGCCCGGTCGGGACTCAGCCGCGCGTTCTTCCAGTGGGAAATCAGCGTTTGCAGCCGGCGGATCGTCGCCTTGTCGACGCTGCCGGACAGGTCGGCGAGTATCCCCAGGCAGTCGGTCGCGTCGAAGATCGAAAAGCGCGGCTTGTAGCCGAACGCCCCGGCTTCCTCGCGCAGGATGCGCGCGCCGAGCGCATGGAAAGTGGATACGGTAAGCCCCTCCGGCCTGCCGCCGAGCAACTTCCCCACGCGCTCCTCCATCTCGCGCGCGGCCTTGTTGGTGAAGGTGATGGCGGCGACGTTGCCCGGACGAAGGCCGCATTCGCCGATCAGATACGCGATCTTCTCGGTGATCACGCGGGTCTTGCCGGAACCGGCGCCGGCCAGCACCAACAGGGGACCGTCGAGATAACGGACGGCTTCGCGCTGGGAAGGGTTAAGCGAGGGCATCGGCGGGAAAACCGGATCTGCCGGCGGCGATCCTCGGCCAGGATACGGGATTCGGCGTCATGCGGCGCCGGCTCACACCGACTGGATCATCGTGCCGAAACCGTGGTTGGTGAGGATTTCCAGCAGCAGGGCATGCTCGACGCGCCCGTCGATGATGTGCACGCTCTTGACTCCGCTTCTCGCCGCATCGAGCGCCGAGCTGATCTTGGGCAGCATGCCGCCGTGCAGCGTGCCGTCCTCGACCATGGCGTCGATCTCTTTCGGCGTGACGTGGGTGATGAGCCGGCCGGCCTGATCGAGCACGCCGGGCGTGTTGGTCAGCAGCACGAGTTTTTCGGCTTCCAGGGTTTCGGCGATCTTGCCGGCGACGACGTCGGCGTTGATGTTGTACGTTTCTCCCTTTTCACCGACGCCGATCGGCGCGATGACGGGAATGAAGGCGCCGGCCTGGAGATGGCTGATCAGCGCGGGGTCGACGCGGATGATGTCGCCGACCTGACCGATGTCGATCAGGTCGGCATGGTTGTCCCGGCCGTGCAGCAGGAGCTTCCTGGCCCGGATCATGCCGCCGTCCTTGCCGGTCAGGCCGACCGCCTTGCCGCCGGCCTGGTTGATCAGGTTGACCACGTCCTTGTTGACCTGGCCGCCGAGCACCATCTCCACCACTTCCATCGTCTCGGCGTCAGTGACGCGCATGCCCTGGATGAATTCCCCCTTCTTGCCGATCCGGGCAAGCAGGCTCTCGATCTGCGGCCCGCCGCCATGCACCACCACGACGCTCATGCCGACCAGCTTGAGCAGCACCACGTCGCGCGCGAAACACTGCTTGAGGTTCTCGTCGATCATCGCGTTGCCGCCGAACTTGACGACGATGGTCTTGCCGTGAAAGCGCCTGATGTAGGGCAGGGCTTCCGCGAGGATGGCGGCTTCCTGTGCCGGCAGGATTCGTTCCTGGGTCATGGCGTGGCGCTCCTGGCTCGTCGAAAACGGGCGGATTCTACCCGGTTTCCGTGCCCGGCCGGGACTCGCAAACACTGCGCCCGACGTGGAACAATGCCCAGAGGAAAAAAACGGGCAGGACGATCGTTTCGAGCACGAAGATCACCATCAGATCGATGATGCGATCGACGGCGTTGTCGGCGGACTGTTTCAGGCTTTCCAGCTTGGCGCGGGCCTCCGTCAGGGTATCGACCGTGGCGCCCTTCAACTTTTCCCAGAATCCCTGTTTTTCCCCCATGTCGATGGCCTCCAGTTTGCCGGCCTCTCCCTGCATGGTCTGGAGCGCCGCCTGGCTTTCCCGGTAATCGGAAGCCATGAATTGCTCGAAAACCAGATTCGTCGCCATCAGCGAAACGGGCATGGCAAAGCGCGTGACGAGCAGCACCAGAAGCAAGCGCGCCAGCCAGCGCGGCGCCGAAGCGCCGAACAGGCGCAGGACGGCCCACAGGACGGTGATCACCGACAGAGTCAGCGAAATCGCCCAGGAAGCGCCGACCGTCAGCAGCATCTTCTCAACGCCGAAAGCAACCATGGCCACCAGCATCACTTCGGAGAACTGTTCCACCAGGTCGTTTAACGGGTCCAGGATTTCGCCCGGCGAGAGCGTCATCCCGATTCCGGCCGGCGCCGCCGCGATCTGGGTTCCCTGCGCCACGGAGATGACACCGTTGAGCAGGCGCGCCGTCGCGTAGGTCGCCACCGCCCGCTGCAGACCGGCATCGACCATGGCGTCGGCTTTCGTGTCGAACGCCGGCACCCAGGAGAGAATCACCATGACGGCGAGCAGAACCGTCGTGAGAAAACTCGCCGTCCCCTTTCCTTGTCTCGCCGATGGAATCATTTGGCCGCTCCGCTCGAGAAATTCCCGTTTCAGGCGAGGGGAAGTTTTGCACAAATCGGGTTTGGGCGGTAGAAATTGATGACGGATTGCGTTTTTCGGAATCTTGTGGTTTGCACAAGGATTTTCAGGGTGAATGGTTTTTATCGTTGAAACTGATTTCGTGAAAGGAAGGAATATGACCAATGAGGAAAGCGGCGGGAAAACCGAGGCCGTCTGCCCGCGCTGCGGACGGCGCTTCTCCTGCGGAGCGATTGCGGGACAACGGGAGTGCTGGTGCATGATCCGGCCGGCGCTGCCGTTCGAGTCAAGGGGAAAAGACTGCCTGTGCCCCGCATGTTTCGACCGGCTGCTCAGCGAACGCGTTTCTCGGGGAGAAGCGCATTGGAGCAGATTGACAAACCAATGCGCATGATACGTCGCACTCGTCATGGCTCGGGCTGCGCGACGCGGCAATCGATGCGGTCTTCTGGATGGCCACAAAGCGGGGGAAGGGAAGGCGAGCGGCAGTGAACGAAATTCGCGCAGGAGCGATTCGTTTTTTTGCCATCTTTATCGTGAATCGGAATTACAGGCCGTGGCGCGTCGTCAGATCGGACTGTTCGCGCAT
>JAITIQ010000062.1 GCA_031279425.1 Accumulibacter sp.
GGGCATTACCCGTTTCCGAACGCCCTTTCGGCGGCAGCGACGGTTTCCGCGATGTCGTCGTCGTCGTGCGCGGCCGACACGAAGCCGGCTTCGAAAGGCGACGGCGCGAAGTAGTGCCCGGCATCGAGCATGGCGTGGAAGAAGCGGTTGAAAGCTTCCTTGTCCATCCGCATGACTTCGGCAAAGGTTTGCGGGCACTCGCCGCGGAAATAGAGGCCGAACATGCCGCCCACGGATCGGGCCGAGAAGGTCGCGCCGTGTCTTGCGGCGGCAGCGGAGAGGCCGTCGCACAAAGTCCGGGTCCTGCGTTCCAGTTCCGCGAAGAAGCCGGGCGCCTCGATCAGGCGCAGCGTGGCCAGGCCTGCCGCGACGGCGAGCGGATTGCCCGAGAGCGTTCCGGCCTGGTAGACCGGGCCGAGCGGCGCGATTTTTTCCATGATCTCGCGGCGTCCGCCGAACGCGGCGAGCGGCATGCCGCCGCCGATTACCTTGCCGAGCGTGGTCAGGTCCGGGAGGATGCCGTAGAGCCCCTGCGCGCAGGATAGGCCGACCCGGAAACCAGTCATCACTTCGTCGAAGATCAGCACGCTGCCGTAGCGACTGCATTGGGCGCGCAATCCGCGCAGGAATTCGGGCCGCGGGAGGACCAGGTTCATGTTGCCGGCGACCGGCTCGACGATGACCGCGGCGATGCGTTCGCCGTGCTGCGCGAACGCCCTGTCCACCCCTTCCACGTCGTTGTAGTCGAGTACCAGCGTGTGCCGCGCGAGATCGGCCGGCACCCCGCCCGAACTCGGATGACCGAAGGTCAACAGACCCGAGCCGGCCTTGACCAGCAGGCTGTCGCTGTGCCCGTGGTAGCAGCCTTCGAACTTGACCAGCAGGTCGCGTCCGGTATGGCCGCGCGCCAGACGGATGGCGCTCATCGTCGCCTCGGTGCCGGAATTGACCAGGCGCACCAGGTCCAGCGAAGGCAGCAGGCGGCACAGGAGCTCGGCCAGCTCGACCTCGGCCGCGGTGGGCGCGCCGAAGGAAAGTCCCCTCGTGGCGGTTTCCCGTATCGCCGCCACGACTTCGGGATGAGCATGGCCGGCGATCAGCGGGCCCCAGGAGCCAACGTAGTCGAGATACGATTTGCCGTCGGCGTCGGTGATGCGCGCGCCCGAGCCGCGGACGATGAAAGGCGGCGTGCCGCCCACGGAACGGAAGGCGCGCACCGGGGAATTGACTCCGCCCGGTATGTATTTCCGGGCGCGCTCGAACCACTGTTGATTACGGCTGCTCATGAAGGTGCTCCTCGAAAAGCGCCTGGAAGGCGCGAGCGCGGGTTTCGACGGCGGCAAGGTCGCCGGCCTGGAAGAGGTCGCTGATGACGGCCAGCATGTCGGCGCCGGCGGCGGCGACGGCGCGGGCGTTGTCCCGCGTGATGCCGCCGATGGCGCAGGCGGGAATGCCCAGTTCGTCGCGGCAGCGGCGAAACAGCGCCAGGTCGGCGCGCGCGGCGCGCGGCTTGGTCGGCGAGGCGAAGACGGCGCCGAAGGCCACGTAGTCGGCGCCCGCTCTGGCCGCGGCGCGCGCCCGCTCGAAGTCGCCGTAGCAGGAAATGCCCAGTATCCGGCCCGGACCGAGCGCCCCCCGCGCGGCGGCCGGATCGCCGTCGCCGTCGCCGAGATGGACGCCATCGGCATTCGCTGCCAGCGCGAGCAGCGGGCTGTCGTTTACGATCAGCAGCGCCCGATGGTCGCGCGTCGCCGCGCGCAAGGCCAGCGCCATCGTCAGCCGCCGCGCCGCGTCGCCGGTTTTGTCCCGGTACTGGACGATGCGCGCGCCGCCCGAGAGCGCCGCGCGCACGCGCGCAAGACCATCGGCGGCGTCCTCCGTTTCCGGGGTGATCGCATAAAGTCCGCGCAATTCGCCGCGATGGTTCATGGTCCGTTTTCCTGTCTTCGGAAATTTTTCCGGCGCGCGACCGGGGGGCTTGCCGTGGAATTCTAACCCGGAAACTTCGACCGGTCATCGAGAATATGGAAAATACATAGGAAAAACAAAAAGTTATCGAACATCATCCGGCTCGATCGGAGATCCCCGAGATCCTGGCTTTTCTGTCGGAGTCCTTGTCGAAACCGCGGTTTCCAAGTGAAACGCTCTCATCAAGAAACTCTTTCCACACGGAGGACAGGATGCCGGCGCTCCACATTCGGACTGCCGTTTTCAGGTGGAACCGACCCGCAAACTCTCCCACATCCTCTTCAACCTTTTGACCGATACCGGCGCCGGCGTGCGCAGTTCCTGGGCGAAAAGCTGCACGCGCAGTTCTTCGAGCAGCCAGCGGAACTGCTCGAGCTGCGGATCGGCCACGCCCTGCCTGGCGAGCGCGGCGGCGCGGCGCTCGTAGTTCGTCCACAGCGGCGCGTATTCGGCCATGAGCTGCGCATCGCGCGCGGGATTGGCGCGCAGCTTGTCGAGACGCGCGATGATCGCCTTGAGGTAGCGCGGAAAGTGCTGCAAGCGCTCCAACGGCGTATCGGCGACGAAGCGCCGGCCGATCAGTCGGCCGAGCTGCTGTTCGATGTCCCGCGCGGCTTCGGCGTGCGCCTTGAACGCCGGCAGCTTCTTGCGCGCCGCCTGCCATTCGGCGAGCACCGCGTCGACCAGCCGGCAGATCTCCTGCGTGAGCAGCCCCAGGCGCGGCCTGGCCTCGGCGCAGCGTTGGCGGAAACTCTCCGCGTCGGCCGGCCACGGTTCGACGAGGCAGGCGCGGCGCAGCGCGAGGCCGAGCACCTGGTCGCGCAGTTCCTCGCGCGAACCGAGCGTCAGGTACTGCATGGCCATCCGCGTGAAGTCGGGCAGGCTTTTCTCGAAGTATTTCAATGGTTCGGAAAATTGCAGGCGAAACAGACGCAGCAAGCCGTCGGCATGGGCCGCCCGCGCTTCCTCCGGCGTGTCGAACACGCGCAGCGACACCGAATCGCCGTCATCATGAAGACCCGGATAGCCGATCACGCGCTGGCCTGCCCCGCTTTTGCCAATTTCGACTTCCATGAGTCCGGGCAATTCGCCGAAAGTCCAGCTGGTCATGCCGGCGTATTCGGCCGGCGTCTGGTGCGCGCCGGAGAATTCCTGCCGCGCCTGTCCGCCCCATTCGGCGCGCAGTTCGGTGAGCTTGCGGCTCATGGCGAGCTGCCGGCCATGCTCATCCACCAGTTTGAAATTGAAGGAAAAGTGCGCGGGAATGGCGTCGGGGCGGAAGGAATCCGGCGTGATCTCCCAGCCGCGCGCGTTGAGCCCGCGCGTTTGCAGGAGGTAGTGAATGAGCGCCGGGATCAATCCCCGGTCGGAAGGCGGCACCGCCGCGGCGAAGCCGGCGGCGAAGTCGGGAATCGGCACCAGTTTGGCGCGTATCTTCTGCGGCAGCGTCCTGACGAGCTGCGCGACCTTTTCCCGCAGCAGCCCCGGCACCAGCCATTCGCAGCGCCCGGCGGGAATCTGGTTCAACTGCGCGAGCGGCACGGTGAGGCTCACGCCGTCCTTCGGCGAACCGGGCTCGAAGTGGTAGGAAAGCTCGAAATCGACGCCGCCGAGCCTGATTTCCGGCGGAAAGGCCTCGCTCGTCACGCCGGCCGCCTCGTGGCGCATCAGATCCTCGCGCTCCAGATACAGGAGCCTGGGGTTTTCCCGCTCCGCCTTTCCGCGCCACTGGTCGAAATCGGCGCCGTTTACGATGTCTTCCGGAATGATCCGGTCGTAGAAGGCGAAGATCAGCTCGTCGTCGACCAGCACGTCGGGCCGGCGCGACTTGTGTTCCAGCATCTCGATGTCGAGCATCAATTGCTGGTTGTGCGCGTAAAACGCCCAGCGCCGCGCGTATTCCTCGGCGATCTCGCCGCCGACGAGTCCCTGCCGGAGGAACAGCTCGCGCGCCTCGCGCGGATTCAGCGGGCCGTAATTCACGCGCTTTTTCGGGTTGATGACGATGCCGTACAGGGTCGAGCGTTCGAAGGCGGCCGCCCGCATCGCCTTCTTCTCCCAATGCGGATCGAAATGGCTTTTCCGGACGAGATGCGCGCCGACCTCTTCCAGCCATTCCGGCTCGATGCGCGCCACGCAGCGGGCGAAAAGCCGGCTCGTCTCGGTGATCTCGGCGGCAGCGATCCACTTGCCGGCCTTCCTGTTGAGCGGCGAGGAGGGATGGATCAGGAACCTGATGCCGCGCGCGCCGAGGTAATGCCCGGAATCCTCCGACTTGCAGCCGACGTTGCCCAGGAGTCCGGCGAGCAGCGCGCGGTGGATCGACTCGTAAGATGCCGGCACGTCGTTTTCCCGCCAGCCGTGTTCGGCGGCCAGCGCGCGCAACTGCGCGTGGATGTCATGCCATTCGCGCATGCGCAGCGCCGAGAGAAAATTATCGCGACATGCTTCCACCAGCTTGCGCTTCGACTTCTTGTGCTCCCGCTCGTTTTCATACCACTGCCAGAGCTTCCGCCAGGAGAGGAATTCGGACTTCTCGTCGGCGAATTTCCGGTGCGCGGCGTCCGCGCCGCCCTGCCTCTCCTGCGGCCGTTCGCGCGGGTCCTGCACCGTGAGCGCGGCGGCGATGACCAGCACTTCCGCGAGGCAGCCTTCGTCGCGCGCGGCGACGATCATGCGCGCGATACGCGGGTCGAGCGGCATGCGCGCCAATTCTTCCCCGATCGGCGTGAGCGCACGCTCCTCCGTCACGGCGCCGAGTTCCTGCAAGAGTTGGTAGCCGTCGTGGATCGCCTTTGCCGGCGGCGCTTCGAGGAAGGGAAAATTTTCCACGTCGCCAAGGCGCAGCGACTTCATGCGCAGGATGACGCCGGCCAGCGACGAGCGCAGGATTTCCGGATCGGCATACTCCGGACGCCGGGCGAAGTCCTCTTCGTCGTAAAGCCGCACGCACACGCCCGCCGACACGCGGCCGCAGCGCCCGGCGCGCTGGCTGGCGGAGGCCCGCGCGATCTTCTCGATGCGCAACTGCTCGAGCTTGTTGCGGTAGGAATAGCGTTTGACGCGCGCCAGGCCCGTATCGACCACGTAGCGGATGCCCGGCACGGTGAGCGAGGTTTCGGCGACGTTGGTCGAGAGCACGATGCGCCGCCCCTGGTGCGGCCGGAAAATGCGCGCCTGCTCCTCGGCGGACAAGCGGGCGAAGAGCGGCAGGATTTCGGTGGCGGCATGGGCGCCGCCGCGGGAAAAGGCGTGTTTCCTCAGCGCCTCGGCGGCCTCGCGGATTTCGCGCTCGCCGGGCAGGAAGACGAGGATGTCGCCGCCGTTGCCAATACTCCCGATGCGATTGACTTCATCGCAGGCATCGACGATGGCGTCGTACAGGTCGCGCTCGTCGTCCGCTTCTTCCGCCGCGACCGGGCGGTAGCGAATCTCGACGGGATACAGACGGCCCGAGACCTCGATCACCGGCGCGTCGCCGAAGTGTTTCGAGAAACGCTGCGCGTCGATCGTCGCCGAGGTGACGACGACTTTCAGATCGGGACGCCTGGGCAGAAGCTGCTTTACGTAGCCGAGCAGGAAATCGATGTTCAGGCTGCGCTCGTGCGCCTCGTCGATGATCAGCGTGTCGTACCGCGCGAGGAAAGGATCGCCCTGCGTCTCGGCGAGCAGGATGCCGTCGGTCATCAACTTGACGTAGGCATGTGGCGAAGTGCGGTCGGTGAAGCGGATCTTGTAGCCGACATGACGGCCGATTTCGCTCGCCAGTTCCTGCGCGATGCGCGCCGCCGTCGCGCGCGCGGCGATGCGGCGCGGCTGCGTGTGGCCGATCAGCCCGGTCACGCCGCGCCCGAGTTCGAGGCAGATTTTCGGCAACTGCGTCGTCTTGCCCGAGCCGGTCTCGCCGCAGACGATGACGACCGGATGTCTGGCGATCAGTTCGGCGATCTCGGCGCGCCGCTCGTTGACCGGCAGCTCGTCCGGAAAGCTTGGCCGCGGCAGGTTTTCGCGTCGGGCCGTGACCGTCGCGCGGGACTGCTCCAGCAGCTTGTCGTACTCCGCCCGCAAGGCGTCGCGCCGTTCGCCGTAGAGATGCCTGAGATCGCGGCGCATCCCGACAAGCCGGCGCGCGTCGGCGGCGAGGCAGTCGGAAAATTCGGAACGGGAAAGGGCGCGGGTCAAGGAAATCGGAGACGCTTGCGGGAAGCGGCGATTCTACCAGCCGGCGCGCCGGGGTATTTCATCCTGAATCCATTGCCGGGACGCCCCTCGACGAGCCGCGACACGCGCGTCCAGCAAGCGTCCGTCGCCAGGATGGAAAGTCGGGCTCAGTCGACTCGGGCGCATGGAAGACCAGGACATCGCCCTCGAGCCTCGAGGGGGATGAGCGCCCGGCTTGCCGGTCATGCCAGGATCTGCTCCCGGTAGGCGCCGATCTCGAATTCGCCGTCGGCCTCTTCGAGTTCCACCGGCGTGAGCAGATGGCGCTTGCCGTCCAGGACGAATTCAAGAATCGCGCGCACGCTGAAGCTCCCGGATGGCAGGAGCAGGCGCATCAGGTCGCCCCCGCTTTCCTCGCGCAGCAAGATTCCGGGGATGGCATCGGTCGCGGAAAAGCCGGACGTGCGGGGACGCAGTTCGATGCTCTGGGCGTTGCGCGAAAGCGTCTGGATGCCGACGGTTTGGGTATCCGTGTTCACGCTTCGGCGCCGGACCACTCCCAGGATCCAGTTGTTTCCACCTTCCGGCTGCATGCACAGCAGCGAGCCGACCTTCAGCCAGTCGCCCGCCTCGTTCGTACCGGCGCGAAAGCCTCCCTGGCTCACGTTTTCCACGACCCAGCTTTCCGCCAAGCGTTCCACCCCCAGGCGCGCCACATTGCCGGCGAACACCGCCAGGGAGCTGTCGAAACCCTGCAGCACGGCCATGCGCGTCTTGACCGCGTGGCGAACGTGCTCTCGCTGCGGAGCCGTGGGCGACCAGTACAGGGCCAGGTGCTGGAGCACCTTGAGCACGTCCGCCGCCGAAAGATCCGCTCCCAGGGCCAGCTCGTCCGGGATGGTGCCGCGTTCCACCTGGCGCATCAGCGCTTCCAGCGCCGGATAGGCCGTGCCCGGCTGAAAGAAGCGCAGGCTCGCGACCGACTGCGCGGGCGGGGCGGCCAGTCGTGTCGGCGGTTGGGTGCCGGCGGCGTCGACCCAGTACATGCTGCCCGGCAGGTATTCCTTGCCGAAGACGAAGCCGGGCAGAAAATGCGCGATGAGTCGATCCGCCAGTTCGATTTCGAACGGCAGCAGCATGCCGATCGAAGACGATTCCCGCACCAGCGTCCGCAGATATTGCTGGGCCACGCTGGTCATCCCATGCTCTCCGGGGTAGAGCTGCACCGGCTTGGTGGAATAGCCCTCGGTTTCGGCGGTCAGGTAGGGAAGCCCCAGGCCGCGCCACAGATCCTCGCCGACCACCCCGTAGCGGTAGTCGATGCCCTTGATCTGTCCCGCGCGCGCCGCCATGCATCGCGCCGCGGCCAGCGGGAGGCTGCCCTTGAACACGTCATTGCCCTTGTCCTTCGGGTTCTTGTGGAAACGCTCGACGCAATGGGCGTACAGCCAGGAAACCTCGCCCAGGTAGTTGAAACATGCCGACCACAGGCGGTTTTCGTCGTTCTTCGACAGGCGCGGCGTTTGCAGATAATTTCTGGACAGGCTCTTGAGATGCCGCTGCACGGCCTCGTCGAGGCTGCTGACCACCTTGAACAGATGATTCGGACGGAAGTCATCCGCCTGTCTCAAGGATTCGAACCAAGTGTAGACCTCGTCGATCGCCTTGAACGGATCCTGCGGCAATCCGGCCAGCGCCCGCTTGAATTCCTTGGCATCTCCGAGAGGATGGTTCGGCCGCGCCGCCGAAAAGAAATTTAGTATCATGGCGTCCCTGAAGAAAATGCGGAAATATCGGGCAAGTATAAGGCGAACCGCCGGCGCGGAAAACCTCCCGGGCGATCGCATGGGCAACCCTGGAAGCGAGCCGTCGAGTGTCTGAGCGGAACGAAGCCGGCAGGATGCCGGCGCTCCGTGGAAGCTGGCGCTTTCGGAAGGGCTGCGCCGGAGGAAATGGCGCCCTCTGCCGGAGCACCCTTCCCCGCTTGAGCGGGGGAGGGAAAGTAAACGGCGGCGGATGAGATGCGCAGGGCGATTCAGTTTTGCCATCTTTATGGTGGATCGGAATCACAGGCGCGGGCCGCCCGTGAAAGCACGGTCGAGAATGGCGGGCAGCGGCGCGTTCATCCCGACCCCGCTTCGCCTCCCGCTCTCTTCCTCCTCTTCGCCTCGAAAATGAGATAAAGTCTCATTACAATTTCTACTGGATCATCTATAATCCTGGCCCGTAGTGCCGGTGACCGTATCCGTCATTCACTGCCGTCGCAAATCGTTCTTGCCGAGGCTTCCCAAGCCCGGCTCAACCCAAACGGCCATTGGCAATCCGATGGCTGGTTTCAACTCAATGGAGGCTTCCAATGAAAAATAGTTTGTCCCGCAACATGCTGGCCCTGCTGGCCGTCACGTCCCTGACCGTTTTCGCCTTGCCGGCCTGGGGGGCGCCGGCGCCGAAGCCGGGCGCGGAAACCGCCGGCTTCGAGGAATTCCCCCTCGGTGACGAGCAGCAGGTCGGACCGCTCAACGTGGCCGGCGTCTATTTCCAGCCGGTCGACATGGAACCGGCCGGCCTGGGCGGACTCGCGGCGTCCCAGTCCGACATGCACCTGGAAGCCGACATCGCGGCCCTGCCCAACAATAATCTGGGCTACGGCGCCGGTGATTTCGTCCCCTACCTGACGGTCAAGTACAAGGCGCAGAAACAGGGCGGCAAACTCATCGAAGGCAACTTCATGCCGATGAGCGCTTCCGACGGGCCCCACTACGGCAACAACGTCAAGCTCGACGGGCCGGGCCGCTACAAGATCACCTTCATCATCGAGAACCCCGAGAAGCAGAGCTACCTGCTGCACGTCGACAAGGAAACCGGCGTGACCGGACGCTTCTGGAAACAGCCGCTGGAAGTTTCCTGGAATTTCGATTACGTGCCCAGGGCCTGGTAAGACCTCTCCGTGGCGCATGTCCAGTAAGGCGGATCGCCCTTGGAGCGTCGGAAAACGCTTCAAGGGGGATTCTTTTTTTGGCGTGAAGGAGATGGGAGAGCCTGGTTTGACGTCTCGCCCGCTCCATTTCGTCCTCCGGGGTGGCGGCAACCGCCACGACCGTTGATCCGATGAAATTTTCGACAGCCGATTTTCCATGTTGCAGTACCTGATCAAAATCACCGACAACACCCTGGCTGCCGCGGTCGTCCTGGCCTTCCTGCTCTTCCTGGCCGTCAGGACGGCGCGCGACGGGAAGACGCGCCTCGCGCCGGGGGTGGCCCTGGGCGTGGCGGCGGCCCTCGTTTATGCCGTCCTGAAACGCAATACCGGCTTTGCCGTCCGGGAATACTACGACCTGGGCGTGATGCTGCCCTCGCTGGCCTTGTTGCTGCTTTTCCCGGCGCTGGCGTGGAAAAGCCTCGGGCCGGAATCGACGGCGGCCCGCAATCCGTTCCGGATCGTCCTTTCCGCCCTGGCGGGCCTGGTGCTGGCCTATTGCCTGCCGGACCTCCTGCTCTCGCCGTTCGAATTCGCCGTCGGCATGGAGACCATCTACAACGCCGATTTCCTGTACAAGGTGATCGGTTATGCCGCCGCCCTGATGACGATGTTCCTGCTCGGGCTGGCCGTCTACAAGATGGCCGGCAAAACCTCGAAGCGCCCTCTGCTGCTCGTCGTCTTCGCCGCCGTGCTGATTCTTCTTCTGCAACAGTCCTTGGAAGTCGTCCAGATCCTGGTCGGCCGCAACCTGATCCCCCGGCCCCGATGGCTGATGAGCCTGATCATCGCGCTCCTGAGCCACAAGAACGGCTTCGCCTACGCCTTCATGATCCTGCTCGCGCTCTGGGCGGCGGCGCTGGCCGTCAAGGTGCGCCTGACTTCGCTGACTGGCGCCAACCCGGCGCAAGTGCGCCTGATGCGGGCCGATCATCAGAGGCAATTGCGCTACTGCGGACTGTTGATCGTCTGCCTGGCGGTTTCGCTGATCACCGTCACCGCCCTCCGAAGCTACGCCAACCGGGAAGTGGAAATCTCGCCGCCGGTGGAAATCGCGGCCCAGGACGGCGTCGTGAGCATCGCCCTCGACGAGGTCAACGACGGCAATCTCCACCGCCATCAATTCACGGCTTCCGGCGGAACCGCGGTGCGCTTCATCGTCATCAAGAAGAGTGAGTCGGCCTACGGCGTCGGACTCGATGCCTGCGACATCTGCGGACCCACCGGCTATTACCAGCGCAAGGATCAGGTCGTCTGCAAGCTGTGCGACGTGGTGATGAACAAGGCGACCATCGGCTTTCCCGGCGGATGCAATCCGGTGCCGCTGAAATTCAGCGTCTCCGAAGGCAAGTTGAGGATCAACGCCGAGGATTTGGAAGCGGAGAGGAAGCGCTTCGAATGAACAGAAAACGTCCGGCCAGTGAAGCCGCCTGCCTTCCCCTCCCCCGCCTGGCGGGGGAGGGTGCCCCGGCAGGGGCGGGAGAGGGCGCCGTGTCCCACGGCAAGGCCGCAAGAATCATGCGGCGCTGCGCGCCGTTCGGACCGACGCCCTCTCCCGGCCTTCGGACACCCTCCCCCGCCAAGCGGGGGAGGGGATTTGTTCAGCGTGTCCGAAGGCAAGTTGCGGATCGACGCCGGAGTTCTGGAAGCGGAGAGGACGCGCTTCGAATGAACAGAAAACGTCCGGCCAGTGAAGCCGCCGGCCTTCCCCTCCCCCGCCCGGCGGGGGAGGGCGCCCCGGCAGGGGCGGGAGAGGGCGCTGTGTCCCACGGCAAGGCCGCAAGAATCATGCGGTGCTGCGCGCCGTTCGGAACGACGCCCTCTCCCGGCCTTCGGCCACCCTCCCCCGCCAAGCGGGGGAGGGGAATTCTGTGGCCGGGAACCATGCGCATTCATGATGTCGTCCTGGATCGCCACGGCGCTACGCGCCTCGCAATGACGGGCGCGAAGCCTGTCGCAAGGATCGAGCCATGTTCTGGAAAATGCTGAAAGGCGCCCTGTTCCGCCGCAAGGGCAAGCTGCTCATGATCGCCTTCGCCGTGGGCCTGGGTGTTTCGCTGGCGACGGCGATGCTCAACGTCATGTTCGACGTCGGCGACAAGGTCAATCAGGAGTTGAAAACCTATGGCGCCAACCTCAACGTCGTCCCGCGCGGAGCCTCGCTGATGGACGAGCTGTACCGCGTCGAAGGCGACGAAAGCGACGAGGCGGCGGCGTCCCAAAGGGCCGGGGAATACATCGCCGAAGCCGATCTCCACAAGATCAAGATGATTTTCTGGGCCTACAACATCGTCGACTTCGCGCCCTACCTGGAGACCCGGATCAGGATCGGCGACCTGGAAACCTCGCTCATCGGCACCTGGTTCGACCGGCACCTCACGCTGCCCACCGGCGACGAGGTCGACACCGGCATGACCCGCCTCAAGACCTGGTGGGACATCGAGGGGCGACCCGGCGACGACGACGACCTGCGCGGCGTCCTCGTCGGCGCGGCGCTGGCCGCCCGGCTGGGCCTCAAAGTGGGCGACCGCTTCGAGGTCGAGGCGCCGGGCGAAGCGCAAAGCGCCATCGTCACGATCCGCGGCGTCTTCCACAGCGGCGGCGAGGAGGATGAGCAGATCTTCGGCGCGATGAAGCTTTCCCAGGACCTCTCGAATCGGGCGGGGCTGGTGCAGCGGGTCGAGGTCAGCGCGCTGACCACGCCGGAAAACGATCTCGCCCGCCGCGCCGCGCAGGACCCCGGCAGCCTGTCGCGCATGGAATGGGATACCTGGTACTGCACCGCGTACATCAGTTCGATCGCCTATCAGATCGAGGAAGTCCTTCCCGGCACCCGGGTCAAGCCGATCCTCCAGGTGGCCGAGTCGGAAGGCGCCATCCTGGCCAAGACCCAGTTGCTGATGCTGCTCCTCACCGTGCTGGCGATGGCCTGCTCGGCGCTGGCCATCTCCAACCTGGTCACGGCCAACGTCATGGAGCGGAGCGCGGAAATCGGCCTGTTGAAAGCCCTGGGCGCGACCAACGGCGCCATTTCGCTGCTGCTCCTGACCGAGACCCTGATCACCGCCTTCCTCGGCGGCGCCTGCGGCTATTTCGTCGGCCTCGTCTTCGCCCAGATCATCGGGCACGGCGTTTTCGGTTCGGCGGTCGCGGTCAAGGGCCTGGTCGTGCCGCTCACGGCGCTCCTGGTTTTCGTGGTGACGGTGCTCGGCAGCCTGCCGGCGATCCGCATGCTGCTGATGCTGCGCCCGACCGAAGTCCTGCACGGAAAGTAAGCCATGACGAAAAACAACGCCTTCATTCTGCGCCTGTTGTTCAGTTCCGTCGTGCGCCGGCGCAGCCGGCTGCTCGTGGCGCTGACCGGAATCGCCATCGGCGCCACCGTCCTGCTCGGCATGATCACGCTCAGCTACGACATCCCCCGGCAGATGAGTCGGGAATTCCGCTCCTATGGCGCCAATATGGTGTTCATCGCCGCCGGCAGGGAATCGTCGATGAGCAAAGCCGACATCGCGCGCGCCGCCGCCCTGCTGCCGGCGGACAAGCTGGTCGGCCTCGCTCCGTTTCGCTACCTGACGGTGCGCAGCAACCTGCAGCCCTATACGGCGGCGGGCACCGATTTCGCACAGGTGCAAAAGACCCGTCCCTACTGGCGGGTCACCGGCGCATGGCCCGAACGGGACGGCGAGGTCCTCATCGGCGCGGACGTGGCCGAATCCGCCCTGCTTTCCCCCGGTCGCACGCTGACCCTGGAAGGCCGGGACAAGGAGCAGTCGCGTTACGAAAAGGAGGTGAGCATCACCGGCGTGGTCCGGACCGGCGGCGTCGAGGACGGCTTCATTTTCATGAGCCTTTCCGACATGGAAGCGATGACCGGCGAGTCCGGCCATGTCGACGCCGCGGAAATCAGCATCATGGCCGGCGGCCAGGAACTGAAGGACTTGTCCGCCGCGATCCGCGCGGGCCAGGACAGGATCGAGCCCCGCCTGGTGAAAAGAGTGACCCGTTCCGAGGAAACGGTATTGAAGAAACTGGAAACCCTGGTCTACCTGGTGACGGCGATCGTCCTGGGCCTGACCATGATCTGCGTGGCGACGACGATGATGACCGTGGTGATGGAGCGCCGCCGGGAAATCGGACTCAAGAAGGCCATCGGCGCCGAGAACCGCAGCATCGCGCGGGAATTCCTCGGCGAGGGACTGATCCTGGGCGTCCTGGGCGGTTTCCTCGGTTCGGCCTGCGGGCTGGCCTTTGCCCAGCTCATCAGCAGCGAGGTCTTCAACCGCTCGATCGCCATCGAGTTCTATCTCATTCCCCTGACGGTGATCGTTTCCGCCGTGGTCACCGTCATTGCCTGCCTGATTCCGGTCCGGCGGGCGATGGATATCGAACCGGCGCTGGTGCTGCGCGGGGAATGATGATGAACGATGAAACCTTGAACCACCGCCGTGTAGCCTGGACCAGCGAAGCGCAGTCCGGAGGGTCGGGCATGCGGCGCTTCGCGCCGGAAAGTACGACGCCCTCTCCCGGCCTTCGGCCACCCTCCCCCGCCAAGCGGGGGAGGGGAAAAGCCGCGGCCTGGCGTCATACGCTTTCATCGGTACAGGAAGCGCCGATGGACCGTCATCGCGAGGGGCGAAATGACGTGGCCATCCCTGCGGTGGTTCGGTTTTCCAGGATACCGAAGCAAGCGGAAAGGCGGTCTGAATTGCTACGGGCCTCTCGTCCTCGCCATGACGAAGCTTCCGGTTCCCCTCGCCCCCCGCAGGGGGGAGAGGGTGGCCGAAGGCCGGGAGAGGGGGGAGCCAAGCCTCCGGCGCGCGGCGCCGCTGATAAGACAGACCTGATGGATCGGAGTTTTCTTGATGCGCTCCAGTCCGGAACCGCCCGAAAGTGATCCAATGAACATCCTCGAACTGAAGAACGTCTCCAAAATCTACGGGCAGCTCAGGGCGCTGTCGGGCATCGACCTTGCCGTGCCGCGGGGCGAATGGCTGGCGATCATGGGGCCGTCCGGCTCGGGCAAGACGACGATGATCAACCTCATCGGCTGCATGGACAAGCCCAGCGAGGGATCGGTGATCCTCGACGGGCAGGAACTGAGCGCGCTGTCCGCCGACGAATTGACCGCCATCCGGCGGAGCAAGATCGGGCTCATCTTCCAGCAGTTCCACCTCATCTCCTACCTGACGGCGCTGGAAAACGTCATGGTCGCCCAGTACTACCACAGCCTGGTCGACGAGAAGGAAGCCCTGGAGGCCCTCGACCGGGTGGGCCTCGCCGGCCGTGCCCGGCACCTGCCCCGGCAGCTTTCCGGCGGCGAGCAGCAGCGCGTCTGCGTCGCCCGCGCGCTGATCAACTATCCCCGGATCATCCTGGCCGACGAACCGACGGGAAACCTCGACGAGGCCAACGAGCAGGTGGTCATGGACATCCTGCACCAGCTTCACCGCGAAGGCAGCACGATCATCGTCGTCACCCACGCGCCGGAAGTCGCCGCCCACGCGGAGCGGACGATCGTCCTGGAACACGGGAAAATCGCCCGCGTCGCGCGCGGCGGCGAAATCCTGGCTGCTCC
>JAITIQ010000063.1 GCA_031279425.1 Accumulibacter sp.
TGTCCACGATCCGGGTTTCGGCCACGAAGTTGCCGACCGGTCCGGTCGAGGTGATGACCATGTCCTGGGTGCCGAGCTGCACGGCTTCGAGCATTTCGCGCTCGCCGCCCAGGGCGCCCATGGTGAAGTATTGCAGTTTGTAGCGCCCGTCGGTGCGCTTGGCGATTTCATCGTTGAAGGTCGTCGCCATGACCCCGTAGTGGGAATCGATGGCGTTCGTCCAGCCGATCTTCAAGGCCGTCTGCGCCTGCCCCGTCGTTACCGCGCCCAGACCCAGGCCCAGGCCCATCAGTACGCCAACCATCCGCGTTGCTTTCATCTGTTTTCCCCTCGCAAAAATGCCGATCCGAACTGCGGACGAGATCGCCCGCGAGCCGCGACCAGCGATGAACAACACTCGATGAACGTCGATTCCTCGAGAGGGCTGCCTTGGGCAACCCCCTGCAAGCCCTATCTCGATACAACCCGACACAACATGACCAGATGCGATTCTTGTTGTCTTGATTTGTAGTACAACAGTACATCTTGTGATATCGTCAAGTAAAGCATAGATAAAAACGATTTACAACATCCGCAAGGAAAAAAACGGAATGGCGAAAAACGCGGCATCCATGCCGGAGTTCGAGGTCGAACGGATTGCCACGGCGCGGACCTTGACCGACAAGGTTTTCGCGGCGCTGACGCAGCTGATCGCCGGAGAAAATTTTTCGCCGGGCTCCCGCCTGCCGTCCGAACTGAAAATGGCCGGACGCTTCGGCGTCAGCCGGACGGTCATCCGGGAGGCGGTCTCGCGCCTCAAGTCGGAGGGTCTCGTGGAATCGCGTCAGGGAAGCGGCGTCTTCGTCCGCGACCGCAACATGCACGCGCCTTTCCGCATCGACCCCAGCATCATGGACTCGATCCATTCGGTGCTGCAGGTGGTCGAACTGCGCCTGTCGCTCGAAGGCGAAATCGCCGCGCTGGCCGCCATGCGCCGGACGCGCGAGCGGATGGCGGCGATCAGGCGCGCGCTGAAACAGATCGAGCTCGACGAGCAGGCGGGAGGCGACGGCGTCAAGGCCGACATCGCGTTTCACCGCAGCATCGCCGAGGCCACCGGCAACCCGCATTTCCTGGCCCTGATCGAATTCCTGTTCAATTTCCTGATCAGGGCCACCTTGATCAGCCGCAGCTACGAAGCGACCAAGGCCATCCTGCTGCAACAGGTCAAGGAGGAACACCAGAGCATCGTAGACGCCATTTCCCGGCAGGAACCCGAAGCCGCCCGCCTCGCCGCCAGGCGGCACATGGAAGGCGCCTCCCGCCGCCTGGGGTCGGCGGACATCCAGAAGTTCCTGGCGCAGGCCGGCAGCCAGGGCGGAACCTGGCGCCCATAGAGCCCGGCGGGGGCGGAGAGGGCGCCGTTCTCTCCGGCGCGGCCGCAAAATGGTCGTTTCCGACGCAATTTTGAACGGGCCATGTCAATCCGTCTCCATCGCTCCATCCTCAAGGCACCAGGACCACCTTGTTCAGATTGCCTTCGCGGGCATGCAGTCTGCGGAACCATTCGGCGCCCTCGCTCAAGGGCGCGACGGCCGAGATCATGTCATCCACGTTCAACGCGCCGGCGGCGATCATGTCGAGCACCAGTTCGTATTCGCCGTTGATGGCGCAACTGCCCTGCACCCGGAGCTCCCCGGTGACGACCTTCTGCAGCGGCAGGTCGACCTTGGTCGACAGGTTGCCCACCAGCACCGCCGTGGCGCCGCGGCGCAGCGTGTCGATCAGTTGGTTGACGGTGGACGACAGGCCGATGGCCTCGAAGCCGACATCCGCGCCGCGATTCTTGGTGGCCTGGCGCACGGCGGCAAGCACGTCGCTCCCCGTCGAATTGACGGTGATGTCGGCGCCATAGTTCGCCGCCATTTTCAGCTTTTCGTCGTCGATGTCTATGGCGACGACCGGCGCGGCCCCCGCGGCTTTCAGCATGGCCGCGATGAACGCGCCGATCATGCCGCTGCCCATGACCACCGCCGATTGGCCGATCCCGGCCTCCGCCAGGCGCACGGCATGGGCGGCCACGGCGGCGGGTTCGACGAGCGCCGCCTGCTCGAAGCCGACGCCTTCCGGGATCCTGTAGAGCACGTGCTGCGGCACGGCGAGAAGCTCGGCAAAAGCGCCGTGGCGCTTGTATTCCACCGGCGCCACGCCAATGACTTCGCGCCCGTCGGAAAGGTTGTAGCGCCCTTTGCGCGTATACCAGTCGTCGAGCGGGTAGATCGTGGAGTCGAAAGTGACGCGATCGCCCACCTTCCAGCGCGCAACGCCCGCGCCGGTCTCCACGATGACGCCCGACGCCTCGTGCCCCATGACGAGGGGCGGATGACGCCGGCCGGTGCTGCCGTCCATGCCATGCACGTCGCTGCCGCAGATGCCGCAGGCCTTGACGCGGATCAAGACTTCCTCCGCGCCGGGCCGCGGATCTTCCACCTCGCGATAGACGAAGGAGTTGTAGGCTTCGAGAACCAGGGCTTTCATGATCGTCTCCTGAAAAAAAACGCCAGAACCGCTTTCCGTGCCGGATCAGCGCTGCACGCGCGCCGAGCCGCCCTGGGCCAGCGCGCGCACTTCGGCGGCCGAGGCCATCGTCACGTCGCCGGGGAAGGTGGTGAGCAACGCGCCGTGCGCCCAGCCCAGCTTCAGCGCGTCTTCCGGCGTCTCGCCGGAGAGCAGGCCGTAGAAGAAGCCGGAGGCGAATCCGTCGCCGCCGCCGATGCGGTCGTAGACGTCCAGTTCCGCCGTCGGGGCGACGTGCGTTTGGCCATTGACCCAGGCCACCGCGCTCCAGCGGTGGCGGTTGGTCGACAGCACTTCGCGCAGCGTGGTCGCCACGATGCGGATCTGCGGGTGCTTTTCGATAACCTTGTCGATCATCCCGAAGAAGGCGGAAGGGTCGAGTTTGGATTTCGCGGCCACTTCCGGCCCTGAGATGCCCAGGCTTTTCTGTAGATCCTCTTCGTTGCCGACCAGCACGTCGACGTGCTTCAGGATGCGCTCGAGCACCGCCACGGCGCGGGCTTCGCCGCCGGCCGCGTTCCACAGCTTGGCGCGGTAATTGAGATCGAAGGAGACGACGGCGCCGGCCGCCTTGGCCGCCCTCATGCCTTCCTCGATGAGCTCCGGAGTGGTCTCGGAAAGCGCCGCGAAAATCCCGCCGCTGTGGAACCAGCGCGCGCCGCCGGAAAAAATCTCCGGCCAGTCGAAATCCCCGGCCTTGAGTCGCCCGGCGGCCTCGTTCGCCCGGTTGTAGAAGACCACCGGCGGACGCGCGCCGAAGCCGCGGTCGCTATAGACGGTGGCCATGTTGGGGCCGCTCACCCCGTTGTGCGCGAAACGCCTGTAAAAAGGCTTCACCCGCATGGAACGGACGGCGCCGTCGATCAGCTCGCCGATGGGATAGTCGACCAGGGCGGTCACGATGCCCGTCTCGAGACCAAAGCAATCCGCCAGGTTCGCCGCGCAGTTGAACTCTCCGCCGCTCACGTGGATTTTGCATTCCGTCGCCTTGCGAAACGGCACCACACCGGGGTCCAGGCGATGGACGAGCGCCCCGAGCGAAACGAAATCCAGCGCCCCGCCGGGAAGAATGGTCAATCCTGTATTCATTTCGTGCTTTCTCCGTTCGATGAAAGGCTGTGCAACGTGAAATGCGGGGCACCGGTCGGGCTCCTCAACACACGACCAGATTGTCCCGATGAATCATTTCCGGCTCGTCGAGAAAGCCGAGAATGGCTTCGATCTCCGCGCTGGCATGCCGCGCGATGCGCCGGGCGTCGCTGCTGCCGTAGTTGGCGAGGCCGCGCGCCACCTCCGTCCCGTCGGTCGAGACGCAGGCCACCACCGCGCCCCGCTCGAAAGTGCCCTGCACTTCCGCCACGCCGATCGGCAGCAGGCTCTTGCCTTCGCCCAGCGCCCTGACCGCGCCGGCGTCGAGAATCAGCCGGCCGGCGAGCTGCAGATGGCCCGCCAGCCACTGCTTGCGCGCATTGAGCGGCGGCGTCGCGGCCACCAACAGGGTACCGATCGGCTCGCCGCGAGCGAGCCGCAGCATGACCTCCGGCGCGCTCCCGCCGGCGATCACCGTGTGCGCGCCGCTGCCGGCCGCGCGCCTGGCGGCCAGCACCTTGGTGATCATGCCGCCCTTGCCGTGCCGCGTGCCCGCGCCGCCGGCCATCGCTTCCAGCTGCGGATCGCCCGCCCGCGCCTCGGCGATCAGCCTGGCCGCGGGGTCCTTGCGCGGATCGGCCGTGTATAGCCCCTGCTGATCGGTGAGGATGATCAGGCAATCGGCATCGATCAGATTGGCGACCAGGGCGCCCAGGGTGTCGTTGTCGCCGAACTTGATTTCGTCGGTGACCACCGTGTCGTTCTCGTTGATGATCGGCACGACGCCGAGGGCAAGCAGCGTGGTCAGCGTCGAGCGCGCGTTGAGGTAGCGCTTGCGGTCGGCCAGATCGTCGTGGGTGAGCAGCACCTGCGCCGTGTGCAAGCCATGCGCCTGGAAGGCGGACTCGTAGGCCTGCGCCAGCTCCATCTGCCCGACCGCGGCGCAGGCCTGCAATTGATGCACGGCGCCGGGGCGCCTGTTCCAGCCCAGGCGCCGCATGCCGCAAGCGATCGCTCCGGAGGACACCAGCACCGCCTCCCGTCCGAGCGAGAAAAGCTCCGCGATCTGCCGGGCCCACTCGCCGATCGCCCGGGTGTCGAGACCCTCGCCGTCGTTGGTGACGAGCGCCGAACCCACCTTGACGACCAGGCGTCTGGCCTCGGCCACGCGTGTCGTTTTCGTCGTCATTTTTGCTGGATCGTCCATTGGTCATCAGGAAAGAGATTTTCCTGCGGATCGTCGACGATCGCCGGCGGGAACGGCAGTTCGTCCAGCGCCACCTGCAAGGCGAAGACCAGCGAGCGGCAGCCGTCGCCGGAAAGGGCGCTGATCGGGAAAAAGGGCGTTTCCTCGGGCGCGCCATAAGCGCGCAGAAAATCCTCGACGCGCCGCCGGCGTTCGTCCTCCGCGATCAGGTCGAGTTTGTTGAGCACCAGCCAGCGCGGCCTCGCGGCCAGTTCCGGGCTGAATTTCTCCAGTTCGCCGGCGATGGCGCGCGCATCGCGCACCGGGTCGGCCTCGGGATCGAGCGGCGCCAGATCGACGATGTGCAACAGCACGCGCGTGCGCGCCAGATGCCTGAGAAAACGGATGCCGAGCCCCGCGCCTTCGGCGGCGCCTTCGATCAGGCCGGGAATGTCGGCGACGACGAAACTCTTGTCCTCGGCCACGCGCACCACGCCCAGGCCGGGGGACAGAGTGGTGAACGGATAGTCGGCGACCTTCGGGCGCGCCGCCGATACCGCGCGGAGGAAGGTGCTTTTTCCCGCGTTCGGCAAGCCGAGCAGACCGACGTCGGCGAGCACGCGCAGTTCGAGCAGCAGCTCGCGCTGCTCGCCCGGCTCGCCCTTGGTGCACCGGCGCGGCGTGCGATTGGTGCTCGACTTGAAGCGGATATTGCCCAGGCCACCCTTGCCGCCCCGGGCGAGCAGGACGGCCTGCCCGTCATGCGCCAGATCGGCGACCACCCGCCGGGTGCCGAGATCGGTGACCACCGTCCCGACCGGGACGCGCAGCAGGACATCCTTGCCGCCCCGGCCGTAGCATCCGGCGGAGGCGCCGTTCTCTCCGCGCGGCGCCTTGAATTTGCGGGTATAGCGGTATTCGACCAGCGTATTCACGTTGCGATCGGCAATCGCCCGCACGCTGCCGCCGCGCCCGCCGTCGCCGCCGTCCGGTCCGCCCTCGGGCTCATACTTCTCGCGCCGGAACGAGACGACACCGTTGCCGCCATCGCCGGCGGCGACGAAGATCTTCGCCTCATCGATGAATTTCATGCCCTTCCCGCAAAAACAAAAAGCCCTATCGTCGGGATAGGGCTTCCTTCGAACCAGGCGCCGCCCGGGAATCAGGCCATCAGGCCGCCGGAACGATACTGACCGTATGCTTGCGCTTCGGTCCCTTGAAAGCGAACTGGACGCGCCCATCGGCCAGCGCGAACAGGGTATGGTCCTTGCCGAGACCGACGTGCAGGCCCGGATGGATGCGCGTGCCGCGCTGGCGAACGATGATGCTCCCCGCCACGACTTCCTGCCCGCCGTAGCGCTTGACGCCCAGGCGCTTCGAATGGGAATCGCGGCCGTTGCGCGAGCTGCCGCCTGCCTTTTTGTGTGCCATGGTTTCTTTCCTTTCCTCGGGGCCGTCTCAGGCGGAAATTCCGTCGATGCGGATTTCGGTGTAATACTGGCGATGGCCCTGATGCTTCTGGTAATGCTTGCGGCGGCGCATCTTGAAGATACGGATCTTGTCGTGACGCCCGTGCGCCAGCACGGTGGCCTTGACCGCCGCGCCGGCGACGAGCGGAGCGCCGATCCGCGCGGACTCGCCCTCGCCGACCATGAGCACCTGGTCCAGCGTGACTTCCGCGCCGACTTCTGCCGGTATCTGCTCTATTTTCAGTTTTTCGCCGGCGGCGACGCGGTACTGCTTGCCGCCGGTTTTTATGACCGCGTACATGTCGGACTCCAAAACCAAGAAAGATGAATCGGAAATCAGCGAATCGAGAATCGGGGAATTGAGTATTATACGACCTTTCTCCGCGGTGTCAAAGACTTCGCGCGATCGTTCCGCGTCATTCCACGGTTTCCGGCTTGACACTCGCGCCAGGCGCCACCTACCATCTCAAGGTTCTGTTCCAGGTTGATTTCGTTGAAACCCGAGCGACTCTACAAGCTGATCGAACCGGATATGCAGGCCGTCGATGCGGTGATCCGGCGAAAACTGCATTCCGACGTAACACTCATCCAGCAGGTCACCGAGCACATCATCAACTCCGGCGGCAAGCGCCTGCGTCCGGCCCTGGTGCTCCTCGCGGCCGGCGCGTTGGAGTATGACGGAACCCGCCACCACGAACTGGCCGCGATGGTCGAGTTCATTCACACGGCCACCCTGCTGCACGACGACGTCGTCGACGAATCCGATCTGCGGCGCAACCAGAAAACGGCCAATGCCCTGTTCGGCAACGCCGCCAGCGTGCTGGTGGGGGACTTTCTCTATTCGCTGTCGTTCCAGATGATGGTCGGGGTGGACGAGATGCGCGTCATGCGCATCATGGCCGAGGCGACCAGGCTCATTGCCGAGGGCGAAGTGTTGCAGTTGATGAACTGCCACAATGCCGACGTCGATGAGCAAAGCTACCTGCGGGTCATCCGCTCCAAGACCGCCAAGCTGTTCGAAGCCGCTTCCCGGCTCGGCGCGATCGCCGGCAGCGCCGACCGGGAAACCGAGCAATGCCTCGCGGATTACGGGATGCATCTCGGCACGGCTTTTCAACTGATCGACGACGTGCTCGATTACACGGGCGCCGAGGCCGAAACCGGCAAGCATCTCGGCGACGATCTCGCTGAAGGCAAGCCGACGCTGCCGCTCATTCACGCCATGCGCAACGGGACGGCGGACGAGGCGCGCAGCGTGCGCCAGGCGATCGAGCATGGCGGACGGGAGAACTTCCCGGAGGTGCTTTCGGCCATTCGCGCCACGGGCGCCCTGGAATACACCGTCAAGCGGGCCGAAAGCGAAGCCCGCCGCGCGCAGATCTCCATCGGGTCGCTGCCCGCTTCCACATACAAGGATTCTTTGCTAGACTTGGCGACCTTTGCAGTGGCCAGAACGTTCTAGCGTCCGCTGCCCCGGTCGGGGCGTAGCTCAGCCTGGTAGAGTACTACGTTCGGGACGTAGGAGTCGGAGGTTCGAATCCTCTCGCCCCTACCAGCATCCCCGTTCGGCAAGGTCCAAGGTCCGGTAAAGTCCGGGGACCGGTTCGTTCCGCTCACCGGAGTTTTCGTCGTTCCCGCTTTTGTTATGCTTGGGTGGAATCGTGGAATCGCGAACCCCGCTCGAACCATGAAATATCTGCTCCTGATCGGGCTCGCCCTGATCGTTCTCTGGTTCTTCCGCAAGCTGAACCGGCGCCGGTCCGGGACCGGGCGTGCTTCCGCCGGACGCCGGCCGGAGCGGATGGTCCAGTGCGCCCGGTGCGGCATCCACCTTCCTGAAAGCGAAAGCATCCGGGATGGCGCCGTCCATTACTGCTGCCATGAACATCGCCTGGACCGCCATGATCCGTGAAGCGGGCGCCGGGGCACCGCAGATACTGCCGATCCATTGGAAAAGCCTGCGTTATTTTTCCGTCTATCGCCTGTGCATCGCCGCGCTGCTGGCGGCATCGGCGTTTTATCCGATCCCCTTGCTGTCCCTCATCGGCCAGCATGCTTCCTTCCTGAAGGTGGTCGTCTGCTTTTATCTGGTGGCCAACGTGGCGGCGCTGGCGACGCTGCACGTATACCAGCGCCATTTCAACCGGCAGCTCAGCATCCAGGTATTGCTCGACATCCTGATCCTGGCCTGGCTGGCCTACAACACCTACGGGGTGCGCGACAGCCTGGGCGTCATGCTGCTGGTGACCTTGATCGGCGCCAGCCTGGTCGGAGAGGGACGGCTGGCCCTGTTCTACGCGGCGATGGCCACCCTGGCCGTGCTCGGCGACGAATGGCTGCTCTTCGTGAAGAATGCCGGCGAAACCGACGTTTTTCTCTCGGCGGGTCTTTTTTGCGCCAGTTTTTTCATCATCGCCATTTTCGCGCGCCTCCTGGCCAAACGCATCATCGCCAACGAGGAGCTGGCCAGGAAACGCGGCGAAGCGCTCAGGAACCAGACGATCATCAGCCAGCGCGTCATCGAGGAAATGCAGGACGGCGTCCTCGTCCTGGGCCACGAGGGGGTCATCAAGCAGCATAATCCGCGCATCGAACACCTGCTCGGCCTGGGCGACCCGAAAGAACGCCAGCTTTCCTCCTACTCGACCGAACTGTCCGTGGCTTTTCGCAACTGGTGCGCGCGCGGCGGAGACGAATCGGTGCTGGTGCGCGCGCCGGCGAGCGGCGCCCAATTGCGCGCGCGCTTCATCGCCACGCAGAGTTCGGACGGCGATGTCCTGATTCTCCTCGAGGATCTCGGACGCCTGCGGGAACATGCCAGGCAGCTCAAGCTGGTGGCGCTCGGGCGCCTGACGGCCAATATCGCGCACGAAATCAGGAATCCGCTGTCCGCCATCAAGCACGCCGGCGAACTGTTGCGCGAGGAAGCCACGGGTCCGACCAGCGAGCGCCTGCTGCGCATCGTGCTCGACAACACCCGGCGCGTCGAGCGCATCGTGGCCGACGTGCTCGAACTCGGCCGGCGCGACCGGACCCGCCGCGAACTCGTCGATCTGCGCCAGGCCCTGCCGGTTTTCGTCGAGGAATTCGCGCTCAAGGAGAGCGTTCCCGAAAGCGTCGTGCAGCTCGATATTTCAGGCCGCGCATGCATGACGTTCGACCGCTCGCATCTCAACCAGATCCTGTGGAACCTGGCCGACAACGCGCTGCGTCATTCACGGCGGGAAACGGGCAGCATCCGCTTGCGCGTGCAGGACGACGAGCGCGACCGGGTCGACCTGCACGTGATCGACGACGGCGAGGGCATCGGCGAGGAGAACCGCGAACAGATTTTCGAGCCGTTCTTCACCACGCACAGCCGCGGCACGGGTCTCGGTCTGCATATCGCGCGCGAATTGTGTGAAGCCAACGGCGCGTATCTGACGCTGCGGGACAGTCGGACCGGCGCCGATTTCTGCATATCCGGAAGGAGTGTTCCATGAGCATGGAGAAAACCAGGCGAAGGCACGAAGACTTGCCACGCGTGCTGGTGATCGACGACGAAGAGGACATCCGCGAACTGCTCGAACTGACCATCATGCGCATGGGCTTGCCGGTGGATTGCGCCGACTCCGTGGCGGAAGCGAAACGATGGCTGCGGAAGGAGCGGTACAGCCTGTGTCTGACCGACATGCGCCTGCCCGACGGCGAAGGCCTGGAAATCGTGCGCCTGATCGGCGCCGAATACGGGCAGACGCCGGTCGCCGTGATCACCGCGTATGGCAGCGTCGACAACGTCCGCGCGGCGTACAAGGCCGGCGCCTTCGATTATCTGGAAAAGCCGGTGGAGCTCGACGAGTTGCGCACGCTGATCAAGTCGGCCGTCAATCTTCCCAAGGTCGACGCGTCGCCCGGCAAGACCGGAAGAAGCACGGGGCAACTGACCGGCGAGTCGCCGGCGATCGTCGCCGTGCGCGAAATGATCGACAAGCTCGCGCGCAGCCAGGCGCCGGTGCACATTTCCGGCGAATCGGGCAGCGGCAAGGAGGTGGCCGCCCGGCTGATCCATCAATGCGGTTCGCGCCGGGCGGCGCCGTTCATTCCGGTCAACTGTGGCGCCATTCCGGAAAACCTGATGGAAAGCGAGTTCTTCGGCTACCGCAAGGGCGCGTTTACCGGCGCCGAAGGCGATCGCGACGGCTTTTTCCAGACCGCCAGCGGCGGCACCCTCTTCCTCGACGAAGTCGCCGACCTGCCGTTGCCCATGCAGGTCAAGCTGCTGCGCGCGATCCAGGAAAAGAAGGTGCGCAAGGTCGGCAGCGCCGTCGAGGAGCCTGTCGACATACGCATCATCTCCGCCACGCACCGTTCGCTCAAGGACTGCGTCGACACCGGCGCCTTTCGCCAGGATCTCTACTATCGGCTGAACGTGATCGAACTGAGGATGCCCGCCCTGCGCGAGCGGCGGGAGGACATCCCGCTCCTGGCCGAGGCCATGCTCTCGCGCATGTATCCGGAGAATCGTCCCAGGCTGACCGACGAAGCCATGCGCGCGCTGTGCAATTACGATTATCCCGGCAACGTCCGTGAACTGGAGAACATTCTCGAACGGGCCACCGCGCTTTGCCTGGACAACCGGGTCGATCTGGCCGATCTGCAACTGGCCGAGGATCCCGCAGTCGGCGCCGGTGAAGAGCCGACCGGCGAAACGCTCGACGATCGCCTCAATCAGGTGGAGAGACAGAGCATCCTCGAGGCCCTGGCCAAGACCGGCTTCAACCGTACCGCTGCCGCGCGGCTCCTGGGCGTCACTTTCCGCTCGCTGCGTTACCGCATCGAACGGCTCGGCATCGAGGACGAGACGGGCGGATGACTCTCTCCGGCGCCATGACCGGCGGATGGATCGAAGGCATCCGCCACGTCCCGTCGCCGAACTGCGACGACCGGCCGCCGGGAGAGGCTGTCTCGCTGATCGTCATTCATGCGATCAGCCTGCCGCCGTCGCAGTTCGGCGGCGGCGACATCGAGCGGTTGTTCACCAACACGCTCGATGCGGAGGCCCATCCCTGTTTCGCCGGCATCCGGTCGCTGCGCGTGTCGTCGCACTTCCTGATCCGCCGGGACGGTGAAATTCTCCAATTCGTTTCCGGCGACCGCCGCGCGTGGCATGCCGGGGTATCGCGCTGGCGGGGACGGCGCTCATGCAACGATTTTTCCATCGGCATCGAACTCGAAGGATGCGACGAGATTCCCTTCGAGGACCCCCAATATGACCGGCTCATCGATCTGACGAAATTCCTGCGCGAGCGTTATCCGATCGTGGCGCTGGCCGGTCACGCGGACATCGCGCCGGAACGCAGGACCGATCCCGGCCCTCTTTTCGCGTGGCCGCGCATCGCCTTCGCGGGCATGCCGCCGCGCCTTCCGGCATGACCGTCGAAAGCCGCCGCGGACCCGTTGGGATCCGGCGTCGGTCGGGGCCTCGTTCCGGATTGCCCAGGAACCTGCTCATAGTCTCCGCGCAGAGTCGGTTTCACGAGGGAGCAAGACGGGTTTTCCGATGAATTCCCTTCCCCCGCTGGGCGGGCATAGGTATCTACACTCTCCCGTTTCCCCTGATCATTCTGCGGATCATGCGGGACGGAGTTGGCGAAGCTCCTGAGTGGTTTGGGGGGATAGTATTCGAGCGTTTCGAGCATGACCAGGAGCATGAAGACACCCGCGAGCAGGGCGGGCATGGTGACGGGGCGGGAGGCTTTCATCTGGCGGCCGGATAGGCGCACGAGGAACTGTACCGAAGCTGCCGTGCCTTGTGAAACTCCAGCCGTTGCGCCCCCTCCCCGGCGCACAGCGACTGTCCCTCGAATTGCGCGGACGAACCTGCCTGGATACGCACCAGCCAGTATGGACCACACGCGCTCCACTGACGCATGTGCGCCGCCCCGAGTTGGCCTCGCGGTCAACGCCATGCACCAGCCGCTTGCCCCACGGCTGCCGCTCCAGCCAGTCCATGCGCGCACCCAACTCGTCCAGATGGCTCTGCTCGTCAGCGCCGATCTCCGCTTCCCGGCAACGCCATACTCCTTGCGCCGTCACCAGGTTCTGGGCCGTAACCGCCCGTGGCGCGCCATCCTCCGCACTGAGCCGCAGGCGGCTTTGCCATGCGAGCCCACATCATGGCAGTGCGTCATTTGCAGGCGATCCTGCTTCCCTGTGTGGTTCCCGTAGTTCAGCCGTGACCCGTCGTGGGCGCACAGGACATACTCGCCATCCTGCCGCGCCACCGCCTCGTGCGCCGCCTCGCGCAAGGGCGCCGCCAATGCCTTGGACATCCCCCCTGGGATGGCGCAAGAAACGCCACATCGCCTGCGTGTGAGAAAACGCCCAACCCGCCTTCGGGCAGGGCTTTCATCCCCGCCGCGAGGACGCTCGTGCCGTTGCCATGGCTCATCACCAGCTTCTGGTATCGGCTGTTCAACCGAGCATCCGTAAATTCTGTCGCATACCGCCAGAAAGTAACTGAATCTCAGGGGGGGTAGATGCCTATGCCCGTCAGGCTGGGGAGGGCGTCGTTCCCTCCGGCGCGAGAGCGTCGCTGACCTAAAAAGAGGAAGAAGAAACGGGACGCCTGTCTACTCTTCACCGCGAAAGAAACCGCGGCGCTTCGCGCCGGAAGCCTGGCTCCCCCCTCTCCCGGCCTTCGGCCACCCCCTCCCCCGCTGTGTACAGACCGGAGACATAGGTAACAAGTGTGCCAAGACA
>JAITIQ010000116.1 GCA_031279425.1 Accumulibacter sp.
GGAGGAGGCGTTGTTTGGGTGCATGCGGCTGCTGGAGGCCGGGTTCCGCCAGACATTCGGCATGTCGCTGTTCTCGCATGACATTGACGATGCCGCGTCGATGCAGCACGTCTCTCGCTTTTCGAGCAAAGACCAAGCTTCGCTCTTGCGGCTGGCCAAGGATCTCGTTCGTATCTTCTCCGACCGACTCGACGTGTGCTCTCTTCGAAAGCTGTCCAACCACCCCGATAAGGAAAAGCTGGGCTCCAACAAGTTGCTGCAGAACATCTTGGCCCGGAAGGTCGGAGAGGCACGCGCGCGCGAGGTCTTCGCTGCCATCGCCGGCGCCTACGACATGCGCCTTGGCGACGCGCACCCGACTAGCTCGAAGATCGGCGAAGCCCTCAAGCTCGCCGGCATCGACGCCGCGGCGTCGTATCTGCGACAGGGCGAGCAGCTGATTCGCAACTTCGGCCACGCCGTTTGGTGCATCGGAAGTCTGCTCTTCGGAGACCAAGAGAAGAGAGAGGGATAATCTGTTCGCCGGCAGATGGTCAACTTGGCGACACGGTTTCGCGGGTGTCGAGGATTGGGCCGAGTGGCGGCTTCCTGGTGACTCGCTTCGGGTAGCGCATGTCCGCGATGGGTCGAGAGCCGCCTGCAAGGACATCCCCAACCGCAGACTTCCGCCAAAACACGTTACGCGAAGTGCCTTCGGTTTCTAGCATGAGCAGCGTTTTCCATCGAAACGCCTGCCATGTCCGAACTCGAACCCATCTCCATTTCCCCGCCGCCTGACCGTCCTCGGCACCCGCAGCAGGAAATCTCCGACTTGCTGGCCGCTGCGTTGCTGCGCCTGCGCGCGCGTCCGTCCAGCAACACCCTTGAAAACAGCGAGCGCGTTCGCCTTGGCTTATGCGGCCAGCATCGCGTGAATGTGAACCCCGATCACCACCACGGAGTTCGCCCATGACGGCACACGCACCACCACCCGCCACCTCGGTTGCCGCACAGGTCGCCGGAATCTCCCATCTCTCGATGGACAATCTCTGGAAACTGTGGGATGAGCATTTCGACGAACGCCCCGGTCACCACCATCGCGGCTGGCTGGAGAGCCGACTGGCCTACAAGATTCAGGAGCGCGCCTTCGGTGGCCTGAAGCCTTCGCTGCGCAAGAAGCCCAAGGACATCGGCGAAACCGGCATCCTGCCGAAGCAGTTGCGCAATGACGCCCAGCGCCTGCTGCCCGGCACCATCCTCACGCGCATCTACGACGACATCGAGCATCGCGTGCTGGTGCGAGGCGCGGGCGACTTCGAGTATCAGGGGCAACGCTTCAAGAGCCTGTCCGCGATTGCGGGCCACATCACCGGCAGCCACTGGTCTGGCCCGGTGTTCTTCGGCCTGAAGACGCCCGCCACGAAGAAGGTGACGGCATGAGTTCCCCGCGCGCTCATTCCCTGCCGACGGTCACGCCGAAGAAGCGTTGCTCCGTCTACACCCGTAAATCCACCGACGAGGGGCTGGATCAGGAATACAACAGCCTCGAAGCGCAACGGGACGCTGGCCTCGCCTTCATCGCCAGCCAGCGGCACGAAGGCTGGATCGCCATCGGCGACGGCTACGACGATGGCGGCTACTCCGGCGACAACATGGAACGCCCGGGGCTGCGCCGCCTGATGGCCGACATCGAGGCCGGAAAGATCGACACCGTGGTCGTCTACAAGATCGACCGCCTCACGCGCAGCCTGCCGGACTTCGCCAAGCTGGTCGAGGTGTTCGACCGCAACGGCGTGTCCTTCGTCTCCGTCACGCAGCAGTTCAACACCACCACGTCGATGGGACGGCTCACGCTCAACATCCTGCTGTCCTTCGCGCAGTTCGAGCGCGAAGTCACCGGCGAGCGCATCCGCGACAAGATCGCGGCAAGCAAGGCCAAGGGCATGTGGATGGGCGGCGTCCCGCCGTTGGGCTTCGATGTGGTCGAGCGCAAGCTCATCGTCAACGAACGCGAAGCGGCGCTGGTGCGCGACATCTTCCGGCGCTACGGCGAGCATGGCTCAGCGGCGCGGCTGGTGCGCGAACTGGAGATCGAAGGCCACACCACGAAGGCGTGGTTGACGAAGACCGGGCGGCAACGACCGGGCCGCACCATCGACCAGCAGTACCTGTTCCTGCTGCTGCGCAACCGCATCTATCTCGGCGAGATCTCCAACAACGGCCAGTGGTACGAGGGCCAGCACGAGGCCATCGTCACGCCCAGCCTGTGGAATGCGGTGCATGCTTTCATCGAGCGGCGCAAGCAGGCACCGCGCGAGCACGCCGCCAAGCATCCGGCGTTGCTGACGGGATTGCTGTTCGCGCCTGACGGCCAGCGCATGCTGCACTCCTTCGTCAAGAAGCGGAACGGCAAGCAGTACCGCTACTACGTTCCCTACCTGCACAAGCGGCGCAACGCGGGCGCGACCCTGTCGCCCGGCGTGACCGACGTCGGCCATCTGCCCGCCGCCGAAATCGAGAACGCGGTGCTGGCGCAAATCCATGCCGCACTGTCGTCGCCGCAGATGCTGATCGCGGTCTGGCGCGCGTGCCAGCGCCATCCTGCCGGTGCCGCGCTCGACGAAGCACAGGTGGTCGTGGCCATGCAGCGCATCGGCGATGTGTGGGCGCAGTTGTTCCCCGCCGAGCAGCAACGCATCACGCGCCTGCTGGTCGAACGGGTGCAACTGCACAACCACGGGCTGGACATCGTCTGGCGCGAGGACGGCTGGCTCGGCCTCGGCCCCGACATCGGCGGGCATCCGCTGGTCGAGGAACAGCTCGACGAGGCGTTGGCATGACGGGTACGACCGATAACCCGCGCAAGCGTGCCGTCCGCATCGAAGTCGGTGCCGATGCGCGCAACTACGTCAGCGGCGGCCAGCGCGTGACACTGGTGCCGTTGACCATCAAGCGCCGCCAGAACCGCAAGTTGCTGATCCCGCCCACGCCCGATGCCTATGGCGCGGTGGGCGGCTTGGATGCGCCGATGATCAAGACGCTCGGTAAAGCGTTCCACTGGAAGCGGCTGCTCGACGATGGCGAGTACCCGACGATTGCAGATCTGGCGCGCGAGCGGAAACTGGAACCGGGCTGGGTATCCGAAGTGCTGCGCCTGACCATGCTTGCGCCGGACATCGTCGAAGCGATTGTCGAAGGCCGCCAGCCCCGGCATCTGAACCTGCATGTGCTGCGCGGTCGTCCGGAACTGCTGCCGCGTGACTGGGCAGAGCAGCGTCGGTTCTTGGGCTTCCCCGACGCCTGACGCCACCCACCCGAATTCCCGATGACGGCGAGCCATGTGCTCGCCGTTTTCGTTGGCGCGGGCGATTGGCGAACCCGAAGTTTCCGCGTGGTTCGCCATTGCGTCCCTTCAAGGTTCGCCACCCGAAATTTGGAATGACACCTGTTCCTCAACAACGCAACAGGAGCGTTCCATGCAGACATCAGCGAGCAGTATCCCCCGGTCGCCGCAGCAGGCGATCAACAGCCTTTCACCCGGCGACCGCCGGGTGCTCAACGAAAACGAACTGGCCCAGCGGTGGGGCGTCAGCCCCAAGACCCTGCAACGCTGGCGCAGCGAAGGTCGCGGCCCGCGCTACCTGAAGCTGTCCAAGCGCGTCGGCTATCCCGTGGACGCGGTCATCGAGTTCGAGCGCGACGCGCTCCACGACTCGACGTCCGAACGTGCGGCGGTCTGAGGAGCGATGCCATGAACGACATCACCCTCTTTCCCGCCGACATCGCCGCGATGTCCGTCAGCCAGTTGGCCGCGCTGCCCGCCGCGCAGAAGGCCGAGATCGACAAGAACCTCGACGAAGCCCTCGACTGGCTCAAGAAGGCGCGCGCCAAGTTCGATGCGGCGCTCGACGCCGCCTACGGCGAACAGGCCCGCACGGTGCTGCGCGATTCCGGCCGCGACTTCGGCACCGCGCATCTCGACGACGGCCCGCTGCACATCAAGTTCGAGTTGCCCAAGAAGGTCAGCTGGGATCAGAAGAAGCTGGGCGACATCGCCGCCCACATTGTGGCCTCCGGCGAGAAGGTCGAGCACTTCCTCGATGTGAAGCTGGCGGTTTCCGAATCGCGCTTCACCAACTGGCCGCCGACGCTCCAGCAGGAGTTCGCCGCCGCTCGCACGGTCGAGCCGGGCAAGCCGTCTTTCACCCTTTCCCTCGATTCGGAGCACTGATCATGAGCACCAGCCTCATCGCTTTGCTGCGTAAGCAGCTGCCGTCCATCTTCGGCGAATCTCTGCCCACGGACATCTATTACCGCAAGGCCGACGGCAACGTGGTCGCCGTCGCGCTCGACGCGGCCACGGTGGACGAACTGGCCTTCGCCATCCAGACCGCCAGCGCGGAAGCGTCGGCATTGAACCGCCGCCGCAACGCGCTGGAAGACCTCCACACCGAGGTGCGCAAGCGCGCCGCGCGCGGTGCCGACCGCATCGCCGACATCGCGTGGGAGGGCTGATCATGAGCGCGATCATTCCCTTCCAGTTCGAGGCGCACGCCGTGCGCGTGCAGGTCGACGGCGTGGGCCTGCCGTGGTTCAACGCCAGCGACGTCTGCGATGCGCTGGAGATGGGCAACCCGTCTCAGGCGATCAAGTCCCACGTCGATGCCGATGATCTCCAGAAATTGGAGGTCATCGACAACCTCGGCCGCACGCAGCGCGCCAACCACGTCAACGAATCCGGCCTCTACGCCCTGATCCTCGGCAGCACGAAGGACGCCGCGAAACGCTTCAAGCGTTGGGTGACCGGCGAGGTATTGCCCGCGATCCGGAAGACCGGCGTGTATGCCGTCCCCGGCACGCTGGCGGCCTTGCCTGCGCCGACCCACGACCGCGTGTCCGCCATCCTGCTGATCGGCGAGGCCGTGGCGAAGGTGCCGGGCGTGAAGCCGGGCATCGCGGCGGCGGCGACCCTGACCTGCATTCAGGAGAACACCGGCATCACCACCGAGGTGCTGCGCCGCGCGCTGCCGTCGGCCAACGAGCCGATCTGCGTCTTGAACGCCACGCAGCTGGGCAAGCTGCTGAACCGCTCGGCCAAGGCCACCAACCAGTTGCTGTCGGCGGGCGGTTTCCAGTTCCGCAACGACCGCGACGAATGGGAACTGACCGAGGCCGGTGAAGCGTGGGCCGAGGCCATGCCGTACTCGCGCAACGGCCACAGCGGCTACCAGATTCTCTGGAATCCCGCCGTCGCCAACGAACTGAAGGAGGTGGCGTGATGTCCCTCCCGATCATCTCCGCGCAGCAGCGCATGGCCGAGCGCAAAGGCGTGAAGCTCCTGATGCTCGGCAAGTCCGGCATCGGCAAGACCACCCGGCTCAAAGACCTCGACCCGAAGACCACGTTGTTCATCGACATCGAAGCGGGCGACCTCGCCGTGGCCGACTGGCCGGGCGACACCATCCGCCCGGCCTCGTGGCCGGAGTCGCGCGACTTCTTCGTGTTCCTCGCCGGGCCGGACAAGTCCTTGCCGCCGGACGCCGCGTTCTCGCAGGCGCACTACGACCACGTCATCGAGAAGTTCGGCGACCCGGGGCAGCTCGACCGCTACTACACCTTCTTCCTTGACTCGATCACGCAGCTCTCGCGCCAGTGCTTCGCGTGGTGCAAGACGCAACCGGGCGCGGTTAGCGACCGCACCGGCAAACCCGACATGCGCGGTGCCTACGGCCTGCTCGGTCAAGAGATGGTCAGCGCCTTGACCCATCTGCAACACGCGTGCGGCAAGAACGTGGTGTTCGTCTGCATCCTCGACGAGCGGCTAGACGACTACAACCGCAAGGTGTTCATGCCGCAGATCGAAGGCAGCAAGACCAGCCTCGAACTGCCAGGCATTGTCGATGAAGTCGTGACGCTGGACGAGATCAAGGCCCAGAACCCGGATGGCAGCGACAGCAGCTTCCGCGCCTTCGTCACTCACACCCTCAATCCCTACGGCTACCCGGCCAAAGACCGCAGCGGTCGTCTCGACCTGCTCGAACCGCCGGACTTGAACGCGCTGATCGCCAAGTGCGCGGGCACGCCCGTGCCCGCCAGCGTCGCCATTCCCCAATCCCACGAATCTCAGGAGTAATTGCCATGACCACGCAGAACTGGAACGACTTCAACGACGCCGAACAGCAGCAAGGCTTCGACCTCATCCCCAAGGGCACCATCGTCCCTGTGCGCATGACCATCAAGCCCGGTGGCCACGACGATCTCGAACAGGGCTGGGGCGGCGGCTATGCCACCGAATCCTTCGAGACCGGCTCGATCTACCTCGCCGCCGAGTTCGTCGTCACCGGCGGCGCGCACGCCAAGCGCAAGATGTGGTCGAACATCGGCCTGCACTCCAAGAAGGGGCCGACGTGGGGCCAGATGGGTCGCAGCTTCATCCGCGCCGCGCTCAACAGCGCCCGCAACGTCCACCCGCAGGACAACAGTCCGCAGGCTGCCGCCGCGCGCCGCATCCAGGGTTTCCACGAACTGGACGGCATCGAGTTCCTCGCCCGCGTGGACGTCGAGAAGGACGCCAAGGGTCTGGATCGCAACGTCGTGAGGCTCGCGGTCGAACCCGACCACCCCGACTACGCCAAGTTCATGGGCGTGCCGCCGAAGACCAAGACCGGCGGCGGCACCTCGGGCGCTCCGGCGCAGGCCGCGCCGTCTTCCTACACCGCCACGCCCGCCGCGCCGCAGCGCGCGCCGGTGACCGGCAAGCCCGCGTGGGCGCAGTGAGGGAGGCGAATGAAATGCTGGGTCTGCAAACGACAGGCGCGCGGCTACGGCCACACGGATGGCCGGTTCAAGACCGCCGATCCGCGCCGCTACGTGATCGACTGGGTGTTCTGCTCGCGCCGCTGTCAGGACGCTTTCCACATGCTCTACGGCAACTGGATGCGCGTGAAGGAAGGACGCATCGACAAGACGGAGGTCGCCATGATCGATCCGTCTGATATCGAGAAGGCCGCGATGAGGAAGTGCCTCAAGGCCTTCGGCGAGGCGGCGGGCGAAATCGGCTTCGACAAGCCCTTGGGCCAGTACGGCGAAGCCGAGGCGCTGCGCGTCATCGACGCCATCGTCACCTGCTACACGGAGGCAATGGTCGAGCACCACGAGGCGACCAAATACCCACCCGTGCGCGGCATGGCTCCGACACCCGACCCCTTCGACCTGTCCGATCTGGAGGACAAGGAATTCTAGGAGGCGAAGCCATGATGGACTTCAATTCCTCGTCCAGCGTCTCCGGCCAGATCACGACGTTGATCGACATCGGGATGCAGCATGTGCGCGAACAGCAGCCCGCACGCGACTACCTCGGTGCCTCGCGTCTGGGCATCGAATGCGAGCGCGCCTTGCAGTTCGAGTACGCCAAGGCTCCCGTGGATCACTGGCGCGATACGGGCGGCCGGATGCTGCGCATCTTCGAGCGCGGCCATGTCATGGAGGACTGCATGGTCGCGTGGCTGCGCGCGGCGAGTTTCGACCTGCGCACGCAGAAACCCGACGGCGGTCAGTTCGGTTTCTCCGATGCGCATGGTCGGCTGCGCGGTCACGTCGATGGCGTGCTCGTCGGCGGGCCTGACGGTTTCCGCTATCCCGCGCTGTGGGAGAACAAATGCCTCGGCGCGAAGGCGTGGCGCGAGCTGGAAGCCAAAGGCCTCGCAGTCGCCAAGCCGGTCTATGCCGCGCAGGTCGCTCTGTATCAGGCGCACCTGCAACTGCACGAGCACCCGGCGCTGTTCACCGCGATCAACGCCGACACGATGGACATCTACGTCGAGCTGGTGGCCTTCGATCCGTCACTGGCGCAGCGCATGACCGACCGCGCGGTCAAGGTCATCACCGCGACCGAGGCTGGTGAGCTGCTGCCGCGCAGCTTCCACGACGCCACCCATTTCGAGTGCCGCATGTGCGCGTGGCAAGACCGCTGCTGGAGGCCGACATGAACCATACCCCTTTGAATCAGGTGCTCGGCGAACAACTGATCGACTCGCGCCAAGCGGCGCTGATGTTCAACCTGCCGACCTATTGGTTCTCCCAAGCCAAGGAACGCCAGCAGCGCCGCATTCCGCACTACCGCGTCGGCAAGCTCGTTCGCTTCAAGCCCAACGAACTGGAAGCGTGGATCGTCGCGCAACAGCCCTCCGGCGGGGAGGCTGCGGATGCTTGATTTCAACGACACACAGACCCCTGTTCCTCGTGACCTCGACGCCGAGCGCGAAGCGATCCGCACCGAACTGCTGGCGCGGGTGGAATCCGTTCTGGCCGCGCTGTTCCCGGCAGGCCGCAAGCGCGGTGGCAAGTTTCTCACCGGCGACGTGCTCGGCAGCCCGGGCGATAGTCTGGAGATCGTGCTCGATGGAGAGAAAGCGGGCCTGTGGACGGATCGCGCCACGGGTGACGGCGGCGACATCTTCGCGCTGATCGCCGCGCACCTCGGCATCGATGCGCACGCCGATTTCCCGCGCGTGCTCGACGCGGCGACCGAACTGCTCGGACGCGCTCCGGCGGCACCGGCGCGCAAAGGCAAGAAAGAAGCGCCGGTCGATGACCTCGGCCCGGCCACCGCGAAGTGGGACTACCTCGACGCCAGCGGCAAGCTGATCGCGGTCGTCTATCGCTACGACCCGCCCGGCAGGAAGAAGGAATTCCGTCCGTGGGACGCGCGCCGCCGCAAGATGGCTCCGCCCGATCCCCGTCCGCTCTACAACCAGCCGGGCATGGCCAGCGCGTCGTTGGTGGTGCTGGTCGAAGGCGAGAAATGCGCGCAGGCGCTAATCGACGCAGGCATCGTCGCCACCACCGCGATGCACGGTGCGAACGCCCCGGTCGAGAAAACCGACTGGTCGCCGCTGGTGGGCAAGGTCGTGCTGGTCTGGCCCGACCGCGATAAACCGGGCTGGGAGTACGCGACGCTGGCGGCGCAGGCCATCCTGTCGGCGGGCGCAAAAACCTGCCACATCCTGTATCCACCAGAGGAGGCGGCTGACGGCTGGGACGCGGCGGACGCCGTGGCTGAGGGCTTCGACGTTGCGGCATTCCTCACCCACGGCCCGCGTCTCCAGATGCACGACGTCGCCGACGACGCCGAGCCGGTCGTCAGCAGCGACGAATCGGTGTGGGGAACGGAAGACGCGCTGGCGCTGGCCTTCACCCGGCGCTACCACCGCGACTGGCGCTACGTCGCGGCGTGGGGCCGCTGGCTGGTGTGGGACGGGCATCGCTGGCGCACCGAGGACACGCTCGCGGCCACCGACCTGATTCGCAGCGTCTGCCGTCACGCCGCCGTCCACGCCGACAACCCGAAGATCGCCGCCAAGCTCGCTACCTCCGGCACGGTCGGCGGCGTCGAACGGCTGGCGCGCGCGGATCGCCGCCACGCGGCCACCACTGCCGAATGGGACGCCGACCCGTGGCTGCTCAACACGCCCGGCGGCGTGGTCGATCTCAAGACCGGCAGGCAACGCGCGCACGACCGCGCCGACCGGATGACCAAGATCACCACGGCATCACCCTCTGGCGATTGCCCGATCTGGCAACAGTTCCTCGACGAGGTCACGGGCGGCGATGCCGAACTGCAAGCCTACTTGCAACGGATGGTCGGCTACTGCCTGACTGGCGTGACGAGCGCCCATGCCCTGTTCTTTCTCTACGGCACCGGTGCCAACGGAAAGAGCGTATTCGCCAACGTGGTCAGCACCATCCTCGGTGACTACGCCGCCACTGCGTCGATGGACACCTTCGTCGAAACGCGCGGTGACCGCCACCCGACCGATCTGGCCGGGCTTCGCGGGGCGCGCTTCGTGACGGCCATCGAAACGGAACAGGGTCGGCGCTTGAACGAGTCCAAGGTCAAGGCCATCACCGGCGGCGACAAGATCTCCGCGCGCTTCATGCGGCAGGACTTCTTCGAGTACACGCCGCAGTTCAAGCCGGTGATCGTCGGCAACCACAAGCCCGCCATCCGCAACATCGACGAGGCGATGAAGCGGCGGATGCACCTGATCCCATTCACGGTGACGATCCCTCCCGAGCGGCGCGATGGCAACTTGACCGAGAAGTTGCTCGCCGAGCGAGACGGGATTCTGGCGTGGGCGGTGGCCGGATGCCTTGCGTGGCAACGCGAAGGCTTGAAGCCGCCTGCCAGCGTGGTGTCGGCGACGGAGGAGTATTTCGAGTCCGAAGACGCGCTGGGCCGCTGGCTCGACGAACGCTGCGTGCGCGACGCCAACGCGAAGTCGCTGACCGCCGAACTGTTCGGCGACTGGAAGCAGTGGGCGGATTCGGCGGGCGAGTTCATCGGCTCACAGCGCCGCTTCTCCGACCTGCTCATCACGCGGGGCGTCGAGAAATGGCGCAACACGGCGGGCGTTCGCGGCTTCCGTGGCATTGGCCTCAAGCACCCGCCCAAGCCCGCCTACACCCCATACGCCGACGACTGACCGCCATGCCGACATACCCGACTGACGCATTTGGCGCATCTGAACGTTGGTTTCCCACGCGCGTGCGCGCGCACGCCTCATGGGGAGTTTCGTTTTGCTGCGCCAGATGCGTCAGTCCGAACACCAATAGGACTGAAATCATGACCACGACCATCCTTGCCCTCGACTTGGGCACCACCACCGGCTGGGCGCTGCGCGGCAGCGACGGCCACATCACCAGCGGCTCCGAGAGCTTCCGTCCGCAACGCTTCGAAGGCGGCGGGATGCGCTTCCTGCGCTTCAAGCGTTGGCTCACGGAACTGAAGGCCGCGACCAGCGGCATCGACGCGCTGCACTTCGAGGAAGTGCGCCGCCACGTCTCGACCGACGCGGCACACGCCTACGGCGGTTTCCTCGCCACGCTCACCGCGTGGTGCGAGCACCACCAGATTCCGTATCAGGGTGTGCCGGTCGGCACGATCAAGAAGCACGCCACCGGCAAAGGCAACGCGGGCAAGGACGAGGTGATCGCCTCCGTCACCGCGCGCGGCCACGCGCCGTCCGACGACAACGAGGCCGACGCGCTGGCGCTGCTGCACTGGGCCATCGCGCAGCACGATCTGGAACAGGAAGTGTGAGATGAAGATTCCCACGCCCACCTACCGCTGCCCGTTGGCGCGCGTCCAGCCCGAGACCACCGACCTCGAAGCGATGAAGCAACGCGGCTGGCGCGACCAGCACATCCTCGTCGTCAACGCCGCCGACGAACGCCTCGACTTCATCGAGCGCGAATTCATCCGGCGCATCGGCGAACGGCTCTACGGAGGGGCGCGTCATGGCTGACCGTCGAACCCCGTGGACGATTGACGACGTGGCGGCGCGCTTCGAGGAAGCCGCCAACACCGGACGTCGCCTGCCGCCCGTGCGCGTGCAGGGCTACTTCAACACATGGCCGATCATCGTGCGCAAGGAGTGGGAAGCCTTCGCTGCCGACGAGCATGTCTACCGACCGTTCCCTCCGACCCCGGATGCCATCGACCGGATGCTGGAGACGATGAAGTGGGTCCAGTGACTGGAGGTCGAGCAACGGCATCTGGTGTGGATGCGCGCCAAGCGATACGGCTGGCGCGACATCACCATCCGCTTCGCCTGCGACCGCACGACGGCATGGCGGCGCTGGCAACGTGCCCTGCAGGCGGTTGCCGATCAGCTCAACGGTGTCGTCGTCGCGTAGTGATTTGGCGTGATTTGGAGCGCATGGCCTGCAATGCGAGTGCATCAGCGGCCATCAGCGGTTTTTGAGCGTGCAACAAATCGACCGACTCAAGGGTAGGATTTGATCCATGCTCGGGATCAGTGGCTTTGAGGCGACAGTCGCTTCGAAGCCACGCTCCCGAGGCGAAATGGGTCCTTCCTGCGGAATAACCCATGCGGGGCGCGCGAGCGCGACGCATTTTTAGCGTCAGGGCGCGGGCAAGGTTACCAGTCGGCAGGTTACCGGCTCGGGTTACCACCCCAAGGCACGGTTACCACCGTCCAGACTCATCATTCACCCAACCCGCCCGGCGGCAACGCTCGGCGGGTTTTGCTTTTGGGATTTCCACTTTGAACACGCTCAACGTCGAGTACCGCAAGGTCGAGGCGCTGATTCCCTACGCCCGCAATCCGCGCACGCACGCCGAAGGCCAGATCGCCAAGATCGCGGCCAGCATCGTCGAGTACGGCTGGAC
>JAITIQ010000201.1 GCA_031279425.1 Accumulibacter sp.
GCAAACTGACTGTCTTCTGTTTTCCGATCTCGAAAAGGAAGGCTTGCAGGACACTTCACCGCCGGACGCACGGCCCCGTCGCCGCGTCGAATCCCGTCGCCGCCAGCGCTTCCAGTTCCCGCTTGTCGACTACGCCTTCGGCGATGACGGTGATGCCGAAATTCCTGGCGATCGTCGCCAATCCCCGGAGGAAGGTCTGGTTGCCGAGGTTGGCGTGAAGATCACGCACGAAGATCGCATCGACCTTGAGGTAATCAATGCCGACGCCGTACAGGCGGCCGATTTCGCTGAAGTGGTGGCCGAAGTGTTCGATGCCGATGCGGCAGCCGATCGATTTCAGCTCGCGGCACAATTCGCCGAAAGCTTCGAGATGCACCAGCACGCCGGATTCGGCGACTTCCAGCCACAGGCGCGGAGCGGCCGGATGCGGCGCGAGCAGCGCGAGCAGCTCGCGGTGGAAGGACGGCGATTGCAGCGAGCGGGCCGAGACGTTGATGGCGAGACCCGCCAGATCGGGCCGCGCTTCGAGTTCGCCCAGTCCCAGACGGACGGCGGCGAGGTCGATGCGGGCGGTGAGCTGCAGGCGCTCGGCCTGTGGCATGAAGCAGCCGGCCGGCAGCCATTCGCCGTCGGCGTCGAACTTCAGCCGTAGCGCGCATTCGTCGTGCAGCGGCACGTCGTCGAAGCACATGACCGGGAAGGCGGCCAGGCGGATCCAGCCTCGGTCGAGCGCGCCCTGGATGTTTTCCGACCAGTCGCGCGCCGTCGACGGCACACCACCGGCGCTGCGGATGTCCACGATGCGCAGGGCATTACGCCCGTCGCTTTCGCAGGCGGCGAGCGCCGCGTCGATCTGCGCCAGGATGGTCGCCGGCGCCATGCCGTGGGCGAAACCGCCACCGGAAAGCCAGGTGACGACGGGTTCCTGCGGCGATTCGCGGAAAGCCGCCGCTTCCTGGACGAGCCGTTTCAACAGCGGTTCTCCGACGGTCTCCGGAACGACTTCCGCGGGCATCAGCAGGGCCAGGTCGGCGCCGTTGAGCCGGGCGCCCAGCGCTTCCGGATACTTGCCGGAAAATTCACGCAGCACGGCGCCGAAACGCTGCAGCAGCGCGTCGGTGGCCTCGCGGCCGAGCGAGCGGTTGACTTCGGCGAGACGAGCGATGCGGACGATGAACAGCACGCCGCCCGCCGAATCCTCGCCTCGCGCGGCGCCGTCGAAATGCGCCATGAAGTGGGCGCGGTTGGCGAGCCCCGTCAGGACGTCGAAGTTCGCCTCGCGGCGCACCGCTTCGAGCCGCGCGGCTTCTTCCTCGAAGATCGTCTTCAGGCGGAGGACCGTGCCGTTCATCGCCACGGCGAGCTGCTTCAATTCGGGCACGTCCGGCTCGCCGATGGTCGTGAAGCGGCGCTCGGAAATGGCCCTGGCCTGCTCGACCACGGCGGCGAGCGGCGCCTTCAGGCGCAGCAGGATCAGGGTGCCCAGCAGACCGCCGATGACGCAGGCGATGACCAGCGAGCCGGAGATGCGCAGCGCGCCCTGCCACAGGGCGCGATAGGCGTAGCGGTCGTGGCTGACCAGGGTGATCGTGCCGAACTGCTTCCAGCCGTCGCTGATCTGCGCGTATCCCGGCGCGGCGGCAAGCGGCAAGTATTTGACGAACCAGGACGGAACGTCGGAATCTCCGGATTCCATCCGCTTTTCCACGATGTTCCTGCCGATGGGGTCGACGACGCGGATCAGCTCATAGTGTCCGCTGTCGAACAGCGCGCTGACCGCGAGCTCGACGGTCAGCGCGTCGACCCCGCCCTGGGAGAGGGCCAGCGCCAGCACGGTCGCGTTGTCGGTGTTCTTCTGCGACAACTGCGCTTCCAGATAGCTGCGCGAACTCAGGAGCGAGGCGAGGAGGCTGCCGCCCAGGGCGAGCAGCATGCTGGTGATGATGGCGAGCCAGAGCTGGCGGTACATGGACATGGTCGTTCTCCTGCGAAATCGTAGCTTGCGTCATTGATAACCGTCGGCCTGGATGCGCCGCCAGGCGTCTTCCCAACGGGACAGCCGGCCGATGCCGGCGGCGGCCCGCGCGGCGCCCCTGCCGGAAACGCCGGCAAAAATCCCGGCACTGTTGAAACTGAAGATCGGCTGCAGGTCGGGGCGCCGCGATGCCGGCACGATCCTCTCGTCGAGATTGTCCAGGATCAGCGGCTCGGCGTCCGGCGCCGCGTAATAGGCCAGGATCATGTGCGCCATCCACACCGGCCCCGCTTCCCCGTTCAGGCGGGCCTTGGCATACACCAGGCGCAGCTTGGCGCTGGATATGCCCGCCATGCGCAGCGAAACGTATTTGATGATGGCGAAATCCTCGCAGTCGCCGCGCCCCTGGCCGATCGTTTCCAGCGGCGTCGCCCAATAGTCGCTCACTCCCCAGACCGAGATGTCGTCCTCGAAAAAAATGTTGGCATTGACGAAATCATTGATCTGCGCGAGTTTGTCTTCCTCCCTGTGCCGCCGCGCCGCCGCGGAGACCGCCTCCAGCCAGGCGTCGAGCAGCGGCAGACGGGAGGCGTCAAAGCGCGCGACGAGTTCCCCGCGCAGCCGCTCGACATCGCGCGGCGCCGCGGCGAACGGCGCGGACAGCGTCAAGCATACGGCAAACGCCGCCAGCAGACCACGCCAGGGCAGGAAAAACCCACGCGCGCCGGAAGGATTCCGCAACGATGCCCGGATCATGGCTCCAAAGGGTAAATTATTGTTCCAGAACTTGATTTTGTACTATGAAATCCTGCCGATATATATATAATCTCATGTGCACCATTAAGTTGTTTCCGACAAAGCCGTTACATCGGCAAAAAGCTGGCAACAGACCGCTCAGCTGATAACAAACCGTTCGAGTATATTGCGCAAGAGGAAAAATATGCAAAGAATGAAAATCATGGCGCTTGTGCTGTCGGCGCTGTTTTCCGGAACGGCTGTGGCGCAGGTGGAAAATCAAATCGGCGAAGTCCAGGTGCCGTTTACCCTGAAGGAGGCTGCCCAGTCCGCCGTGCTCAGGAGTCCGGAAGTTCAGGCGCGCTGGCATGCCTTCCGCGAAGCCAACGAGGAAATCGACGTCGGCCGCGGCGGTTTCCTCCCCAAGATCGATCTGTCGGCAGGCATCGGACGTTACGATGCGAAGCAGAAGCGCGTCATCGACGGATCCTGGTCCGGCAGCGAGGCCACGCTATCCTTGCGGCAGATGATCTTCGACGGTTTTTCCACCGTCAATGAGGTCCAGCGCCTGGGCAAGGCCAAGCTGGTGCGCTATTTCGAGTTGCTGGACGCCTCCGAGAACGCGGCGCTGGAAGCCGCGCGCGCCTATCTCGACGTCGTTCGCTACCGCGAGCACGTCCAGTTGGCTGAAGACAATTACTACCAGCACTATGCCGCGCATCAGCAGCTCGAACGCCGCGCGGCTTCCGGCGTCGGCAAGCGGGTCGACGTCGATCAGGCCGCCAGCCGCCTGGCGCTGTCCGACGTCAACGTGACCACGGCCTACGCCAACCTGCATGACGTGACGGCGCGCTACCTGCGCATCATCGGGGTCAATCCGCCGAAGGACATGAGCGCTCCCGAACCCATGGCCGAAGCCTTTCCGGCCGGGGAAACCGACGCGGTGGCGATCGCCCTGAGACAGAATCCGGCGCTGCTCGCCAGCGTCGAGAACCTCGAGGCGGCGCAATTCGATCTCGATGCGCGCCGGGCGCCGCTCCTGCCGCGGCTGGATCTCGTCGCCCGCCGCGATCATTACAGCGACTATGAGGATAACGGCCGGCGCGACGAAACGCGGGTGGAATTGCGGCTCAACTACAATCTGTTCAACGGCGGCGCCGACGTGGCGCGCATCCGGCAATATCGCGAGCGCAAGTACATGGCCATGGACCTGCGCGAAAAAGCCTGCCGCGACATGCGCCAGACCCTGTCCATCGCCTACAATGACACCTTGCGCCTGAACGACCAGATCGGCTATCTGTCGACGCAGGTGGGACTGGTGGCCAAGACGCGGGCGGCCTACCGTGACCAGTTCAACATCGGCCAGCGCACCCTGCTCGACCTGCTGAACACGCAGAACGAGTATTTCGACGCGCGCCGCGCGTATTCCAACGCCGTCGCCGACCGCTCGCTCGCCTACCTGCGCACCTACGCCGGCATGGGCGGGCTGCTCGAAAGGCTGGGCTTGAAGCAGATCGATCTGCAGGACCAGACGCCCGGATCGGGTGATTTCGCCGCGCAGGATCTGGATCAGCTGTGCCCGCCATTGACGCCGGAGGGTACCACCCTGGATCGTGATGCGCTGTTGCGCGAGGCCCAGAGAGCCGCCGAGAATGGCGGCGCCGGCGACGGCATCGTCGGGCAGCAGCCCGTGTTTCCGCCCGGCGGCGAAATGGGCCGGTGAGGGGCGGCGCGGGCAGACGGATTCATATCAGTGATTCTGGATCGGATGAAAGCGCGGTACTCGATGAGTCCTCCCTCCGGCGCTGCGCACCTCCCTCGAAAAGGGAGGCGGAGAAAGGCTCCTCACCGAGCTCTTTGAAAAGGCTGCCGGCACGGTCGGCCCGGGGGAGAGGGGGCGGCCGGCCTGCGCAGCGATTTTTCCGGGATCGCATCACCCAGTGCGCGTCTCAGGCATCGTCGACGTTGCCTGAGATGATCCGGGGTCAATCCACTTTGATGCCGGAACGCTTGATCACCTCGGCCCAGGCCGCCGTTTCGTTGCTGAGCAGGTCGCCGAACTGCTCGGGCGTGCCTCCCGCGACCTCCGCGCCGCCGGCCAACAGCTTCTGCTTCACCTCGGGCATTTCCAGTACCTGGTTGATGGCCTGGTTGAGCTTCAGGATCACCTCCTTCGGCGTGTTGGCGGGCGCCAGAAAACCATTCCACGTCGTCGCGTCGAATCCCGGATATCCCTCTTCCGCGACCGTCGGCAGATCGGGCAGCGCGGCCGAGCGCTTGGCGTTCGACACCGCCAGCAGCTTGGCCTTGCCTTCGCGCACCAGCGGCTGCACGTTGGACAAGGCGGAGAACAGCACCTGCACGTCGCCGCGTCCGAGCGCCAGCACCGCCGCCGGCCCGCCGGTGAACGGAATGTGCAACAGGGATGCCTCGCTCCTCATCTTGAGCAGTTCCATCGCCAGATGCGACAGCGAGCCGTTGCCGACCGAAGCGTAATCGATCCTGTCCGGGCGGCTCCTGGCCAGCGCCACCAGATCCTGGACCGAATCGACACCGAGGTCGGCGCGCACGGCCAGCACGTTGGGCTGAGTCACGGCCAGGACGATCGGAGTGAGATCGCGCCGCGGATCGTACGGCAGCTTGGCGAACAGCGCAGGCGCCACGGTGACCGGGCCGTTGTAGCCGAGCAGGAAAGTATGTCCGTCGCGCGCCTTGACCACGGCGTCCGCGCCGATCGTGCCGCCGGCGCCGCCCTTGTCGTCGACGATCACCGTCTGGCCGATCAGTCCACCGAGTTTTTCGGCGACGAGCCGCGCCACGACGTCGACCGAGCTTCCCGCCGTCGTCGGCACGACGAAGCGAACCGGCTGCGTCGGCCAGGTCTGCGCGCCGATTCCCACCGACGTTGCCGCGATCGAGGCCACGATCAGCGCCTTCCCCAAACGAATACTGTTCCCCATTCTTCCAGTCCTCAATTTTTCTGTGAATGAAAGCCGAAGGTCCGGCGGCGAAAGATCGAGGCAGTGTACCACCTTGGCCGGCATCAGGCGCCGACAGGCCGGCGCAACCGGACCGGCGCATACGCGGATGTCGATAAACCGCTGATTACTCTATAATGATTCGCCCGGCTCAATGCGGATCGGCGATCAAAGGAATACGGGCTCCGGGCCGATCGGCGTTTTCCCTACTTTTTCGATGGAGCATCGCTTGGAATTCATTCAGCAGAACCTTTTTCTGGTGCTACTCGCGGTGGGCAGCGGCACGGCCCTGATCGTCCTCACCGTGCGCGGTGGCGGTGGCAGGAACGGGCTTTCGCCGACACAGGCCACCCTGCTGATCAATCGGGAAGACGCGCGGGTCATCGACGTGCGCAGCGCCGACGAATACGCCACCGGCCATCTTCCCGAGTCGCAAAACATTCCGCTGGATCAGCTCGAGGCGCGCGCGGGCGAGATCGGCAATCTGAAGGACAGCCCGCTGATCGTCGTCTGCCAGACCGGCACGCGCGCGGCTGGCGCCTGCCGGCGGCTCGAAAAGCTCGGTTTCGGCAAGGTCAGCCAGCTGGCCGGAGGTATCGGCGGCTGGCGCGCGGCGGGGCTTCCCGTCCGGAAGGGGGCGAAAAAATGAGCGCCCCGCGTGTCCTCATGTATACCACGGCCGTCTGCCCCTACTGCATTCGCGCGGAAAGCCTGCTGCGGGCGCGAGGCGTTGCCGGGATCGAAAAGATACGCATCGACCTGGACGCCGCGCGGCGCGACGAAATGATGGAAAAAACCTCGCGTCGGACGGTTCCGCAGATCTTCATCGGCGACACCCATGTCGGCGGATACGACGACCTGGTCGCTCTCGACCAGGCGGACCGGCTGCTGCCGCTGCTCTCCGGGGAGGCGCGCTGAACCCGCGCCGAACCCGCATACCGAATCCAGTCATATTTCACTCAACCAGAAAGACCTCATCATGGCCGAACAGGAAACCCCCTCTTTTTCCATCGAAAAACTCTACGTCAAGGATCTCTCGATCGAGGTGCCCAATGCGCCGACCATCTTCCTGGAGCATGGGAATCCGGAAGTCGCCCTGCAATTGCAGACCGGCGTCGCGAAAGTCGGCGACGACATTTTCGAAGTCACGCTGGTCGTCACGGTCACCGCCAAGATCGGCGAAAAAAACGAAAAGAATGTATTCCTCGTCGAAGTCAAGCAGGCGGGCCTGTTCCGCGTCCGCAACATACCGGAGGAAAATCTGGAGCCCCTGCTGGCCATCGCCTGTCCGAACATCCTGTTCCCGTACGCGCGCGAAGCCGTTTCCGAATCGGTGACCCGCGCCGGCTTCGCGCCGGTCATCCTGCAGCCGGTCAATTTCGAAGCCATGTACGCGGCGCGCGCCCAGGAACAGAACAAGGCGGCTCAAGCCTGATTTTTCTCGTATGACAAGGAGCATCGCCGTGCGCAGACTGCCGATTCTTGCCCTGCCGGTGCTGGCCGTCTGCTTTTCCCTGCCGGCGAGAAGCGAATACCAGACAGTGAACGAGGCGGCGGTGCTCTACGATACGCCGTCGCTGCAGGGTACCAAATCTTCCATCATCCGCCGCGACACCCCGGTGGAGGTCGTATACAGCTTGGAAAACCTGGTGAAAGTGCGTGTCGCCGACGGCACGATGGCCTGGATCGAGAAAAAATATCTGTCCCCCCACCGCACCGTCATCGTCAAAGCCGAGCAGGCCGACATCCTGCAAAGGCCCGAGGAAGGTGCTCCGACCTCTTTCCGGGCGGAACGGGACGTATTGCTCCGTTATCTCGAAACCCTGCCGGGAGGCTGGATCAGGGTGCGCCACGACGACGGTGAGGAAGGTTACGCGCGCGCCTCCGAAGTCTGGGGATTCTGAACCTTGCGGGTCGCCATCGCCGGCGCCGGCGCCTGGGGAACCGCGCTGGCCGTCGCTCTCTCCGCCCGGCAGGAAGTGAGTTTGTGGGCGCGCGGCGCCGAGGTGATCCGCGAGATGCTCGCGGTGCGCGAGAACCGGCGTTTCCTGCCCGGTGTCGCCCTGCCCGCCCGTGTGCGCATCGAGGCCGATCTCGCCGCCGTCGTCGATGCCGCCGAGATCCTCGTCGTTGCCACGCCGCTCGCCGGCCTGCGCGATGTTCTGCGACGATTGCGCGATGCCGGGAGCCCAGGGAATCCTTTTCTCGACGGCCGCCCCCTGATCTGGCTCGGCAAGGGCTTCGAGCCGGGCAGCGGCAAATTGCCGCATCAGGTGGTGAGCGAGGTGTTGGGCGACGCGACGGTCTGCGGCGCGCTCACCGGTCCGAGCTTCGCCGAGGAGATCGCCCGCGGTCTGCCGGCCGCGCTCACCCTGGCCTCGCGTGACGGCAATTTCGCTCGCCGTGTCGCGGCCGAACTGCATGGTGGCCGGCTCAGAATCTATGCCAACGACGACTTGATCGGAGTCGAAGTCGGCGGCGCGGTGAAAAACGTCATGGCCATCGCCGCCGGCATCAGCGATGGCCTGGGCTTCGGGCACAACGCCCGCGCCGCCCTGATGACCAGGGGGCTCGCCGAAATCACCCGCCTGGGCGTCGCGCTCGGCGGACGCTCGGACACCTTCATGGGACTCGCCGGCATGGGCGACCTGCTGCTCACCTGCACCGGCGACCTCTCGCGCAATCGCCGCGTCGGGCTGGCGCTGGCCGTCGGCAGGAGCCTGCCGCAAATCCTCGCCGAACTCGGCCACGTCGCCGAAGGCGTCGGCACCGCGCGCGAAGTCGCCGGACTGTCCAGGCGTCTGGACATCGACATGCCGATCACCCGGGCGGTCGACGCCATCCTGCACCACGGCGAATCAGCCCAGGAAGCGGTCGAAAAACTGCTGGGACGCGATCCGAAGGTCGAGAAAGTCTGACCTTGAAGGGAAGAAATCAGTGGTCAACCGCGGTTTCCAGGATGATCCTTCCACGCCAATCCGGCCCATCGTCGCTCGGGCCATTTCCGGCGAGCGGTCATTCGCCGGATCGCGGAAAACGGGCGAGTACGCGCACGTCATCCCCGACCCGGCGCAGGTCGTGGATCGACAGCCGGCGCGCGCCGTCGAGCGAGGCGAGTTCCGGGAGATCGAACATGCCGCGCGCCACGCTGCCGATCAGGCAAGGGGCAAGATAGAGCAAAATCTCATCGGCCAGGCCCGCATCGAGCAGCGCCCCGTTGAGCCGGCTGCCGCCTTCGACGTGCAGTTCGTTGATGCCGCGCCGGCCGAGTTCCGCCATCAGCGCCGCAAGATCCACCCGCCCGGCGCCGTCGGGCAGGCACAGCAGTTCGGCGCCGCGCCGCTTCAGGGCGTCGGCCTTGGCGCCGTCCTCGCCGGCGCAGGCGATCAGCGCCTGGCCTTCCGCCAGCACGCGCGCCCCGGGCGGCAGTTCGAGACGGGCGTCGACCACGACTTTCAGCGGCTGGCGCCCGGTAGACACGCCGCGCACGTTGAACTGCGGATCGTCGGCGCGAACCGTGCCGATGCCGCTCAGGATGGCGCAGGCGCGCGCGCGCCAGCGGTGCCCGTCCCGGCGCGCCGCCGCTCCGGTGATCCATTGGCTGGCGCCGTTGCCGAGCGCGGTCTTGCCGTCCAGGCTGGCCGCCAGCTTCAGACGCACCCAGGGCCGCCCGCGCGTCACGCGGGAGAGGAATCCGAGGTTGAGCTCGGACGCTTCCGCTTCCATCAGCCCGCATTCCGTGGCGATTCCGGCGGCGGCCAGCGTGGAAAGCCCGCTTCCGGCGACCTGCGGGTTGGGGTCCCGCAGGGCAGCCACGACACGCGCCATTCCGGCCTCGATCAGGGCGTCGGCGCACGGAGGCGTGCGTCCATGATGACTGCACGGTTCGAGCGTGACGTACGCCGTGGCGCCCCGCGCGCGCGCTCCGGCCGCCCGCAGGGCGAGGACTTCGGCATGCGCCTCGCCCGTCCGCCGGTGCCAGCCTTCGCCGATGACCCGTCCATCCTTGACGATCACGCAGCCCACGCGGGGATTGGGCGTGGTCGTATTCAGCCCGCGCCGCGCGAGGAGCAGGGCGCGCGCCATGAAATCGTGGTCGGCGACGCTGAGCATTGCAGAGTACCGAGAACGGAAGACAGAGGAGTATTCAGTGTTCAGTAATCAGATGATACCAAACAGCTAGCATTCTTCCCATTGGAAATGGGTCTTCGTCCTCAATGACGTACCTGACATGAATGACGAGGAGCAAAACATTCCAGCCAATTGTCATTACAAGTAGTACCGTCAAGCAAATTCCGGATACTCCGAAGACCAGATTTTCCAGAGGTTGAGTTATGGCGCCGCCGACTTGAAACTGAAACAATAAGTGCAACAGCAAAAGCGCGCTTGATATCACGATTTCCAGCCGGATCTGTTTAACGACCTCCGCAGGTACGGCGCTCATGGGCGCGTCACGAGACCACCTCATATCGATCACTGCTCCTTCGCCTGCGCTTCCATGCGGTTGTAGAGCGTGGTGCGGCGAATGCCGAGCAGGCGCGCCGCGGCGGAAACGTTGCCGTTGGCAAGCAGCAGCGCCGCTTCGATATAGCGCCGTTCGGTGTCGGCCAGCAACCGGTCCAGGCAGAACGGCGCCTGCCTGAGACGAGCGATGGCCTCTTCCAGCGAACCGTCCGAGCCTTCTTCCCGGCGCGCCTCGCACGCCTCGTCCCGCGCGTCGTCCACGTCCAGCTCCGCTTCCAGTTCGGCTTGGCCCACGGTCTTGCCGGGATAGCGGGCGGTCAGGCGAATGACGATGTTGCGCAGTTCCCGGACGTTGCCGGGAAAGCCGTAGCGCCTCCAGACCTGCCGCGCCCCGGAGTCCAGTTCGAACGCCGGACGCTGCGCCTGCGCCGCGCAGAGATGGCGGAAGTGGTCGAGCAGGAGCAGCCGATCGGCGCCCATTTCGCGCAGGGGCGGCACGCTGACGGTGCATACGGACAGACGGTAATAAAGATCGGCGCGGAAGTTGCCGGCCTTGAGTTCGCGGCGCAGATCGCGGTTGGTCGCCGCGACGATCCTGGCCCGGCTCATGCGTTCCTGCGTTTCGCCGACCCGGTGGAAGGCGCCGTTTTCCAGCACGCGCAGCAATTTGGGCTGAAGCTCCAGCGGCAGCTCGCCGATTTCGTCGAGGAACAGCGTCCCGTCGGCGGCATCCTCGAAATATCCCGACTTCGCCGCCACGGCGCCGGTGAACGCGCCCTTGGCGTAGCCGAACAGCGTGGGCTCGACCAGCGTCGGCGAAATCGCGGCGCAGTTCATGGCGAGGAAAGGCTTGCCGGCGCGCCGCGTGTGGTAATGCAGATAATTTCTGGCGACGATCTCCTTGCCGGTGCCGGACTCCCCTTCGATCAGCACCGGAAAGGGCGAATCCGCGTATTGCGCGAGTTGCAGCTTCAGTTTTTCGATCGCCGGGCTTTCTCCGATAAGCGATTCCGCAAGCGGCGTTTCCGGTTTTTTCTCCAGGGTCGAAAAGCTCAATGCCTGGAGCAAAATGGCGCGCAGCTCGCCGGGGCGGCACGGCTTGGCGACGAAATCGATAGCGCCGAGCACGCGGGCGTGGCGCGCGTTGCCGGCATCGCCCTGTTCCGAAAACGCCACGATCCTGGTCGCCGGCGAGATGCCGGTGAGGTCGGCGATCAGCGCGAAACCCTCGTCCGGCCGATGCGGGAAGGGCGGCAATCCCAAGTCGACGAGCGCCAGATCGGGCGGGCGCCTGAGTTGCCGGACCAGTTGGATGCAGTGCGCGCGGGTGTGGCTGGTGACGATCTCGAAGGAGGCGCCAAAGGAATGAGCCAGCATGTCGGTGATCAGCGGATCGTCATCGACGATGATCAGGAGCGGCTTCCATCCGGAGGCGGTCGACGCGGCGTCGGTCATGGGCGGGGGGATTCTGGAAAAACGAAATCTTGTTATCGGACAGGCTCGGCAGAGAAAACTTCAGCGATTATTTCATAATGCGGAAGCTGCGCGAAACCGCGCATACAGGGCGGAACGCGCGGAGAGATCCGTGTCTCGACGGTCCCGCCGGACGGGTGCTTTTCCAGGCTGCATATCTTTTGGAATATAATCAGTTTTTTTCCGCTTCAGGATACGCCGTGCCGACGGAGTGCTTGGTCAGGATCAATGGCGTCAGTTTTGCCTACGATGATCGCCCGATTCTCAAGGGAATCGACATGGAGGTTCCCCGTGGGAAGCTGGTCGCCATCATGGGCAATTCCGGGTGCGGCAAAACGACGCTATTGCGTCTGATCGGCGGACAATTGAAGCCCACTGGCGGGGAGCTTCTCGTCGACGGACAGTCGGTGCCGGCGATGGCGCACGATGAACTCTACGCGATGCGCCGGCGCATGGGCATGCTGTTCCAGTTCGGCGCGCTGTTTACGGACATCTCGGTCTTCGAAAACGTGGCCTACCTGATGCGCGAGCACACCGATCTCCCCGAGGAGATCATCCGCGACATGGTGCTGATGAAGCTCAACGCCGTCGGGCTGCGCGGCGCGCATCATCTGATGCCCGCCGAGCTGTCCGGCGGAATGGCGCGGCGCGTGGCGCTGGCGCGGGCGATCGCGCTCGATCCGATGCTGATCCTGTACGACGAGCCTTTCGCCGGCCTCGACCCGATTTCAATGGGCGTCATCGGCCAGTTGATCCGCAGGCTCAACGACGCGCTGGGAGCCACCACGCTCCTGGTCACCCACGACGTGCAGGAGGCGCTCTCCATCGCCGATTACGCTTATTTCGTTGCCGACGGCCAGATCGTCGCCCGGGGAACGCCCGGGGAAATTCGCGCTTCGAGTGATCCCTTCGTGCACCAGTTCGTTTTCGGCGAGGCCGACGGCCCCGTGCATTTCCACTATCCGGCGCCTCCTTTCGAGGAGGAGCTGATGCGGGGTGACGTCCATGCGTGACGGCATGATCGAGCTGCTCCGCTCCCTCGGGCACGCGTTGAGCGGCGCCTTCCAGACGCTCGGTTTCGCGGCCCGTTTCTTCACCACGATCCTGGCCTGTTCGGGCCAGTCGTTCCGCCGTCTGCACCTGACGATCCGCGAAATCTACTTTTCCGGTTTCCAGTCGCTCCTCATCATCCTCGTTTCGGGCCTGTTCATCGGCATGGTGCTCGGCATGCAGGGCTATGAAACCCTGCAGCGCTACGGTTCTTCCGAAGCGCTCGGCGTACTGGTCGCGCTGTCGTTGACCCGCGAACTCGGCCCGGTCGTCTCGGCGCTGCTTTTCGCCTCGCGCGCCGGCTCGTCGATCACCGCCGAAATCGGCCTGATGAAGGCGACCGAGCAACTGACCGCGATGGACATGATGGCCGTCAACCCGATCGCGCGCGTGGTGGCGCCGCGCTTCTGGGGCGGGGTCATTTCCATGCCGCTCCTGGCGGCGCTGTTCTCGGCCATCGGCGTATTTGGCGGCTATCTGGTCGGCGTCGTGCTGATCGGCGTCGACGAGGGGGCGTTCTGGTCGCAGATGCAGGGATCGGTGGATTTTCGTCTCGACATCTGGAACGGAATCGTCAAAAGTTTCGTTTTTGGCATCGCGGTCTCGCTGATCGCGGTTTTCGAGGGTTACGACGCGGTCCCGACGGCCGAAGGCGTTTCGGCTTCCATCAAGAGGACCGTGGTGTATTCGGCGCTGGCCATCCTGGCGTTGGATCTCGTATTGACTTCGTTCATGTTCCGGGGGGTTTGATGAATCGCAAGCTGCTTGATCTGTGGGTGGGGTTTTTCGTCGCCGTCGGCTTCGCCGCCATCCTGTTCCTGGCGTTGCGCGTGGGGAATCTTTCGTCGGCCGGTTTCGCCGAAACGTACTCGCTCACTGCCAAGTTTGATAACATCGGCGGCCTGAAGGCGCGCGGCCCGGTGAAGAGCGCGGGCGTCGTCGTCGGCCGGGTGGCGGAGATTCATTTCGATGCGCAGACCTACGAGGCCGTGGTGGTGATGAAGATGGACAGCCGCTATCAGTTTCCCAGGGATACCTTCGCTTCGATCCTGACGGCGGGCCTGCTCGGAGAACAATACATCGGACTCGATGCCGGCGGCGATGACCGGATGCTGCAGTCCGGCGACACGTTTGCCAAGACGCAGTCGGCCGTGGTGCTGGAAAAGCTGATCGGCCAGTTCATGTTCAGCAAGGCGTCCGAGCATATCGAAAGCAAGTGACCGAAAGGAGGCAGTTGATGAAACGTCCCGGTGTCAAGCGTTGCGCCGCCGCGCTGGCCACATGCGCAGCGATGGCAGGTCCGGCGGGATGCGTTGCGGCGGACAACCCCGGGGATCCGTTCGAAGGGTTCAATCGGGTCATGTTCTCGGTCAACGAAGGGATCGACGTGGTGGTCAAGCCGGTCGCCCAGGGATACGATGCGATCGTCCCCGGTCCGGTCAGGACGGGCATCGGGAATTTCTTCGGCAACATCGCCGACGTGTGGACCGCCGTCAACAATCTCCTGCAGGGAAAGATCACCGAGGGCGCCTCGGACACCGCGCGCGTGCTGGTCAATTCGACGATGGGGATCGTCGGCCTGATCGACGTGGCCAGCCACCTCGGGCTGGAAAAGCACACCGAGGATTTCGGACAGACGCTGGGCAAGTGGGGCGTCGGCGAGGGGCCCTATCTGTACTGGCCGATCGTCGGCCCGAGCAACGTGCGCGATACCATCGGCTTCGCAGCCGACATGTCGGCCGATCCGATCCAGTACATCCATGACGTGCGCGTGCGCAACAGCCTGGACGGCGTGCGTCTCATCGATGCGCGGGCCAGCCTGCTGCCAACCGACAAGGTCATCGAGGCGGCGGCGTTCGACAAGTACAGCTACATTCGCAACGCCTATTTCCAGATGCGGCGCGACGCGGTGTATGACGGCGATCCGCCGCCGCTCGAGGATGACGAGGACGATGGGGAAGAGAATGAAAAATAGGTTTTTCGGAAAGGCCGCGGCCATGAAATGCCTGGTCCCGCTGCTGGCGGGCTGGCTGCTCGCCCTGTCTTGCGCCTGCGCGCAGGAGAATTCGCCCGACGCGATGATCAGGAAGATCACCGAGGAAGTCCTTTCCGTCGTCCGCCAGGACAAGGACATCCAGGGGGGCGATACGGAAAAGGCGATCCGGCTCGTCGAAGCCAAGGTGCTGCCGCACTTCGACTTCCAGCGCATGACGGCGCTGGCCATGGGCCGCGAATGGAGGAAAGCCACCGCCGAGCAGCAGAAGCGGCTGGCGGATGAATTCAGGACGCTCTTGGTGCGCACCTACTCGAACGCACTGACCGGGTACAAGGACGAGGCGGTCAGCTACAAGCAGACCCGGATGCAGCCGAACGACACGGAGGCCACCGTGCGCTCGGAAATCGCGCAGCCGGGCGGCAAGCCGATCCGGCTCGACTATTCGGTCGAGAAGCAGCCGGACGGCTGGAAGGTCTATGACGTCATCGTCACCGGTGTCAGCCTGGTGACCAACTACCGCGACACCTTCGCCCAGGAAGTGCGCGCCCACGGTGTCGACGGTCTGATCAAGATGCTGTCCGACAAGAACAGACAGCTCGAGGCCGGAAAGAAATGATCGACAGGAACGGCAAGGTCTATCGGGTGGTTTCGCCGATGGTCGTCGCCAACGCGCGCGCCCTGCTCGAAGCGGGGCGTGGTCTTCTGGACGTGGAGACGGAAGGCGAGGCGCGGCTCGACCTGGCCTCGGTGCGTGAGGCCGATTCCTCGGCGCTGGCCGTCCTGTTCGCGCTGCGGCGCGCCGCCGCGGCGCGCGGGCGGACGCTCTCCGTAATCCATCCTCCGCCGGGCCTCATCAGCCTCGCCGGCCTGTACGGCGTCGCCGAATCGCTGCCGCTCGCCTGAACGCCGCCTTTCGCGTGGATGCCATGGACGTCGCCGTTTCGGTCCGGCAAATCGTCAAGCGTTTCGGCAACGTCCAGGCGCTGGACGAGATCAGTCTCGAAATCGGCAGCGGCGAATTCTTCGGCCTGCTCGGCCCCAACGGCGCCGGCAAGACCACCCTGATCTCCTGCCTCGCCGGCCTGGTGCGTCCCGATTCCGGAGAAATGAAAGTGATGGGCTTCGACGTGCAGGGCGAGTATCGCCAGGCGCGCCGGCAACTGGGGGTCGTTCCGCAGGAACTGGTGTTCGATCCATTCTTCACGGTGCGCGAGACCCTGCGTATCCAGTCCGGCTATTTCGGTCTGCGCAAAAACGACGACTGGATCGACGAGATCCTCGCCAACCTCGATCTCACGGCCAAGGCGGAAACCAATATGCGCCAACTGTCCGGCGGCATGAAACGGCGCGTGCTGGTGGCCCAGGCCCTGGTGCACAAACCGCCCGTCATCGTGCTCGACGAGCCGACGGCGGGCGTCGACGTGGAATTGCGCCAAGGCCTGTGGCAATTCGTGCGACGTCTCAACAACGAGGGGCACACGGTCATCCTGACGACGCATTACCTCGAGGAAGCCGAAGCGCTCTGCGGGCGAATCGCCATGCTGAAGCTGGGGCGCGTCGTCGCGCTCGATTCGACGCGCGCCCTGCTGGAACGCTTCTCCGCGTATAAATTGGGTTTGCGGGTCGAGGCCGGCGACAGGCTGCCCGCCGCGCTCGCGCAACGGGCTTCGTGCGACGGTACTCTGAATTTCCAGCTCGGCGCCCTCGACGAGGTCGAGCCGCTGCTCGCCGCCGTGCGTGAAGCGGGATGCCTCCTCAAGGACATGCGCCTGACCGTGACCGATCTGGAAGACGTGTTCATCGAGGTGATCAGCGGAAAGAACGCAAACCTCTCTCGACACGGAGGGCACGGAGGCACGGAGATCACGGAGGAAAGCAAGGGAAAATCCATGCTCTCCGTATCTCCGTGATCGCCGTGTTGAAAGCGATTCAGGGCGATTAAAAAGAAAGTCACGATATTTCCGCATGGAGAATGGTCTCATTCCTGTACGTTGGCAAGCGAGTCTCTTGCCTGTTGTCCGCCTGAATCCATTGCCTTCCAACAAGAGATGACGGTGTAATTCCAATTCTCGATGAAGATGGCAGGAATCCGGATCGTTCCGGCGCGTGGTGCCAAGTATCGCCGGCCAGCGATGATGGCGCGAGCGTGGGACAAATATGCGTCGCCTCGCTCCGGAGGAACGGCCCTCTCTCAGCCTTCGGCCACCCCCTCCCCCTGCGGGGCGCGAGGGGAAAAGAAGTGGCGGGTTCTTTCCACCCGCAGGCGTTTGGCCTTCCTCCGCAGCCGCCTGCTCCCTCCCACAGCCGCTTGCTTTCCCCTCCCACGCCCGGCGGGGGAGGGTGCCCCGGCAGGGGCGGGAGAGGGTGCCGTCCCCTCCGGCACAGCCGCAAAAATATCGTTTCTGATGCAATTTGGAATAACTCCAAGGCGATGCTGTGCGCATACCAAGGACCGTTATGGGCGTCATGTCTTCGTTGCTCGTCCCGATGCGGCTTCCACGAAGCGATGTGAGGTGAGCGGACAAACGCCGAAATGATTCGAGGCGCGGAGTTGGCCGCGTGGTTCTGTCGCCCGATCTTCCCCGGTTGCGGAATTGAGCCGGCCAAGCTGTTCATCCCTGGAAGATCTGGATCGACAGGCCGCCGAACTGCCGGCACTGCCGCCTGCGCATGGTGGAAAATTTGTAATGTTTTCAATGTCTTGGCTGTGACTTTGGAGGGTTCGGCGACCCGCCAGACCCGCCCGTGAGGGCTCAACAACAGGGCCAACTGAATCCGCTTGAGATCGTCCCGAATATTGCGCCAGGTATCCTGACAAGCATGTTCGATCGTACGTTCGAGCAAGAGGGAGAGTACCGTGATGGCGACGTGAGCGTGAATGCGACGCGGCCGGCGCCCAGTGATACACCGGACGCAGCTTCAGGCCGCCTTTCATCGTCCGCCAGGCCTCTTCCACGCGCTGCTGCTGTTTGCGCCCCAGCGCCATGTCCTCGGCACTCAGGTCGTCGTCGTTACCATGGACGACGTGACCGGCTTTTCCGCCCGAGCGGATCCTGCCGGTAAAACCGGCTGAGCAATCCATAGAGCGCCGGGTACTCGTCCTTCAGGATTTCCGGGGTTTCGAAGAAAATTTCGCTGGTCACGGCGAAAAACTCGCCCGGGTTTTCCGATGCGTAAGGATCGATCGCCAGCGTTTCCCCGAAAGACTCGTCTTGCCCTTCGCAACGCGCCTCGGCTTCGTTTACACGGAGGCAGAAATCGTCGAAGGCGGCGAAGAAGCCGTCTTTCCACTCCCGCCGGGAGATGCCGGCCGGCAGCGGCGGAATGCCGTCGGCCTCGCCGTTCATCATGTCCAGCTTGTGGACGAACTCATGAATGATCACGTTGTAGCCGTCGCCGGACATCTGCGCGTCGCGCCAGGAAACGAGCAGGGGGCCGCCCTCCCAGGCTTCGCCCGAGGCGATGTCGCGGTATTCGTGAACCACGCCGAATTCGTCCTCGACGCTGCGCGGG